>CALIHW010000117.1 GCA_938020525.1 uncultured Granulosicoccaceae bacterium | reverse complement strand
TTCTTCCATGCTTTAAGGCTTGTGTCCCTCTTTCAAACTTACTCCAGACTTCGTGAATGTTCTGCTTGAACCGCCGTGTACGGAACCGTACGCACGGTGGTGTGGGAGGAGGTGGTGGTAACATCACCTCCTACCCGATGTCGATCACTTTTACAGCTGTTCGATAGCGGTTTCGCGGGCAATTTGGTTTTTTGGCATACTGCATCTTAGGGGTTGCCGCTGCGGCCGTACTCGTGGTTGTTGTTTTAGGCTTCCTTGATTAATCGAGTGGCTGAATAGATAGTAAATCAGCTTCGTTATCGCGAATCGCACCTGACTATGACTGGTTGTTCTATTTGCCAGTGAAAACGCACAGACGAAAAACTGCATTGACCATGACCATGACCATGACCTGGTATTGGCACCTGGTATTGAATTGAAATGCCAGCTAGTAATGCTAGTGGAATAGTAAGAGTCAGGTGCAAAACTGCCGGAATAGAAAATGCGCACAATCGGAGCTTTGATTTTTCCTGGGTTCGAACTTCTGGATCTGTTTGGTCCTATGGAAATGTTCGGCATGCTGGAGAAAGACTACGCGCTTGAGTTGGTGGCCGAGAAAACAGGGCCGGTTGTCAGTAATCAGCGGATAGCCGCCCACGTAGACACAACTATCGATAGCAATAAGAGATTTGATATCTTGTTTGTTCCTGGTGGCGCCGGAACTCGCACTGAAGTAAACAACATTAAACTTCTTGAGTGGTTAGTCAATACGTCAGATAAAGCCGAATACACCTTGAGCGTATGCACCGGTAGTGCACTGCTAGCCAAAGCCAGAGTATTGGATGGTCGTCGCTCTACCACTAACAAAGCAGCATTCTCGTGGGTTGCGGAGCAAGGTCCAAATGTAGATTGGATTAAAGAAGCCAGATGGGTTAAAGATGGGGCATTCATAACATCATCGGGAGTTTCTGCGGGAATGGATATGGCGCTGGGTGCAATAGCTCTAATGCACGGTAGGGAAACTGCATTGCAAGTCGCAAAATGGTGCGAGTATGCCTGGCACGAGAACAAGCATATAGATCCGTTTGCAGGCCTGCATGGTCTGGTGTAGTGCGTGGGGATATATGAGGTGAACTTAACCGCTTGTAAGCGTGTGTAGTGCTTCTTCGTAGCGTCCTATCGTACGTGATTTGATATCTTCCGGCAGCATTGGCCCTGGTGGTGTCTTATCCCAGTCAAGGGTTTCCAGATAATCTCTAACAAATTGTTTATCGTAGCTTTCGGGGTTCTCGCCTTGTTTGTAGCTTGCGGCATTCCAGAAGCGTGAACTGTCTGGTGTGAGTATTTCATCCATTAGAGTAAGCGCGCCATTCTCATCTATTCCAAATTCAAACTTTGTATCAGCGAGAATGATACCTCGTTGCTTGCAATGAGCAGATGCTCTTTGATAGATGGTCTGACTCACTGATGCAACCTGATCGGCCAGTTCGCGACCGATAATGTTAGCCATTTCTTTAAAGCTGATATTGATATCGTGATCGCCGACATCGGCTTTAGTGGCAGGGGTGAAAATTGCAGGTTCAATCTGTTGAGCAATTTCCATATTGGCTGGTAGTTCAACACCACAGACACTGCCCGTTTGCTGGTAGTCCTTCCACCCTGATCCTATTAAGTAGCCACGCACCACTGCTTCTACAGGTAGTGGTTTAAGGCGCTTTACCAACATACTGCGATTTTCTGCCTGTGCATACTCGTGTGCATCGGGCAGAACGTTTTCCAGTGAAAGATCGCTTAAATGATTGGGAATAAGATCCCCCATCTGTTCGAACCAAAAGAGAGCCAGCTGTGTGAGAATTTTGCCTTTTCCGGGTAAGGGCTCTGGCAGAACTACATCAAAGGCGGATAATCTGTCGGTTGCGATCATCAACAGGTGATCATCGTCGACTGCGTAGACATCCCTTACTTTTCCGCGCTGCAGAAGAGGAAGTGATTTGATTGAGGTTTCGATAATGGCGTCGTTCAATTCTGTAGATTCCGGGTATTGCTCAGAGGAATTAATTACACGTAGTGGTGGTAAAATTAAGAAAATTTCGTCACCATTGTACTTTACCCAATCATGAAACGCAGATGCAGAATCCTTTAGTAGGTGTAGTTATGGGCAGCCAGAGTGACTGGCCAGTGATGCAGCACAGTCATGACATTCTCACTCAATTTAAAGTACCCCACGAGTGCAAGGTGGTATCGGCACATCGTACACCTGATCTGCTCTTTGAATATGCGGCTAACGCCCAGGCGCGCGGACTGCAGGCGATTATTGCAGGCGCCGGAGGAGCTGCTCATCTGCCCGGTATGCTGGCATCCAAGACGGCCGTGCCTGTACTGGGTGTACCGGCACCTTCCAGACACCTGCAAGGTCAGGACTCTTTGCTTTCGATAGTGCAAATGCCTAAGGGCATTCCTGTGGCAACTTTTGCAATTGGTGATGCCGGTGCGGTAAACGCAGCACTGTTTGCGATTGCCATGCTTGCCAAGCACGATGATTCGCTTTCAGACAAGCTTGAAGAATTTCGACAGGAACAGCGACATCGGGCGATGACCTCTGAGCTTCCGGTTGGTGACTAAATCTGATGACGGCAATAGTTCCTGACAATCTAAATCCACTGGAACCAGGCGCTACTTTGGGTGTGCTTGGTGGTGGTCAGCTCGGCCGAATGTTCTCTCAGGCTGCGAGCAAAATGGGATACAAAGTTTGCGTGCTTGATCCTGCGGAAAATTCGCCTGCAGCAGAAGTTTCTGCTTACCATGTTGAGGCAGAATTTGATGATGAGTTGGCACTTTCTAACCTTGCACAAGTGTGTGATGCGGTGACCACGGAGTTTGAGAATGTTCCCGCGGATAGTCTGCGGTTTTTAGAAGACAAGATTCCGGTTTATCCGCCATCTCATTCAGTGGAGATTGCTCAAAATCGAAACAAGGAAAAATCTTTTTTTAAAGATCACAACTTACCGGTTAACAGTTGTGCGGCTATAACTGATGCCTCGCAACTGGAGTTGGCTTTTAAAACCATGAGCGGCAAAGCAGTATTAAAGACAGCACGCTTTGGCTACGATGGTAAAGGTCAGCAAGTGTGTGAAAATATTACAGAGTTACAGACTGCGTTTGAGTCATTCGGAAATGTTGAGTGTGTACTGGAAGATTTCGTGCCGTTTGACTGTGAGGTTTCCGTAGTACTTGCCAGAGATGTTCACGGCAATATTGAGGCTTTTCCTGTAGTGGAAAACCAACACAAAAATGGCATCCTGGATCTTTGTATTGTTCCTGCCCGAGTGCCAGAAGAAGTACAGAAACAAGCTGTGTTGGTTGCTAAATCACTAGCTGAAGCGATGAACTATATTGGTGTATTGGCAGTGGAGATGTTTGTCTGCGATGGTGCTGTGTCTCTAAACGAGATTGCACCGAGGCCGCACAACAGTGGTCACTTCACCATGGATGCCTGTAACTACTCGCAGTTTGATCAACAGGTACGTACGCTTGCGGGCTTGCCTGTCGCACGTATTATTCAATATCAGCCTGCAATAATGTACAACATCCTTGGTGATTTGATTCTGAAAAATGGCTTCGAGTGGCAGGCATTGCAGCAGCTGGATAACAGCCATGTACACATATATGGAAAGGCTGAAGCAAGAATTGGTCGCAAGATGGCGCATGCCAATCTGCTCGGAAACGAGGTAGATTCCTTGCTAGCGAGCATTGAAGCTGTCATTACTAACTAGTGGGCGGCTTGGAAGTTAGATAACACGCCTCGAGCCGCAAATGTGGTCGAATAATAAGTCGGTAACCCAGCACATACAGCAATGTGCCCAATATAGTCCAAGATTCGAATCGAATTACGCTGATGAAAACTATAGCACTTAGACCCAAGGGCTTAGAAGTCCCGCGGGTCTCGATTCGGCATTAAACCGTGTTCGCCGTCTGACCGCCATCGAACATGAGATTTGTGCCGTGGATGAAGCTAGCGGCCGGGGAAGCGATCCACGCAACCGTGCGGCCGAACTCCTCAGGTGTCCCGATCCGCCCTAAAGGTATCGACGCATTGATCGCAGCCAGCTGTTCAGTAACTGGTTCTCCTGTCGCCTCTTCGCGAGCTTTAAAAACCTGGTCAACGCGCCCCGTGTGCGTA
>CALIHW010000116.1 GCA_938020525.1 uncultured Granulosicoccaceae bacterium | reverse complement strand
CTGACGAGCGTCTTGATGGTGATCACGTCACCGGCAGATACTTTCTTGGGTACTTTAATTCGAGGTTTAGCCATAATATTCTTCCGGGCTTATCCGCCACAGCCTCCGATAGTCACTTTCACATTGTTACTCGCTTTATAGATCTCACCATTGCTGAGCTTCGCGAGTGCTACCACATTTTGAGTTTGTGCAAGCCGCATACGCGTTGATGCTTTCGCCTCACCACTCATCGGTGTGAAATTAAAAGTTGCAACTTCAGGCAACGGGTTACCCTCAGCAAGCAGTATGACTGATTCAACGTGGTCGTCCTCCGTCATCGGGCTCTCAACAAGAACCGAGACTGGCACACTGTTACCGTTTTCTGCAATTTCAGGAGTAGTGAGTGTTAATGGGCCACCCTCGCCTGCTTCTGTACCATCAGTGTATGCTTCAATTACTTTGGCGACATCGGCAGCTTCGGCAAATACACGCCCCGAACCAAAAAATGCGGTCAATGCCGCTGTGGCACTGGCACTTAACAATGTACGTCTTGATAAAGTCATGGATGTCTCCAACACTATTTAAGAGTTTCAAGGTAGGCGACGATGTCTTCTACCTGCTGAGCTGAGAGGATAGTCTTGCCAATGAGATCCTCGCGTACATTCTCACCGACATCCAGACTATAAAAACCGGGCATCACGGTCTCATCAGTAAAAACAGCCTTGGCGTTAACCACTATGGTACGTAGAATTTCAGGCTTCCAGCGGGTACCTGCGCCATCAAGACTCGGACCAACCTCGCCATGGAATAATTGGTCTTTTAAATCGCTGTTTGCGTGGCAGGCCAGACAATTACCCAGTTTGCGGTTGGCAAATATCTTTCTACCTTCCTCAGCGTTGCCGGGTGTGGCAGTCAATGGTGTTGCAATGGCAAGATTCTCTATTTTCACTGCATCTGGTGCTACGTCTTGCGCGGCAACAATTCCCGATAAAGCCAAGCTGGTTATCAGGCTGGCAATAAGGCTGGCCATAAGTCCAGCAATGCTTCCCATAATAAGCTTACGAATCAAAGTCACGTCCCCTCCAGAGGTTTTACCCGTTTTATCCCATGTGACCGTAGCGTGAATTCCGGTGGTATTCAATAGCCCTAAGGGAATAGTCAGGATCTATACTCAGGCACTCTGCTGCCCAGCCAAAATAGTCGGCGTAAATAATCCGGGAGCTTGATCAAGTGCCGCGAGCGAATGCTCAAGAGCAGACATACCGGCAGGCACGTCAAGTTCTGCACCGAGCATTGAAAGGCTCGACCCTAACGCATGAAATGCGCGGAATACGTTATGGCTGCGGCACTGTTCACCCATCTGGCCGATGCGCAGAATTGGCGCCCCGAAGGATCCGGATATTTCCACCCGATAGCGAGCAGACATAAGCTTCAACAGCTCTGCTGCATCTATATTATCTGGCAGAGCGATACCGATAACCGAATCAAGACGGTGCTCGCTTTCAACATACAGCTCTAAGCCACTGGCCTCTATACCAGCTTGCAGCGCAGTAGAGGAACGCCGGTGACGATGGAATCGCACGGGCAGTGTTTCTGCACATACCAACCGCAAAGCCTCATGCAAAGCAAGAACTCCAGAGACAGGGGCCGTATAGTGGTACGACTTGCCATACCAAAAACGATCGGCAAGCAAAGCATCAAGACACCAGTGACTTAAGGCAGCCTTGCGGGTACGCCGCCTGGTCCATGCCCGTTCCGAAAAAGCTACCAGTGAAACCCCGGGAATAGACGACAAACCTTTTTGCCCTCCAGTGATCACCGCATCGATTCCCCAGTCTTCCATCTGCAACGGCATAGTACTTAACGTACAGACTGCATCAACAATAATCAGACAACCAAACTCACGTGCAGCTTTGCAAATTAATGGTAGTTGGTGATTGCAAACCGTACTGGATGTTTCACCTTGTACAATTGTAAGTACTGCAGGCTGATGCTTTTTTAACAACTCAAGAACTACGCCTGTATCCACTGACTCACACTCGGGCACACTATGACGTACAACTTCACCACCGAGCCGATCCGCCATCTCTGCCAGACGCTGACTAAAATAACCATTGCAGATGCTCAAACACTTGTCACCCGGTTCGAGCAGATTAGCAACTGCCATTTCCATAGCCGCAGAGCCAGGGCCTGCTACCCCGAGAATGCGCGCAGTGCTTGATTGAAATACATAGTTAGACATCGCTTTCACCTGCTCAACCACAGTCACCATGGCATCACCAAGATGATTGATCACGATTGAATTAGCGTGCGCTACAGCCGCTGGAATCGGAACCGGCCCGGCGCCCATCATAAGCAGTGGTTCGTCAGGCAGAACGTCTGACAACATTCGGATTGCGCCCGGCGGATGTTGGAGCGACAGAGCTCCTGAATTTTGTAACGGATTGAATTGCTGCGGAGAATCCTGCTTGTTTATCTTCTGGCTCACCTTTTGGTCCAATGCAGTTAGTTGAATGGGACCAGATGATACCCGAAGCACGCACAATCGCAATGAAACATTCTCTAATTTTGATACGGCATTAAAATTCCAGCATCACAAAAAAGGCGAGCTGCCTACTTTGCGGCTACCGCCAAAGGTTGCCATCCGGTCCATCGGACACAAGAGCGAGCAGGCACACACCCGACCTATTCGAACATTTCGCGGCTGAATTGCTATTAACGCCAATACCCCCTACATTCATGCTCAATACCGGACTTGCGGGCGGAGCCATGACCAGCCAATCAATACAAACCCAAAACGACACCCAAAACAACATTGAGAACAGCACTGAAAAAACTGCCACGCTATATCGCATGGCAATGCCAAAGCATCAATGCCCGCACGGATTAAAAACCAAAGATCTTTTACAGCGCAGCGGCTTCACCGTTGTGGATAACAAACTGACAGACAGAGAATCCACGGATACATTCAAAGCCAAACATGGCGTAAGCAGCACGCCGCAGGTTTTCATTGCAAATGAAAGAATCGGTGGTTACGAAGACACCCGAGAACACCTTGGCCTTAAAACCAAATCTGACAACGAAACAACCTATCAACCGGTAATTGCAATCTTCGCAGTAGCTGCGTTAATCGCAATGGCTTTCAGTTGGGTGGCAAACCAGAGTATATTTATGCTGCGTACCATCGAATGGTTTATCGCAGTCTCTATGTGTTTGCTGGGTGTTCAGAAGTTGCAGGATATAGAAAGATTCAGCACGATGTTTCTCAACTATGATCTTCTTGCTGCAAGGTTTGTAAGGTACGGCTATATCTACCCGTTTGCAGAAACTTTCGCTGGTGTATTAATGATCGCAGGTGCACTGACCTGGATTTCAGCACCGGTAGCTTTATTTATTGGATCCATTGGTGCTGTTTCTGTTTTCAAAGCCGTCTATATCGACAAGCGAGATATTAAGTGTGCCTGCGTTGGTGGCAACAGCCGCGTGCCACTGGGCTTTGTATCATTGACCGAAAACATCATGATGGTGGCGATGGCTGT
Source organism: uncultured Granulosicoccaceae bacterium (assembly GCA_938020525.1). Classification (GTDB taxonomy): domain Bacteria; phylum Pseudomonadota; class Gammaproteobacteria; order Granulosicoccales; family Granulosicoccaceae. The sequence goes on along the minus strand of CALIHW010000116.1, from coordinate 3,382 downwards.
CTGGATGTTGGTACGTTACGTTTTTTAGTCAATTAATAAACCCTACATAGAACCGATACCATGACCCCTGATGCGATGCTGTTCGACCTCGATGGTTTGTTGCTCAACACAGAAGTATTTTCAAAACGAGCATTTGAAGAAACTGCCAATGATTACAACTTAGGGGATCAAACAGAGTTCTTTCTATCTCTTGTTGGTACCAATGAAAAACATCATAACAACCGTGTAGATGAAGAATTTGGCAACCAGATTGACGCCATTGCCTTTCGAAGAGACTGGAACGCAAGATTTCATGATTTCCTCAAAACTGAGTCTATTGATGTGTTGCCCGGTGTGATTGAAGTATTGGAGTACGCCAACCAGGCCGGTATAAAGTGCGCTGTCGCGACATCTTCCACCACAGATGCTGGAAATAAAAAAATAGAAGATGCGGGGCTTCGGGACTACTTTCTAACGATCACTTGCGGTGACCAGGTGGCGATCAGCAAGCCGCATCCAGAGATCTATCAAAAAGCCGGGGCTTCCGTGGATGCTGACATGAGCCGATCATACGGCCTTGAAGACTCAGCTAACGGAGTTAAGTCTGCTCTTGGCGCAGGTCTTAACGTCATCCAGATCCCTAACCTGGTGGCACCTTCAGAAGAACTCTTAAAGTTGGGACACACAGTTTTCGACAGTATGTATGATGTACTCAGTCTAATTAAAAGCTGATCGTATCTGCGCACACTCCCACCGAATCAACAACTTAGCTTTCACCCTGCAAATAACCGCCTCAGATTTCAACACACATCAAAGCTGTCTCGCCACTCAGAGCAACAGTAGCGATAGCTAAACTCTGGTAAGCGCTATTTTTTTATTGCGTGTCTACAGATAATTCACAAACCTTTTCGTAACCTCCTTGTCGTACATTATGCCTGAGTTGTGTAACCGCTCCTTACCGTCATGTACAGCTCAGGGCAATCCAACCAACCTCTACATGCACCTTTTCGGAGAAAAAATGCATAGCACAACTCTAAAATCTCTCGCAGCGGCCGCTGCTGCTGTCGGGCTAATTGGCACAGTATCGGGCGCAGGTGACAAAATGGCTCCAGACAGCGAAATCGCTGAACAAAGAGCTGCACTGGCCAAATCTACTGATGGTGCAGGGTTTGGCCCGCAAGCTCCAAGAGATATCGACTCTGCCACAGGATCAAACGGACGTATCTTTCAGCCGGCACCTCCATCCTCTGAGATGAATTTATGCAACATCCATATGCATGAAGGTGCAGAGCACAAGGGCATCAATTTCAGCAAGTACGCAGGTAACGGAGACGGTAAGGGCTACGGCACTGGTTTTCTGTACTCCGGCGACCTGACAGACGCGGAAACCGCTCCGCTTGCTGAAGAGGTTGGCATGGGTGAGCACGGTGGACTGCAGGCGGGTGATACTATCGAGGTGCACTATGTCCACACTACCGCACAGGTAGAACCGGGTCCGACACTCGGAGCATGCTTAAGTGAAGCCATCATGAACCCGCAACTACGCGTTGAAACACAAGTTTATGTGCTGGTCAATGATGACAGCGCGCTCGATTTCATGTCATTGACTGAAGTGGGTCAGGTTGATGGTTTGTACCAGGCAGTGAACATTCCATCTAATACCGGAGACGCGATCCAGTACGCAGGCTCTACAACCGGCCCTTCCTACAACGAAAAAGGATCTCCACTGCAGGTGAGCTGGAGTGTGCGGCCAGAAGTTGCCAAAGTAAACATCAAGACAGTCGGCACCTGGTTCAGCGATAACATTTTTGACGAAGATCATGCCCATGGCGTGAGGAATCTTGTCACTAATCCGGATCTGCTCTCACAGATCGCGAACTAGCGGCTTAATCGCAACTAGCTGCAAAAAAGCACCCTCCCCGGCGCTTAGACGCCGACCCTCCCGCAAGCGGGAGGGTGTCTTTTTTTTGATCAATAATACAAAGACAATAGTAACCAAAACCCCGAACTGCAATTCTCCCTCCGGGAGGCTGTCGTCAAAGCATTTTTTGAAATCCTGTTCGACTATATTTTTATGCACGTCCCCGAAGCCAAGCCACTCTCCCTGTGTGGGAGAGTCCAATGCGTTGTTTGCATTGGGAGAGGGATACTTTTGGCTATAAATTCAAAGTTTAAGCTCGAAGTCGTATTGAATATCTAACCAGACCCCCCCCTTTTCCGGCGCAAACTACACGCCGGATTCTCCCCAGGGAGAATGGCAAAAGAGGCACTGGTTAACTTTATGTGATAGTCACTGAAACGTTTGACGACACCCTCTGCGGGAGAATACAAAGCGTTTTTTGCTTTGCAAGAGGGTGCGATGTAACGGCTTATATCTGAGTATTAATCAAAGCACCACACTCGCCCGGCGTTCAGACGCCGACCTCCCATATGGGGGTAGGTGTCTATGCTTTTGATCAATACTCCAAAGATGACCTGTACAGCTGTAACTATATCGCCAGATACTCCTGACGCAGCTGTTCATTTTCGAGCACCTCTTGAGCCGATCCTTCATAAACCAGCTGCCCGGTATCAAGAATAACCGCCCGATCCGCAAGCTTAAGTGCAGCGACCGCGTTCTGCTCAACGATAATGGTTGTCATCCCCTGCTCACGAATATACTGCAGAGTTTTTTCTATCTCTTGCACGATAACCGGTGCGAGACCTTCATAGGGCTCATCAAGCAGTAACAACTTGATATCACGCGACAGCGCTCGACCGATAGCAAGCATTTGCTGCTCACCACCGGACAATGTAACGCCTTCCTGCTTTCTACGCTCCCCAAGGCGAGGGAACAACTCGTAAATCTGATCAAGGGACCAGCCCACAGGCTCCACTATCTGCGCCAGCTTGATGTTCTCTTCAACCGTAAGCCCCGGGATGATTCTGCGATCTTCCGGCACCATTCCTACACCCGCAACAGCCGCCTCATGGCTTTTCATGTTATGCAGAGGCTTGCCATCAAGCCAGATTTCACCTTGCTGCAACTCAGGATCTTCAAGCCTCGAAATTGTACGTAGCGTCGATGACTTACCTGCGCCGTTACGCCCCAATAGCGCAAGTATTTCGCCCTCACGAATAGAAAAGCTTACCCCTTGTACGATGTAACTCTCACCATAGTAAGAGTGAATATCGTTGCAGCTGAAATACTCTTGTGTTGAATTTTGATTATGTTGTGCGGCGCTCAATGTGCACCTCCAAGATAGGCTTCCTGAACCTTCGGGTTGCCTTTTATTTTTTCCGGTACATCCTCGGCAATCACCGTACCCTGTGCGAGGACACTGATTTTATCTGCAAGACTAAACACAACATGCATGTCGTGCTCGATAATAATCATAGTGATGCCTCTGCTATCGCCAATGTG
>CALIHW010000115.1 GCA_938020525.1 uncultured Granulosicoccaceae bacterium | reverse complement strand
CCACGTAGCCCAGATGTTGAGTAACCAGACTTTGCCTTCCATATCTGCTGTTGAAAAGCTGTTGTCGTCCTGTCCGAGTACCGGCAAGGTAAATTTAGGCGCAGGCTTGCCAATCAACGGTGATGGCACAATAGTTGGATCTTTACCCAGACCGGTAAATAAAAATACGCCTATACCCAGAAAAACAACAAGCGGTAGAAGAAACCTCATGTCTTTACCGCCTCAGCAGAACTCGCAACACTATCTGCAGCCTTGCTTCGCTCGCGCCGGTATCGCTTGTCCATCACAGCCAACAACCCGCCAAACGCCATAAACAATGCACCTAGCCATATCCATCGTATGTAGGGCTTATGGTACAAACGCACACTCCAGGAATCCGGCCCCAGCGACTCGCCCAGGGCAAAAAATAAATCACGGGTTAAGCCTGCGTCAATAGCAGCCTCAGTCATAATACCCATCTGACTGTTGTAATCGCGCTTCTGGGCTCTCAACACGGTTACTTCCTGACCGTCTTTGGTGACGGTTAACAGACCTTCTTCAGCGGTATAATTTGGCCCGTCAACGTCTCTAACACCGCCAAACTCAAAGTCATAACCTGCGATATTTACGGTTTCACCCTTATCGAGGCGCAAATCTCTTTCAATACTGTAAAGAGACGTCAAACTGATGCCCACAGCCATAACTGCGATACCAACATGGCCAAGCGTCATACCCCAAAAACCAGCCGGGATTCTGGTTAACGAGAATAACTTGTTCTTTCGGTTCTTTACTCTCTCGTATATGCCCTGAACAGAGGTTGCGACTACCCACAACGCGAGACCGATACCAAAAGCCGCACCCAGCTTGAACGACCCCATTGTGAATGGCAGTACGATCGCGCCTGCAACACTCAACACCATTGCCCATCGCAATCGACGCAATATTTCTATGAGGCTATCTTTTTTCCAGCGCGTCAGTGCACCCACACCCACAAACAACATGACCAATGCACCGAGAGGTATAAAAACCAAATTAAAGTACGGTGCCCCGACCGACAATTTATCCAGTCCCATTGCATCAAGAAATAGTGGATATAAAGTACCAATTAAAACACTGGCGCAAATCACCACCATAACAACATTATTGAACAGCAAACCCGATTCACGGGATTCCAGATTGTATTTTGCATCACTGACAAGTTTCGGTGCTCTCCATGCATACAGCACCAGTGACGAGCCCACGACAACACCAAGAAACGCAAGAATAAACTGACCACGCTCCGGATCATTAGCAAATGCATGCACTGATGTCAGCACACCGGAACGTACGAGAAACGTACCCAGTAAACTCAAGGCAAACGCACTGACCGCGAGTAAGACTGTCCACGCTTTAAACGCACCACGTTTCTCAGTGGCTGCAAGCGAATGAATCAATGCAGTGCCAACCAGCCACGGCATAAAGGAAGCATTCTCGACAGGATCCCAAAACCACCAGCCACCCCAGCCAAGTTCGTAGTATGCCCACCAACTACCCAGCGCGATGCCAATGGTCAGAAATACCCAGGCGACATTAGTCCACGGACGCATCCACTTAGCCCATGCCATATCTAATCTGCCGCCAATTAAGGCTGCTACCGCAAAAGCAAATGCCACAGAAAAACCAACATAGCCCATGTACAACATAGGTGGGTGTATCACCAGACCAAAATCCTGTAACAACGGGTTAAGCGCCTGACCATCTAGTGGTGCTGGCAACGTGCGGGTAAACGGATTGGAAGTTAAGAGAACAAACAACGTAAAACCCACACTAATCATACCGAGCACTGATAGCACTCGAGAGATCATCATTAGCGGAATACCCCGGCTGAAGATACTGACCAGTGCTGTCCATGCAGTAAGAACCAGCAGCCACAGTAGTAACGATCCCTCATGCGAACCCCACACACCGGTAATTCTGTAGATCAACGGTTGTGAGAGGTTTGAAGTGTTAGCTACATAGTCAACAGAAAAATCATTGATTAAAAAAGCATGCGTCAACACAACATAAGACACACCCACCAACAAGAATTGAATGCCGGCTGCAGGTCGTGCCAGCGCCATCCAACTGTAGCGACCAACAAAACTGCCAAGCATCGGTACGACAGATAACACCACCGCCATGCATAACGCCAGTATTAGCGCAAAGTGACCGATCTCTGGAATCATTGCATCTGCACCGTATCTGCACCATAGGGCTGTGCTTTATTCGTTTTGGCTTTTTCCAGCGCATCAGCAACTTCTGGCGGCATATAATTTTCGTCGTGCTTGGCCAAAACCTTCTTAGCAATGAAAACCCCGTTTTCATCCAGCTTGCCGACACTTACAGTGCCCTGACCTTCACGGAACAGATCCGGCAATATCCCCGTATACTGCACCGGTATTGTCTCTCCGTTGTCAGTCAATTCAAACTCGACAGTCAGCCCGTCCCCTATGCGCTTAACACTGTTTGCCGCAACCAGTCCACCGACTTTGAACTCCGCCCCTTCAGGCACTTCTCCTGCCACCACCTCAGATGGTGAGAAAAACAATTGAATATTGCTATTGAAGGCCGTCAATATAAACCCTGCTGCAATAGCCACTGCTGCGACCATCAAGCCTACCAGTATTAATTTCTGTTTTCGTTTTGGATGCATAGTCTTAACTTAACCAGAACTCTTGCTTGTATTGTTGCCTGTATCGTTGCCTGTATCGTTGGCAGCGTCTTTATATGTACTGACGCGCCGCAATTTAGCAATCACCTTGTTGCGTCGTCGTTTGGCAAAATACAGATTAGCCGACATCACAATCGCGGTCAGTGCAAAAGACGGCCAGACATAAGCGGCATAGCCACCCATCGCTAAAAATTCACTCACAAGCGGTTCTCCGTAATTCTTTCCTGCACCCACGAAGATTTACTTTCGCGCTCAAGAATTAGTGTGCGACTCTTGATTAGCATCAGGACCCAATAAAATACTGTAAAGCCAAGTGCGCATAGCAACAGCGGCTGCAACATACTTGGATGAATAGAAGGCTTGTCAAATTTCATGATCGATGCAGGCTGGTGCAATGTATTCCACCAGTCCACAGAAAAATGGATGATAGGTATGTTAACTACTCCGACCAGAGCCAGAATTGCAGCAGCCCGTGACCTGCTTGACGGGTTATCAATAGAAGCTCTGAGCGCCATGTAGCCGATATATATAAATAATAAAATCAGCTCAGAGGTCAGCCGCGCATCCCACTCCCACCAGGTACCCCACATTGGCTTCCCCCATAAAGAACCAGTCGCGAGAGCCAAAAACGTAAAGGATGCACCGATTGGTGCAGACACTTCAGCGACAATATCTGCAAGCTTCATTTTCCAGACCAGCACCAGCAGACTGCAAAACGCCATCACCATGTACACAAACATGCTCAGCCATGCAGCTGGCACGTGTACAAAGATGATCCGGTAGCTTTCACCTTGTTCATAATCCGTAGGTGCTACGAACAAGCCAAGGAAGATTCCAGCACCCAACAACAGCGCGCACAGTACGGACAGCCAAGGAGAAAGGATCTCACTGAGCCGATAGAAGTTCCTGGTTGAAGCTAGTTTATGAAACCAACGGAACATACAGATCCTGTGTTGCCCGGACATTAACCCAGACACTAGATTAGACACGAATTGTGTAACGAGCAGCCCTGCTTATTTTCTGCAATGGCTTACTCAACCACGCTCAGACAGCAACCCGCAGTATTAGTTTGCGCCCGACAGCTCAAAACCACAGCTGGGCAGTGGTCACCATGAAGATTATAGCTAACTTTGTACCCGACTGACGCATTACCGGGCAGGCTGACAGCTGGAGCCCATTGCGCTGATCGGTCAGGATTCAACACTGATCCGCAGAGCCGCAGAGGTGGCCCAGGGTGCCAGCGCGAGCGCCAGAAAAAACAACCCCGCCAATAGAGACAATTGCGCACCGGTTTCAAATCCGCCGGCCGCTGCCACCACGCAACTGCTGCCAAAAATCAACACCGGTATGAACAATGGCAATACCAAAAGCGCCAACAGGACACTGCCACGCTTGAGGCCGACCGTCAAAGCAGCACCGATAGAACCGATCAGGCTCAAGCTTAGGGTACCCAGAACCAAAGACAACAAAAGAGATGGTAGCGCCTGAAACGGCAATTGCATCAGTAAAGCCAGCAGTGGAGACAGTAATACAAGTGGCAGCCCCGACACCAGCCAGTGCGCTGTCGTTTTAGCCAGAACCATCAATGGCAGTGGTTGAGGGCTTAAAAGCAATTGCTCAAGACTGCCGTCGCTGTAATCCTCACGAAACAGCCCATCGAGCGCCAACAAGGTGGCCAACAATGCAGCCACCCAGATAACTCCCGGTGCAATTTCACCCAGCAACTGCCCGTCCGGCCCGACACCCAGCGGAAACAGGGTCACAACAATGACGAAAAAAACCAACGGGTTCAGCCAGTCGCTACTACGGCGCAGGGATAGTGTTAAATCCCTTCTCAGCAGCGTGGCAAATGATGCAAACATCAGTTAGCTAACCCGACAGCGTCAGATAGTAGTAGCGTTTGATCGGCACTTCGTGAAGTCAGAGGGAGTGGTTGATGCGTTGAATAGATCACACTGCCACCATTAGCAAGATGATCTTCAATTAATCTGGCAACAAGGTCTCTACCAGATACATCCAGAGCGGTTAATGGCTCATCAAGAATCCACAACACTGCCTTGCTCAATAGTAAACGTGCCAGTACAACACGTCTTCGCTGCCCAGCTGATAATACCCGACAAGGCAGATCTTCTTTACCGGCAAGCCCGGTTTTTTCAAGCGCTCCAATGCAGGCTTCTACTGACGGCGGTGCATCAGTCAAACACCACTTAAGATTTTCAACCGGAGTTAATCCGGCTTTCAGACCGTCAGTGTGACCGGCGAACGCCATTTCATCAAAGTAGGTATCTCTCGCACCGGGAAGCTGCTCACCACGCCAAAACAACTCCCCCTCATCAAGCGGAATCAATGTGCAAAGTGCGCGCAGCATGGTGGTCTTGCCAGATCCGTTGTCACCCTGCAATTGAAACAACTCACCTTCATTCAGGGTAAAAGAGCGCTCTGCAAACAGCACCAGCTCACCACGACTGACACAAAGATCTTTTGCCTCAATGAGGGTATCAGTCATCTAATCTACAACTGAGGCAATGCATGCCGATCCTGCAATGATTTGTCAGCTGATTCATGCTGCAGTGCCTCTTCAAGTGACTTCTGAATTTCATAGATGGAAACAGCTGTCGAGGTTACAGATTGACTGGATGAAAAACGCTGTTGATCAAGTTGACGCATATTGTCAGCAAGTACCCGGTTGTTCAAGCGCATACCGACATCAGGTAGATTGTGTACTTTATGGCTCGGCCAGCGACTCAGGGCCCACTCTAACACAGCGCTGCTGTACGCCGATGAATCAGCCTCAGTGGCTGCGGCGAGAGTCTTCATTTTTTTGAATGCTTTGCGCTCTGAACTGTTGTCTGCTGGCTTAACTGTCGTTGAGTCTTTGCTTCTACGCTTTAGGGAAGACCACCACCAGGCTAACAATGTAGCAAACCAGGCTGTAACTGCTGCCACTGCAACCCATAGCCAATGCTTTGATACAAACTGTTCAGAGCCAACACTACGAGCACTCAGTGCGTTTACAGTTTCTGCATTATCACGGGTCTCGCTGGACGCATTAAACTGATTATTGGAAGCATCAGCTGAGTTAACAGGGGTAGAGGAATCGTTTTGACCGGATGTCGGTGTCTCGGCATCAGTTTGTGAGTTTGCAACCGCACCCTGGCTGTCAGCGCTCCCCCCAGAATCAGCACTGCCACCGGCAACCACCAACTGCTGTGCAGGAATCACAGAGCGCCGTTCAACATCTGCTTCAGTGTCCCACCATTTGATCACCACTTCAGGCAATGTCAGTTGCCCTGCTTGATTAGGTATCACCGACCACTTATCGCGTCGCACACTCAGAAGTCCCGTTGCATCAGGTCGTGAGCCAAACTCTGGATTATCAACATAGATTTTTAACCCCTGCACGTCCGGCACTGGTATCTCTGGTAGCTGGGTAGATGTAGCACCGGTCGCAACCGTTTCAAGCATTAACGTTAGTGGCTCGCCAACCTTTACATCGGCAATATCACCAGACCACTCATGTTTTACTTCATGTGATTTCACCGGCAACCACCATCCAGCTGTACTTGCCACAGCACGTGACTTGACCGAAAGTGAAATAGAATCACTTTTTAGTTCTATGCGGCGTGTGGGTGTATTAAACAGTATCAAACTACCGCTATAACTGTTGTCCCGAATGCTTGCAGGTATCGTGACTTCCTCAATGAGGATTTCGCCACTTTGTTGCGGAAACAATGCATAGCGGAATGTATTCACACGATACTGCACACCATTTCTATTAACAATTTTTTCACGATCGAGCGGCAGCTTTTCGATTTGATAGTCACTGTTACCCTCAAGCACCGGATCAGCACTGGCGAGATTACCATCATCAAATATCTTCAGTGACCGTATTACCTGCTCTTGCACATATGGATTAGGGTTATCCACCGATAATTCTGCAAATACCTTATCACGTGGCTCGACACCTGCCGTGCCACGCGCAACCACTTCAATAGTGATAGGATCCGAACTGACACTGCCCACAGTAAAAGCCGGGATTACAGAACTACCCAGGCTCTTCGGCTGAAGCTCGAGTCTCACCGTCACCGTGCGACTGCTTTTACCATTAACGATCGTTTGGCTTGTGGACTGACCGGATTGAATTATCCGGAAGTTAGCATTCAGCGACGAAGTATCCGGGAGATTTGGTATATCAGTCCCTTTGATATACAGAACCACTGCTTCACCATCAATGATCGTCTGCCTGTCTATCTCAGCCGTCAACTCGGCAGCTTGAGCCATCGGGTTTGCCAACAAACAAATAATAAATAGAAAAAAGCCAGGCATTCTTGAGCGCAATGATGTTGTGCCGTTGCCAAGGTTGATAAAATTCAAAGCTGAATTGAGGCGCAAACTAATCACCATGGCTCCTGCATATCATTTACTTGCGGGTATTCAATCAGATGGTTCAATCTTATTTTATTGCGCAATAACTGCGAGGCATCATCCGGTATGCGTCGTAACCATTGCTCAGTGGCCTGATCGTCTTCACTGACAGACTCCGGTTGTGATGCTGCCAGTTGCTGTTGATCTTGTTGTTCTGGCGGTTGTTCTTCCGGTTCACTCGGCTTTGCATCCCGCAGCTCCTGCTGCATCATATCGCGAAGATCTTCTGCATCCTGCTGTTCAGACTTTGAAGTTTGATCTTGCTCGTCCGCATCCATTTCACCACTGTTTTCCTGAGTTTCGGTCTGACTTTCTGCAGTGTTATCCGGGTTACCTTCAGACTGCCCCGAGTCCTGCTGGTCTTGCTGAGAATCCTGCGATTCGCTCTGCTGATCAGACTCAGCAGCTTCATCGCTCTCTTCTGACTCGGACTGCTCCTGATTGTCCTGGTCCTGTCCGCCCTGCTGTTGTTCCTGCTGTTGTTGTTCTTGTTGTTGTTCCGCGGCAAGACCTTTAAGCTTTTTAGCGATATCCAGATTATGCGCAATATTGGTATCTTCCGGCGCTAGCACCAGGGCTTTCTCAAGTGACGCGACAGATTGATTGTAATCCCCCGCTCGGGCTGCGGCAGTACCATGGTTATAAAGACCAGTCGCATCCTCAGACAAACTGAAGTCTTCCATGGCTTCTTGATAAAGCCCAGCCTTATAGCGACTCACTCCACGCCATTGTGGATCAGTGAATTCATTTGCCGCAGCTTCTGCCTGACCACTTTCAAGCATCTCAATGCCGCGTTGGTCTGATCGCTTGAAGAAGCGATCAAGTTCCAGCCCATAGGCTGTGCCCGAGTACAAGAGCCACAGTAACCCACAAAAAAAACACAGCCTGTTGGTGCTGACCATCTTCAAGAGATTCATAACCAGCCTCGCCTGAATGCAATTGCGGTTAACGGCAGTAAAAGAAGCATCAACCATGGGCCGCGATCTACCCATGCCTCAATGGTTTGCGTGCCCCCATCCTCTTCAGCAACCGTATTACTTTCACCTCGATCAAAGCCATTAATTACCCGGTCAATATCCGATTCATCCGACGCAATGCGTCGATATATTCCACCACCGGCTGCAGCCAGAGACTTCAATTCATCTTCATCAAGACGAGCAACCACAATGTTGCCATTTCGATCCTTCAAAAAACCCGCCCGCGGATTAGGAATAGGTGCACCATCTGTACTGCCAACACCTATTACAGAAAGGGAAAAACCTTCCGCTGCAATTGTTGCAGCCGAGGTCAGAGCAGCACTATCAACGGGACTATCGGTAAATAGAAGTATCTCACCTTCCGTGCTGCGAACACCTCGTAAAAGCTCAAGTGCTTTATCGAGCGCCAAAACGGTTCTGCTTCCCTGAGCAGGCATCACATCAACCCGCAGGGCCGACAGCATTGACCTTATTGTGGCTGCATCGTTAGTCAGCGGTGAAACAATAAACGGCGATGCGGCATAAACCACTATTGCGTTTTCCATTTCTTCCGATCGCGCCAGAATATCCTCGACTTTTTGCCTGACTCTGATCAAACGGGATGGTTTGATATCTTCAGCATCCATAGATCTTGAAAGATCAATCACAATCACCCGTTCAGCCACATTTCTGAAAGTCGGTGTATCACGTTGCTCCCAACTCGGGCCTGCTAGTGCAACCGCACAAACAAACCAGCCGGTAAACACCCACCAGTGCCACTTGCTGCCATCGTTAGCAGTGCCCTCACCCTGTAACAGATGTTCCAGTAAGTCCGCATCAACCACATCACGCCACTTGTTAGCTATTGTCGAGCTACGGCGAAGCTTCAACCACAGATAAACTGCTGGCAGCAAACACAGCAAAAACCACGGCCTGATAAAATGGAAGTGATCAATCCAGCCCACGATATCTCCGAAAGGCAAGAACAGCACTGAGAAACAACGCCAGAGACAAGGGCCAGAAGTACATCTCACTCATCGGGCGCTGTTGTAATCCACCAATCTCGCTAGGTTCCAGTTTGTTGATCTCGTCATAGATGCTGACCATCTCTTTGGTGTTGCGCGCCCTGAAGTATTTACCACCAGTAAGATCTGCGATCTCCTGCAGAGTTTCTTCATCGAGTGCCTTGGATGGGTTTACCACACGAGATCCAAAAAGATCGCGCACTACCACCTGCTCTGCACCCACACCAATAGTGTGAATTCGTATACCGAACTGCTGCGCTACTTTGGCAGCTTCAATCGGTGTTACGGCGCCTGCGGTATTCGCACCATCTGTCAGCAGAATAAATACGCGAGACTCTGCAGGTCGTTCTTTTAGTCGTTTAACTGCAAGACCGATCGCATCGCCAATTGCTGTGGACTGTCCAATTAAACCTACCATCGACTCAGAGATAAAATGTTGCACGGTCTCAAGGTCATAGGTAAGTGGTGTTTGAACCTGTGCATTGTCACCGAATAGAATTAATCCAACTCGATCACCTTCACGTTGCGCTACAAACTCACTTGCTACAACTCTGGCAGCATCCATTCTTTCTACACTGCGGCCACGAACTTCAAAATCCTGCTCCCGCATGCTACCGGAAATATCCATCCCTAACATGAGGTCGCGTCCGGTCAGCGGGATATCAGTAAGTTCTCCAAGCCACTGTGGTCGCATACAAGCCAGCACCAGCAAACACCACATCAGCATCGCCAATATAAAACGAAGTGAAGAATCACGCTTGCCCTGTTTTCTGGAGGACGCGCTTTGAAGTTGCTCATAAAACGGTACGCGCAAGGCGGCCTGTTGTCGGTGCACAACTGCAGGTAAAGTCCACCGCAGTAATAACGGCAGCGGCCATACTGTCACAATCCACCACCACTCAAAGTGCAGCAACTGATCCACCCTTTTCTTGGTGTTGATGGTCTTGGTGTTGATGTTGATGGTACTGATGCAATTCAGGTGACGCGGTTTTTATTGTGTTAGCGGTTATATCAAACAAGTCATTCACGGCGTCATCTTCAAGCCGTTGATCCCGCATATACTGATGACGATACAATACCGAGCCAATGCCATTGGTGTACTCGGTTGTTTTACCTATCGCATCAAGCTTTGACAGCCATTGATCATCGGTCAGTGATGCAATCCGGCTACGTGGCTCAACCGCCAACGCAACGCGACGCATTAACACTGAAAGCTTCGCGATAACTTCGATTTGATCCGATCCGTTTTCGAGCATCTTATGCAAACGCCGGTGCTCTTCAAGTGCAGAAATTCGCCACGCATTTCGACTCTTGCGTGCAGTATGTTTTCTGAACAACCAGTACAAGACACCCGCAATCAGCAACACAACGAACAACAGTAACCACCAGCCCGGTGCAGGCGGCCACCACCCGGGATTTGCCGGTTGAGTTACATCTTTTAACTGTTGCAGTAGTTCCTGCTGCTGCCCAATGTTCTGGCTAATATCTTGGCTAATATCCTGAGGATCCATTTACAGACTCCCGGGCAACGAGTTCATTACAATCGATGCTACTTCAACCGGATCATCCACAACAGACGCATTAATAAAACGATTTCCCGCACCACTGAAAACCCGCTCGAGTTGCGCCTTGCGAAAATTGAAATCATCAAGATACTGTTGTCTGGCTCTTGCTGACGCACTGTTAAGCCTGCCCTTACTGATACCATCAGTAATTGTGTATTCCGCAGGTGGTGGCAACTCTGCCTCCAACGGATCATAGATCCTCACCGCAGCGGTATGGTTATGTTGCAGCAGATTAGCTGTGTGAGGCCCAGAATCAAACTGATTAAAGTCTGATACCAGACAGATAGAGCTACCGGTATGAGCACAACGGTCGAGCCTCATCAACGCATCACTTAATGGCGTACTGTTAAAGTCATCAGGAACTGCAGCACTATGAAGTTTCACTATTTGATGCAGCAGTCGAGTCACACCACGGCTACCGGCCTGAGGCTTGATCTCGGTAATTCGAGTATTATCAAATACAAGCCCACCGACTCGATCGCGTTGTGCGGCTGCCGCCCAGGCAACAATTGCACATAGCCTGGCCGCGACCACAGACTTAAGCGCCACTTTGGTACCAAAGTACATTGCCGGTCTTAAATCCAGCGCTATAAAAAAAGGCCGCTCACGCTCTTCGTTAAAAAGTTTTGTATGTGCACGACCAGTACGCGCAGTTACTTTCCAATCGATCAGACGGACATCATCACCGCCGTGATACTCACGCACTTCAGCAAAGTCGAGCCCTCTACCCAGCGCAGCAGAAGACGATGATCCAATCATTGGAGCTTTTACTCGCCTGCCGGAACGACGATTCAGCTTACCAACTGATTGACGCAGTGCAACAAGCTCAGCGACAGTAACTGACGTTGCACTGGTTTGGATGTCAGCTGCCACGCTCACAACCCACCTGTTATGCTGTTGCTGTGATGCAGTGTGAATCGCGTACAGTGTAGCGAAACGCCGAACTGACATTCTCCCTTTGGGAGACTACAAAGCGTTGTTTGCTTTGCAAGAGAGACCGTTGCATTGAACTTATACCACCGAGGCATAAAACCCTCCCCGGTGCTTAGACGCCGACCCTCCCGCAAGCGGGCGGGTGTCCCTTGCGATGGGGCCAGTACCATTACTTGCAAATATACCCAACGGCAATAACAACACAAAACCAAAAGAAGCCCCGAACTGACATTCTCCCTTGGGAGAATACAAAGCGTTGTTTGCTTTGCAAGAGGGGCACTCCACCGCTAAATCTGAGTCTGCCGCTGCAACAGTCCACTTTGTAGTATCGAAGATCAACATCTCTCTACACAATCGTCCAACCAATCAAGGAACAGCCACCTGCGACAGCAGTTCATTAATGACATCACTCGACGTAACACCCTCAGCTTCTGCCTCGTAAGTCACCAGTATGCGATGCCGCAATGCATCGTGTATTACCGCATGAATGTCCGCCGGTGCAACATAGTCCTGACCGTTTAACCAGGCATGAGCCCGCGCGCAGGCATCAAGAGAAATTGTACCGCGCGGAGATGCACCATAAGCTATGTGTCGTGACAATGAACCTGTGTTGTCACGCGTCTCTGTAACCAGCCGCACAAGATATTGCTCCACCTGTTCAGATACA
>CALIHW010000114.1 GCA_938020525.1 uncultured Granulosicoccaceae bacterium | reverse complement strand
CTGCTCAAAGTTTTCAATGTCATACTCATCACTCACAACAAAACCCACAGCACTGGCTGAAATCAGTGTGTCACCATTGTTGTAATTCCGATTACTCTGAACGCTGAAATCACTTATCAGCCGACGCGCGTTGGTTGCATTTACCTGGCGCAATTCATTAAATGCACTGAATTCTTCACCGCGCAGCTTCAGGCTGAATGACAACCTGTTATCACTACTAATCTTTTCCCAATATCCACGAGCTCCAACCACAGAGGTATCAGAATCGATTAGCTGACTCGATGTACCGATACTGGCATTACGATCATCAAACAACTCGTTCTTGACTGACCCGTTTACCTCCCAGAGTGAAGACCACCCTCCCCCCGTTGCTGTCTGTCGCAATGTTGACCGCCACTGGGCGTTGTTGCTATCAAGCTGCGCCGCACCGAGCTCTGTGTTACGCCAGTTAGCCACACCCTGAGCGCGATCATAAAATTGAAGCGCATGCTCAAGCTTCACGTTACTCCACAATCTATGGCTGGTTTTTACAAAACCGGACAAGCTGCGCGTCTGACCATTGTTGCGACGCTCTCGATTATCATCAGCAGTATTGAAACTGGTGCCGTTGTCATTCAGAAACGGAAAGTCATTGTCGCTTTGCCGGAATGACAACGAAGCGACGAACGTCTGATCATCAAGCAGGTTAACCGGGCCGCGGAAGGCTGCAGAAAAACGCGAAGAACCAAAAGAACCAAT
The DNA here is from genome assembly GCA_938020525.1 of uncultured Granulosicoccaceae bacterium. GTDB lineage: Bacteria > Pseudomonadota > Gammaproteobacteria > Granulosicoccales > Granulosicoccaceae. The sequence continues at coordinate 2,359 of CALIHW010000114.1, read as the reverse complement.
GCCTGCAAGAAAACTACTTACCGGTGCATTGCTGGCACGCGCTGAAATAATATTAACTGCACCACCAATCGCAGTATTACCAAGCTGAACCGGCACAGTACCTTTATATACTTCAACCTTCTCGGCCTGCATTAACTCGATGTCGCTGAAATTGACAGCACCACCAGACGCTTCATTGAGCAGAATGCCATCGAGATAAACATTGACCTGTTCAGCGCTGGAACCGCGCAAAGAGACGCTACTGTGAGAACCGAGACCACCGCTCTCTTTAAACTGCACGCCACTTTCGGTTGCGACCACCTCAGCAAGTGAGCTACCCGCCTGTTGCAACTGCTGTTTTTCAATGACTTCGCGAAATCCGGTGAACTCACCTGCAGCCGTGTCACCAATTTCAAACGGGACAGGAATGTTTGTGGCCGGACCATTCGTAACCGGGTCGGACTCAGAGTCATCATCGGTAATGATTATGGGACCAAGCTGAGCACTGGCAGATGAAACAAGCAATAGCTGACACAACAGTGCCGCAAGCGCATATACGCGCCAGGTGCCATCACATTCTTCTATTTGGTGCTGTTTCAATGCTAGCCCGCTCGGCAATGTCTTTTGAGCAGGTGCGAAACACATAAGGAACGGAAGTTCCCGCCGAAGCACCTCGCTCAGGCAGACAGAATGTCATTTCATCGGCGGATATCCTGACTCACGGGTCATCGCTGCTATTTCTACCTTCCCGGCGACATATGCCAGTGGCTGGGCCAATATCAAGCCCGTTGAAATAGTGCTCTCCGTTCACAGTTGCGAGGGCAGTCCGGGATTTTGCCATTATCTGCCAATTACTCTAATTGGCGAAAAGCAGCACCCGGTTCCCCACGGCCAAAATCATCTGGCCGCCCTGTTAAGGACCGAAGGGTGGATGATGACTGAAACCACAGCCAGTGGCAACCAGTGAAGCGTCTATGGCGATCACAAATTGCAGTCTAAAAGCGGCTGTAATATTTCAACAACGGCTCTGTAAGGTTAAATCAATTCCAAATGTGAATTACATCCTGCAGGTACATGCGCTAGCATTCGCGCTACTTCCCCAATTAACCACCTTAAAGAGCCACCTTTAATGCAGGGTTCCACTTCCACATCAGGACATACACCCGGCCAGCCGTTCAGTGATTCGTTTACAAAAGATATGCAAACGGCTGGCGCAATGCTTGATCAAAAAACAAAACCACCCGGCTCGCTTGGGGCGGTCGAAACCATTGCTATGCAAATCAGTGCTATTCAAAAATCACTAATGCCGGACGTAAACTCCGCTCTGGCAATTTTGTTTGCAGCGGATCACGGTGTGATGGAAGAATCCGTCAGCGCTTATCCACAAGCTGTAACAAGACAGATGCTACTCAACTTTGCATCTGGCGGTTCTGCTGCAAACGTTTTCTGTAATGCCAATGCAACAGAGCTTGAAGTCATCAACGTTGGCGTTATTGGTGATGCAGTGAATGACATAGTGCACGACAAAGTTAGCGACGGCACAGCTAACATGATTAAAGAACCTGCGATGACCAGCGCGCAGTTAGAACAGGCAATGACTGCTGGAAAAAATGCTGTTAATCGCGCTGTTAGCAACAACATAAAGCTTATCGCATTGGGTGAAATGGGAATCGGCAACTCAACATCAGCGGCTGCTATTGTGTCTGCGCTTTGCAATATTTCAGCCGCTGACAGCGTAGGCCCTGGCACCGGTCTTGATCAAAAAGGTGTGGCACATAAAATTTCTATAGTCGATCAAATACTCACCCTTCACTCGCAGCGTAATCCGAAATCGGTTCTGCAAAACATGGGTGGGCTCGAAATAGCCGCATTATGCGGCGCAATGCTTGAAGCCTGTAATCACAAAATCACTGTTATCGTTGATGGCTACATCGTCACGGCGGCGGCGCTTTGCGCGGTCGGCCTGAACCCCGCGACCAGAGAACACTTACTGTTCGCACATCGATCAGCAGAGCCGGGTCATATTGCGGCCCTCAAACATCTTAAAGCCAACCCGTTACTGGATCTTGGTCTGCGACTCGGTGAGGGATCCGGTGCTATTCTGGCTATACCTCTTATTCGTAGTGCAGTCGCGATGCTCAATGATATGGCAACGTTTGAAGATGCAGGAGTCGATGGAGCGCTATAAATCCATGCGCGGTCTTTACTCATAAACATGGAAATCACAATTCAGCTTAAGCAAGCGCGCAACCGCTACTTTGTAGCACAAATGTTCCTCACCCGATTACCATCGCCGGTCAAACTGGAATGGTCTGAAACTGAGCTTGCACACAGTACTCCGTGGTTTGTGGCTGTGGGTGTTGTCGTCGGTACCATTGCG
>CALIHW010000113.1 GCA_938020525.1 uncultured Granulosicoccaceae bacterium | reverse complement strand
TACTGCGAAAGCGATCTTTTGGCCAGCTATTGCGATCGATATCGTTAAATATGAATGACTATTCGCCTCAATCGATCGAAATATCTGACTCAAAATCTCACTTTCTCGCTACGACCGTCATTCTCGGACAAGCTCCTAGCTCATGATGTAACCAGAGAGCTGCTCGATAGTTTGTTGTTGATCGGCAATAGTTGCTCTTACCAGATCCCCGATCGATAACACGCCGATGAGTTTATCTCGTTCCAATACCGGGAGATGCCGGATATCGTGTTTTGTCATCAGTTCCATGCAGGTATCAATCGTGTCGTCAGGGCCAACGCTAATAATATGGGTAGACATGATTTCGGATATTGCTGTTTCTCGAGACGATCTGCCTTGTAGAATCACTTTGCGGGCATAGTCGCGTTCCGAAATAATGCCGCTTAGCTGGTCCTGGTCTGTGACGAGTAACGCGCCGATATTTTTCTCGGCCATGTACTTTATTGCGACGAGCACTGGTTGTGTCGCATCGATTGTCCATATTTCCGTTGGCTTACCGGCCAAAAGCTGGGCGACGGTTTTCATCGGATTTTCCTCCTGATTTATTGATAATCGATAGAACTCTGTGGCTTGGGTATTAGGCGATTCCGTTATTTATATAATTGGTAAGTGTCAGATTAGCACGGTATCTTGATCTTGTTTGTGCTGCAAGACGCTGTTGCCGGCGAAAAAAGCCAGAGAATAATCAGGCACTTAACTCGGTTTATTCATGAAAATGACGGCATCCCGCTTGATCCTTGATTCCACAGCGAATTTTTTCTCTTGCAAATATCAGTAAGCCAAGTAAATGAAAACATGGAACGCGAGAAGAAAATACGCCGTGAAACCAATGCTCTGCGCGCTATGCTCGCCATTTCACGAATAAACCGGGTTTAATCGAGCGGATACTTAGCTGTGAGGCAATAAATTGACAGACTATGGCAAAAATACTGGCATTTAAAAAGAAAAAAGCCTCATCCAGGGGCAAGACCCTGTGTGCCAATAATCATCACAAATGGAAGCTTGAGACGAATCAGAAGTTTGATGTCAAGAGCGGCAAGCTGGTGACGGTGTATCGCTGTGAACGATGCGGGACTGTTAAGAATCGTCTTCTGTAGCGTCGCTTACTACGACACAGTTTCTGCCTCTCTCGATGGCATACTGTAGTGATTGATTGGCATCTCCAATCATGGCTAAGAACGATTTATCCGGATTGGTGGTAGCACCGACGCTGCAACTTATTGAAAGAGTACCCGATTGATATTCGATTTCGCTTTTCGTCACTAGCTGTCTTAGTCGCTCACACACCATAATGGCATTGTGTGGACCAACATTGTTTAAAAGACAAACAAATGTTGATGCATCATAGCGTGCCAGTATGTCGTTTTGTCGAAGCTCGGCACTTAGGAGAGGTGCCAGGGATTCGAGCACCGTATTACTAGTTTTTGGTCCGTGTCGGCTAGTGATCCTCTCAAAATTATCAATTTCAATCATTGCAAGCGTGAGCTTGATGTCGCCGCGTTTAGCACTGGCATAGAGCTTTTCGCCTACATCAAAAAGATAATCTCGATTGTATGCCCCAGTCAGTATATCTCTGGTGGCTGAGAACTTTATTTCACGAACTCTTTCAACCGACTCTACGCATTGTTTTACACGATAGTAGAATTCATCTGTTGGCATCGGTTGACGGATTACATCGTTAGCACCAGCACGAAGTAGTTTGGCACCAAGCTGCTGATCTTCGTGATCACAGATTGTGGCAATCGCAAGATCTTCACGACGATAGAGCTGTCGAAGCTCGCTGATAGTATCAATTGCATTAAACTGCAACGTGCTTTGGTCCATGATGACTAGCGTAATATCCTGATGCTCGCTTAACTGTCTGCGAATATCTGCCTTGTTGCGTACATCGATCACCGTGTATCTGTGTATGTCCAGTAATTGCCGGATTTTCTTCCGATTGAAGTCGTCGGTACTGAAGTACAATATTTTTCGCTGTGGATTACACAATGTTTGCTGAACGATGTCAGCCAACAGTTCTGTGTCTTCGTTGGTGCGTTTAAGTACACAGTCGATGATGTGTTTATCGAGCAGCCGATTGGCGATTTCATCGGTGACTTTTGATGAAATCGCAATGGTTGGAATTGCATAGCTGGTCAATGTATCCAACACCTCTCCGTTGGGAGCATCGGGTAGTCGAGTATCTACCACCGCGAGAACGTATTCGCCCGCGTGTTTTTCCATCAATTTGCGAACCGAGGCGGCGGTATTAACCGCGTCAGCCGACACACCCAGACTTTTCTCTACTCGATCAACCAGGGCATCGCGCACAGCCTGTTCCTGCTCGGCTATTAGTACACGCAGTGTGCCGCCAAAATCGTTGGACTCTGCCGGTGGAGTTTTAGTGTGTAGGCTCATAGGTGGCTACGGTACTCTAGATGGGCTAGATTGCTGTCAGTGAACCCTGTTTGGTCGCGCGATCCGTGCCAACTTTTGAGTTTGTGAATGTCTGAGTCGTTATTTAATACATCGTTAAGCTGGGTACAGGACGCAGCGGGCTTTCTGCAGCGCTCGGATCTACCGAATGAGCTCAAACCGATCGGCGGTCAGATTCCGGCTTCAGTATTGATGCCGCTTTTTCGCCACGAGAAAGAATGGCATGTGATGTTTATCCGTCGCGTCGCCAATGAGCGTGATCGACATAGCGGGCAGGTAGCGTTTCCCGGTGGCAGGCAGGACCCGGATGATGCCGATCAGGTGGATGTAGCACTGCGTGAGGCGAGGGAAGAAATCGGTCTGGACAGCGCGCAGATTAAGGTCATCCATGTATTGCCGCAGTACCTTACCAGCAGCAACTATGTTGTGACACCCGTTATCGGGATTGTCCCCTGGCCCCACCCGTACAAAGCACAGCCGACAGAGGTTGATCGTATTTTTTCAATTCCGTTGCGTTGGCTGGCTGACAGGAACAACGTCCAACTACGAGACAAGAAGGTTGAAAGCGCAGAGTGGTCAGCGATACTGAAGGTGGTGTACTACGACGAATACGACTCAGAGTTGTTGTGGGGTGCGTCTGCAAGAATGATGATTTCGCTTTTAAAATCTCTACACCTGGGTGAGCTCAAGCTGGAGCATCATATTGATGATGCCTGAAGTGGCAGAATATCGACAATAATTGCTGTCTTGCCGAGTATTTTGAAGAAGCTCTACTGACTTGCTAGGAGCTTGTCCGAGAATGAATGATCTACTGCGAAAGCGATCTTTTGGCCAGCTATTGCGATCGATATCGTTAAATATGAATGACTATTCTCCTCAATCG
>CALIHW010000112.1 GCA_938020525.1 uncultured Granulosicoccaceae bacterium | reverse complement strand
TTTGCCAAATCGATACCGATCAGTTTAAGATGTTTCATGGGCGCTTTCTCCGTTAAATGGTTTTGTTAACACGCTACCATTTTGGCACATTGTGATGCCGGTAAGGAGGGAGCGTCCATACCATCACCCTACGGCGACGCTTTGATTATGCGTGATCCTGATCTATATTCTCATCACGATGAACTCCGCATATCTTCGCCATATCAACCAGTTCAGGTAAAGACCGGGCCTGCATCTTGGCCATTACACGTGCACGGTGATCATCAACAGTTCGATGGCTGATATCAAGCTCACGTGCTATGACCTTGTTTGAAGCATTGGCAGCACCAGCCACGAGCAAGGTCATCACATCCAGTTCTCTGGGAGTCAAGCTTTCAAAGCGTGTAAGAACTTCCGTCTTACGAGCCGACTCTTCGATTTGGTCTTTGCAAAGCGCCAGGGCTTCATCAATGCGGCTTGTGAGTAACTCTACGGTGTATGGTTTTTCAAGAAAATCGACGGCACCAGACTTCATCGCCCGGACAGACATCGGTATATCTCCATGACCGGTGACAAAAATGATCGGCAGTATGACTTCTGTCGCTAACAAGTGCTCCTGCAACTCTGTACCACTCATGCCGGCCATGCGGATGTCGAGCACCAAACAGGCAATACGCCCCGATTCGAACTTATCGAGGAAGGACTCTGCACTGTCGAACACTTTTACCTGATATCCACGTTTGGTGAGGGACCTTTCAAGTGCTGAACTGACTGCGGTGTCATCTTCGACGACGTAGACAACTGCTGACTCTGAAACTGCGGGTTCATTGTCCATCATTACTGTCCATCATTACTCTGCTCGGTAGTTCAAGCCCTGTCCAGCGGGCGATTCGGCTGGTTAACGGGCAACGTAAAGTGGAATGTTGTCATATCAAGCACTGTAAAATCTACCCACAACTGCCCTCCGTGCGACTCGACAATCGATCGACTGATCGAAAGCCCCATCCCCATACCATCTTTTTTGGTGGTCAGAAAAGGATTAAACAGCTCTTCTCTTACCCCGACATCCAACCCACCACCGGTATCCTGTACGGTTACCTGAATCAAATCATTTTCGACTTCAGCAGTTGAAATTGTCATCTCTCGCAGAGGTGGATCAGCCTCCTTGATCGCGTCAATACCATTTCGCTCGAGGTTTACCAGAACCTGCTGAATCTGCACTGCATCTATTTCCGGCTGAGGAAGATTGCTCTGCAAATTAAGTTTAACATTTACACCGTGCCGTTTGGCATCCGGCATACCCAGGCGTATTGTCTCCGTAACCAGCTGGTTGATATCGGTTGCCGCCATTCCACCGGTTTCCTTGCGCACCATTTTACGCAAGCCCTTTATAATCGCACCCGCTCGATCCGCTTCACTGTGAATGGCGCGTATCGCTTCAAGATCAGTTTCATCCAGAGGTACGTTATTCTGCACTCCGGATAACAGTGAGTCACAGTCATTGATTATCGCAGTCAGCGGCTGATTAAGCTCATGCGCAAGCCCGGTTGCAAGCTCCCCTACCGTAGTGAGCCGCGAAAAGTGGGCAAGATCTGCACGCAACTGGCGATCCTCTTCCTCAAGCCGCTTTCTATCTGTTACCTCATCAATAGCAAGAACACAGTGTCTATTTCCGTTTGAGTAAAATGATGAGAGGGCAATGGCCAGCCACACTGTTTCCGCACCATTGAATATACTTACCTCTGTACGCCGCTTGTTTGTCGCGCCATGCAAGACACTATCCACCATAGTAGATACTTCTTCCAATGCGGAACGCGCTGTTACCTCTTTACAGGAAAAGACATCTTTATAGTGCCAACCGATTCCTCCACCTTCGGGCAATCCCGCAGAAACTTCACCCATTTGCGCGAAATCGCGCCAGGAGGTATTGGCCTCCAGAATGATCCCTTCCTGATTAAGGATGGCAAGTTTCTCCGGCAGAGCGTTCAACGATGTGCGGAGAAACATTTCTGAGTCTCGCAGCGCCTGCTCGGCTTGCTCACGCCCTTTGGTCTGAGCGGCTATTAAACCCAGGTTTGCACGCTCGAGTTCAGCCTCGATCATTTTTCTTGAGGTGATATCCCGACCAATGCCGCGATATCCTGCAAACGCACCACTTTTGCTAAACAATGGCTTGCCACTGACCGCCACGGTTTTTATCTCGCCATCGCGGGTCACCCATTGCGCTTCATAGTTATGAAAGCTGGTCCGCTTGTTTAAATTCCGGACCGGCCATTCTCTATGATCTATCTCATAACCATAAGAGGCTTGAGAAACGTTCCTCTGTACTCCACTTTTTTGGGAATCTGTATCAGAGCCAGATGCATAAGGCCTGGAAAGCGTTCTTCCGGATAACCAACGCAGCCGAAAATCCCGGTTCATTTCCCAGAACCAGTCAGCACCCGAATCTGCAAAATCCCTAATACGTTGCGCGTGCACACGCTCATCTTCCGCCAGCTGTGCCTGAAGATTTTTTTGTCGGGTCAGCAACGAAGCAATTCCAGCTGCAAGCAAAGCAAAGGCTGCTAGCAAGACCATCATTGATTTACCGAATCTAATTAGATAATTGGCCTGTTTATTTACCAGTTGACTGGCAACTTCGTAAGTCTCTGTAGTAATGACTCTCAAATTATCGTGTCGTGCCTGCAGTCTGGCAGAGGCCGCAGCAATCACACGTTGCCGATCAGGCGCTATACCCGGAATACCTTCGGTTAACCACTCTCTGACATCTTCGAGTACCGGTTTAACATAGGCGTGCGCCGTAGCTGCTCCATCAAGCCTCTCAAAACTATAATTGAAGCGCATCTCTTCGAGTTGTTGTTCTGTTCTTACCAGCGCATCGAGCACCTCCTCGCTTGCTCTGTCGCCTCCCTCATAGCGTTCAGATCCAAGCGCCAGTAGCAGTCGATCGTATTCATGCAACAGCACTGCTACATCACTCTGCTGCTCGAGCACTTCAGCAGCAAGCGCATCACTAATACTGCTGGTATTGTTTTGAACATAGATCGCTAGCGCAAAACCCAATGTCGCAAGCAGCGCCAGTATTGCAAACAGGGTGACGTGGTTTTTTAGTAGTCTCATCTTATTATCGACATGTTGCCGGCCAATATGTCCCGGACCAATTGGCAATACGGCAATACGCGGTAAGTAAGATAGTCGCCAATGAAACCATACGAACTAAAGCCCATGCATTCAACTGAGTTAGCCTCACTGCGGCAAACCGGATACATCATAGCCTCGCTCTTCATAGTAGCGTAGGGCACCTGGATGTACAGGGACAACCACACCCTGCAGCGCTCTTTCTGCAAGGATATCGCCGCCACGCGGATGACCTTCTGCAAGCGCATCCAGTGTAGCGTCACTCCAAAGCATACTGGTAATTTCATAGACAGCATCGTCAGACACATCTGAGCGCACAATCATCTGCGCTGATACACTCACTGTATTAACTGCTTCATTGTTTGAATATATGTTAGGCGGAATACTCTGTGCCGAAAAGTACAGATGTTCTCTCGCAAGACGATCAACCAGATCATCACCCAGAGACACTACTCGCCCGACACCATCGTCTACTAATTGTTGAACCCCTGCCACCGGATAAGCAGAAACACCAAAAAAGGCGTCCAGCTGGCCGCGTCGCAATCGTTCAATTGAGTCGGTCGGTTTGAGATAGACCAGCTTTACACTTTCGAGTGGCATATCGCTCGCCTTCAGTATCAGGTCAGCATCAAATTGAGTACCAGAGCCCAGCTCATCAACAGACACTCGTTTTCCGTTAAGGTCAGCAACAGACTCAATGCCACTGTCTGTACTGACTACAAGATGCACACTCTCCTGCAGCAAAGTACCGATTGTTCTCAGGGTATTTTTTAGATCATCCCCGTCAAAAAGGCCTAAACCCTGATAAGCCAGACTCACAACATCTGCCTGAGCCAGACCGACTTCGAGCAAATTTTCGGACAGATCTTTTATATTGGAAACCGATCCATTTGATCGTTGCGGCAGGACTACAAGCGGATCTTCGGCACAACACTGTGCTGAATGTATATTGATTTCTTTTGCAATGATGGACCCAACGGGAAAATAGCTACCATCATTACCACCTGTACCAAATCGAACGACTTGCTCGGCAGCAACGGGAGGCAAAACTGCCAGCAGTACTAAGCAAAAGAGGCCTCTTAAATAATGCAGCCATTCATCGTGTGTTATTTTTAACAACAGCATACGTCTCCAGTAATTCTCTACGACACTCTATACTTTCAACAATCTCAAGCCTTTCACACTGCATACGCCAACCTCGGTACAGATGCGATAAGCTTTTTAGTGTAAGGGTGTTCAGGGCTGTTAAAGACAGCGTCTGTCTCACCTTGCTCCACAATACTACCATCCTTCATTACCAGCACCCGATCTGCCACCGCGCGTACTACTGACAGGTCGTGCGAGATGAACAAATAAGCTATATCAAAGCTACCCGAAAGCTCTGCCAGCAAATCAAGCACCCGCGCCCTGATTGAAACATCGAGAGCAGATACTGCCTCGTCTAGAATAATCAAGGAAGGGCGGCTGATCAGCGCGCGCGCAATAGCAATACGCTGCCGCTGGCCACCAGAAAACTCATGAATATACTTACTGCCATCCGATGATTGTAGCCCGACCCGCTCAAGCACGTTGGCCACCGCTTGCTGACGTGCAGGTTTTTGCAATTTCTTTTCAAGGGCAAACAATGGTTCAGCGACCAACCGCGCTACTGTATGCCTTGGATTAAAAGACCCGTATGGATCCTGGAAAACCACCTGCATTTTTCGATATTGATCAAGACTCCGCTCGGCACCATATACAATCGGTTGTCCATCAAGATACACGGCACCACCCTGAATAGACTCCAGACCGAGTATGGCTCGACTCAATGTTGACTTGCCGCAACCACTTTCCCCTACGAGCGCGACATTCTCGCCTCTGTTGATAGTGAAACTTACGTTATCTACCGCACGTAAATAACGGACCGGCTTAAACAAGCCACCTCGAGGTAACTTGTATTCCCGCACTAGATTCTGAACTTCAAGTAACGGCGCATTATTTACTGGCTCCGGGTTTACCGGCTTCGGGTTTACCGGCTCCGGGTTTACTGACTCCAGCTCTGATTCATTTACAACCGGCACATGAGTAGAGGCCTCAAGTAACTCGGTTGTGTAGGGATGTCTTCTATCAGAAAAAATATTTTTCACAGACCCGGTATCCAGAACAACACCATCCCGCATCACGGCGATATTGTCTGCAGTATTAGCAACCACGGCAAGATCATGCGATATCAGAATCAATCCCATACCATCTTCATCTACCAAACGGCGCAACAGTATAAGCAGCTGTGCCTGTGTGGTGACATCAAGTGCTGTTGTAGGCTCATCAGCTATCAATAGTTTTGGTTGCAATGCAATTGCCATTGCGATTACTACTCTTTGCCTCTGCCCGCCGGAGAGTTCGTGTGGAAATCGCGATAACGGAAACTCATCAGGTGGGAGCCCCACTTTTGTTAAGGTTTCAAGCGTTAATCTGCGAACTTCAGAACGAGATATTGTAGTGTGAACGCTTATAGTTTCCGCAACCTGATCACCAATTGATTTCAGTGGGTTAAGTGCGGTCATCGGTTCTTGAAAAATCATACCGATATCTCTGCCTCTGACTTCGCACATATCGCTTTCGCTCAAGCCAAAAAGCGACTTGCCAGCGAGTTCAATCCTGCCAGACGCTTTTGATCCGACTGGTAACAAACGCATAATTGAATATGCGGTCATTGATTTACCAGATCCACTCTCACCGACAACGCCAAGCACCTTACCGCGGTCAACCGACATATCTATATCACGCAGTATCGACACACCACCGATAGATATCTGCAGATCAGTAACAGTGAGCAGCGACACTAGTGTGTTCCGCCATGCTTTTTCAGCTCCGGAATACTTTGTCGCAGTTTTGGATCAAAGTAATCTCGCAAACCATCGCCAAGTAAATTAAGCCCAAGGACCGTCAATACAATGGCAAGCCCCGGAAAAATCACCACATGACTTGCAAATGAAATAAACGTCTGGCTCTCCGCCAACATCCGCCCCCAGCTGGGTATCGGTGGCTGCGCACCTAAACCTACGAATGACAATCCCGCTTCGGCTAATACTCCCAGTGAAAATTGAATGGTGCCCTGCACCAAAAGCAGATTCAGTAGATTAGGCAGAATGTGCTCCACTGAAATTCTCATACTGGACTTACCACTAACCCTGGCACTTAGAATAAAGTCGCGTTCCCACAAACTAAGTGCTGCAGCGCGAGAAAGTCTTGCAAATACAGGAATATTAAAAATTCCAATGGCAATAATTGCATTCAAAGCACCCGGCCCAAACACCGCTGTAATCATTATCGCAATGAGTAAAGCGGGAAATGCAAACACAAGATCATTGCCACGCATGATAATTTCATCTATCAACGTATTGCGGTTTGCAGCCGCAAACAAGCCCAGTGGCACACCAAACAATATTCCAATACTAACCGCTACCAGTGCAACAGCAATAGAAGTGCGCGCTCCCACCATCAGCATAGAAAATATATCTCTGCCGAAATGATCAGTACCAAACACATGCGGCATACCCGGAGGCTGAAACTTATTGGCTATATTCAGCTGGGTAACATCGTAGGGTGTCCAGACAAAAGACACCACGGCGGCAACAAGAAACAGAACACACAAAAAGGCACCTATAAAAAGGTTCCTCTGGCTACGCATTGCGGTAACTTACTTTACTTGTGGCAACTTTAGCTGGTGTAACTCCGAGCACCTTTATCCTTGCCAGCGTATCAGCCAATTTAACAGCCATAGTGACGGCCAAAGTAACAAACAGAGTAATTGTAAAATATCCAGCCACTACATCCGCCTGCGTAGTCGTGGATCGACCGCGGCATAGGCAATATCAACCAGGAAGGTAACCATCACCACCGCAAATACCAACAACATAACAACGCTCTCAACCACTATAAGATCCCGCTGCGTAATACCCTGAAATATCAGTCGTCCCAAACCTGGTAGAAAAAAAACATTCTCAACGATAATTGCCCCTGCCAGTAAAAATGAAAACTGCAATCCGATAATTGTCAGTACTGGTATCAGCGCATTTCGCAAAGCGTGATGCCAAAGCGCCTGCCCGGCAGTCAGTCCTTTTGCACGTGCCGTGCGGATGAAATCTTCACCAAGCGTATCAAGCAACGAAGAACGCATAACTCTGGCGAGGATCGATGCTTGCGGCAACGCCAATGCGATCGCCGGCAGTGTCAGTGCTTTAAGGCCTGCCAAAAATCCTGCTTCCCAGCCTGGAAACCCACCAGCTGAAAACCACCGCAGCTTAATAGCAAAAATGGACACCAGGATCATCGCAAACCAGAAATTCGGTATCGCTATTCCCAACTGAGTGGTACCCATCACACTTACATCGGCAACAGCACCACGCCTGGTTGCCGCTATAATTCCCGCCGGAAACGCAATCAGAGTAGACAACAACAGAGCATAAAGCGCCAATGGAAAAGAGATCACCATACGGTCTGCGATCATGTCACGCACCGGTGTGCGGTAGGTATAGGAAACTCCAAAGTCACCGGCCAACATGCCTGAAACCCAGTTAAAGTAACGCTTGGGTTTAGAAACGTTTAAACCTAACTCCTGCTTTAGCGCTGCAACCGTTTCAGGCTGAGCATTTACACCTAGCATCACACTTGCAGGGTCTCCTGGCACTACTTCGAGTGCCAGAAAGATAATGACGCTTGCGCAAAGTAAAGTCAGCACGAGAGACAAGAGCCGCCGCGCTATAAAACGGATCAATCTACGCTACCGGTGATGGGCGTTAATTTGCGTTTAGTCGTTCCAGAAGACTTCCGTCATATCGTTAGCCTGTGTTGGAGAGTTCTCCCACAAGCCTTCGATTTTAGCATTCGCAACACCTGTTTTAGCTAACTGAAAAAGGTATCCATTGACATAATCAGCAGCGATTATTTCCTGTGCCTCCTGAAACATGATATTGCGCTTTTCCTCATCAGTCTCCAGTGTCAGGTCAGAGATCAGCTTTTGAAAATCAGCATTGTCATACTGAAAATAGTAGTCGGGCCTGGCGTAGATACCGATATCCATTGGCTCTGTGTGAGAAACAATAGTTAAACCAAAGTCTTTTCCTCTGAACACCTGCTCAAGCCACTGTGCCCACTCAAGATTACTGATCTCTGCCTCAATACCAACTTGGCGCAATTGTGCCGCGATAATCTCACCACCGCGTCGCGCATATGAAGGAGGTGGCAGCTTCAGAGTTGTTTTAAATCCATCTTCAAAACCTGCTTCTTTCAGCAGCTCTTTTGCTTTATCCACATCATAAGATGAGTTATCGGTAAAATCTTTATACGCAGGATGATGCGGTGCGAAATGAGTACCAATCGGAGTACCGTATCCGAACATCGCACCATCTATAATTTCCTGTCTGTTGATCGCATGCGCTACTGCCTGGCGAACCAGCTTGTTGTCAAAAGGCGCTTGTTTATTATTGGTAGAAAGTATGGTCTCACCTTCGGTAGAGCCAACCACAACGCTAAAGCGCGGATCTGCCTCAAACTGTGCAAGGTTTTCAGGCGCGGGATACACAGGAAACGCATCCACATCCCCCGCCATCAGCGCTGCAAATGCCGCAGTCGGTTCAGAGATAAACTTGAAAGTAACTTTTTCAAGTTTGGCTGACGCACCCCAGTATTCCGGATTCTTTTCAAGCTCAATTCGATCACCCTGCACCCAGCGGGAAAATTTAAAAGGACCAGTACCGACAGGCTCTGTCTTGGCCTTATCAAAAGTATCTGGCGACATCACTATCGCATCACCCCAGGCAAGGTTAAATAACAGTGCGCCATTCGGAGCAGACAAGTTGATTACCACTGTCTGTAAATCAGGCACTTCAATCGATTCAATTCCATCGAATAGTTGTTTCTGGGCATTGGTGGAGTTTTCCGCGCGAGAACGATCGAGGGAAAACTTAACATCTTCGGCGTTGAACGTACTGCCATCGTGAAATGTGACGCCAGACTGCAGCGTGAACGTATAGGTCAGTCCGTCGTCAGAGATTTCCCATGATTCTGCAAGTGCCGGTTTTACACTTCCATCAGACGCGAACCTAGTGAGACCTTCAAACACGTTGGCATACACTACTTCATCGATGGCTGCTGCTGCACCCGCGGTCGGATCGAGGTTAGGTGGCTCAAGCTGCATTCCGATAGTGATGTCTGTTTGTGCGGCCTGCACTGTACCCGCAGTAATCGCCAGTCCAAGTAGCAATGCGCTGAATCGTCTAAACATAAATAAGGCCCCTGACCGATGTTAGTAGTACGCTCAATCTATCATAGTGAGGCGCTATGCGGACCGCTGGATGCGATTCAGGTATTTGCGATTAACCTTTTGCTTCAAAAATGAAACAAGTTAGCGTCATTAAATCGACCATTAAGAACCAGCTATCCGCCGAATTTTCCGCTGCACTTGAGCGCTCTAGTCCGGGCTAGACTCCCGCTGCAAATGAGATACTCTGCTATACGCTGCATCATGCAATCGCATCCGGAGAACACAATTTGAGCAAAACAGTTATCGGCAAGGCCGCCCCGGCTTTCAACCTACCCGCCACCGGCGAAAAATCTGTGCGGCTAAGCTCTCTTAAGGGGCAACACGTTGTGCTTTATTTCTATCCGCGAGATGCAACACCCGGCTGCACCACTGAAAGCCAGGACTTCCGCGATGCTCAGGCTAAATTCAAAAAAGCCAATACTGTGATACTCGGTATCTCTCAGGATCCGATAAAAAGTCATGAGAAGTTCCATGCGAAGCAGGACCTCACTTTTGATCTGCTAAGCGACGAGAGCGGAGAAGTATGCCGAAAGTACGGAGTGCTTAAATTAAAAAAAATGTATGGTAAAGAATTCGAAGGCATTGAACGCTCCACCTTTTTAATTGATGCATCCGGCAAATTAAAAACCGAGTGGCACTGTGTGAAAGTACCCGGACATGTTGACGAAGTTCTGGCAGCAGCAAAAGAACTCAACGCGCTCTTCCCCTGAAAGTCATGACGCAAAATAAGCAAATGGATAATAAAATCCTGACTCAAACCAGCCGATGACTAAAAACTATGACATCGCTGTTATTGGTGCAGGGATAGCCGGATCATCCGTTGCAGCGGTACTGGCAGAACACGCCTCTGTACTGCTAATCGAAAAAGAGCAGCAGCCGGGCTATCACAGCACCGGACGTTCAGCCGCAATGTACATACCAAGCTATGGGCCTCCATTTATACAGGCACTTACCAAAGCCTCTGGTGAATTCTTCAAAGACCCGCCTTCAAATTTCTGCAACACATCATTACTGAGTCCTCGTGCTGAAATGCTTATTGCACGCACTGATCAACTCGCAGCAATTGATCTCTTTATGCAAGCTCATGCTAGCAATAGTAACGTTAAAAAAATTGATGCAGATGAAATCCAATCTCATTGCCCGTTACTAAAAAGAGGATACGCGGCAGCGGGAATATTGGATACCTCGGGCAGCGACATCGATGTCAACGCATTGCATCAGGGTTACCTTAAAAAATTCAAACAACATAACGGCACACTTATCCTGAACAGCCACGTAAACAGTTTGAAGGCAGAAACTGGCGGATGGATTATTAATACAGGATCAGAAAATTATACAGCCGGGATTCTGGTTAATGCCGCAGGCGCATGGGCTGATGAAATTGGCCTTATGGCCAGTGCAGAAAACATAGGACTACAACCAATGCGGCGCACTGCGCTGACAATTAATGCACCCGCTAGACTGGATCTTTCATCAATGCCGTTAGTTGCAGATATCGATGAAGCGTTTTATATCAAACCAGAAGCGCAGTATCTATTGTTGTCACCGGCCAATGTGGATCCGATGCCGCCCTGCGACGTTCAACCAGACGAGATGGACATTGCCGTTTGTATCGATGAAGTTGAACGAGCGTTTGATATAGAAGTAAGAACTATTGTTCGCAGCTGGGCAGGGTTACGAAGCTTTGTATCAGATAAAGAACCGGTCGCAGGATTCTCGGCACAAGCGGACAATTTCTTCTGGCTCGCAGCTCAAGGCGGCTACGGCATTCAGTCTTGCCCTGCTTTATCCAGATACGCAGCATCGCTCATTTTGGGCAACAGTTTGCCGCACGATCTGATCAAATTTGGCCTGAACACCGATAGCCTCGGCGTAGGGCGGCTCTTATAGAACAAAAAAGTAATACAACAGAATATTAAACCTTACAATGCCTGGTCGTTCTCTTCACCAGTGCGAATTCGAATAGCCCGCTCCACTGGCTCGACAAATATTTTACCGTCGCCAATCTTACCGGTCCGGGCTGCCTGGGTTATGGCCTCAACGCACTCTTCCAGTCGATCATCTGTCACCACTGCTTCTATCTTAACTTTCGGAACAAAGTCGATAACGTATTCAGCACCCCGATAAAGTTCTGTGTGCCCTTTCTGCCGACCAAACCCCTTCACCTCTGTGACCGTGATACCGGCAACACCAACTTTAGACAACTCTTCGCGTACATCTTCAAGTTTAAAAGGCTTAATGATCGCTGTGATTTTTTTCATCTTTTTTACCTGTCAAAGCTGGGCGATGCAGAGACTTTATGGATGCTAAGATCAGCGCCCTGATATTCCTCTTCCTTACTCAGCCGGATTCCAACTGTGGCTTTGATGACGCCATAAATAATAAAGCCGACCGAGACTGCGAAAATAATACCAGCTAGTGTTCCAATCAACTGAGAGATCAGAGATACACCACCCAGTCCTCCCATATTTTCAGAACCAAATATACCCGCTGCGATCCCTCCCCATGCACCACATACACCGTGCAACGGCCACACACCTAATACATCATCTACTTTGAGCTTGTTTTGCGTTAGTGTGAACAACCAAACGAATAGCGCACCTGCCACCGCACCGACTATCAATGACCCACCAGGGTGCATCACATCAGACCCTGCACAAACTGCCACCAGACCAGCCAACGGACCATTGTGTACAAATCCCGGGTCATTGCGGCCAACGATTAACGCCGCCAGCAATCCACCGACCATAGCCATCAGGGAGTTCAGTGCGACCAGCCCGCTAATGCCACCAATCTCCTGAGCTGACATCACATTGAATCCGAACCAGCCAACTGTAAGTATCCATGCACCAAGCGCCAGAAAAGGAATACTCGAAGGAGGATGTGCCAACAACACCTTGCCATCAGCGGTATAGCGACCGGTTCTGGCACCTAACAGCAGCACTGCCGCCAGCGCAATCCAGCCACCAACGCCGTGCACGACAACCGACCCCGCAAAATCGTGAAACGGCTGGCCACCGATTGATTCAATCCAACTTTGAAAACCGTAATTGCCATTCCATATGAGACCTTCGAAAAAGGGATAGGCAAAGGCAACAATAAGAATCGAGGCAAGCAGTTGAGGATAGAATCTGGCCCGCTCTGCGATACCTCCGGAAATGATTGCGGGAATGGCTGCCGCAAAAGTTAGCAGAAAGAAGAACTTCACCAGCTCGTATCCATTACCTGCGGTTAGCTCCGACGCAGGCCGAAAAAAATCCACCCCGTAAGCAATTGAATAACCGATAAAAAAGTACGCGACCGTCGAGACACCAAAATCGCAGATGATCTTAACCAGCGCATTAACCTGGTTCTTTTCCCGGACAGTACCGACCTCCAGAAAGGCAAATCCCGCGTGCATCCAGAGCACCAGAATCGCACCAAGCAATACAAATAGGGTATCTGCACCAGACTGAAGAGCGTCCATAACCAACCATAATCACGAATATAGTCGTCCTATTCTAAGAGATTCTCAATTGGACGTCGACAATCTTAAATTCGTCACTAAGCAACTGCTAAAAAACGCGCTTCGAAAAGCCGAAGCTTGCAGCTGCAAATCCCGCTTATCCAGCGTGTCGTCAACTTTGATTTCCTAAGCCTACTCGATGCTAACTCGTTTATGCCAACTCTGGCACTCTTTTTGGACAATCCAAAGATCGTGTACGAAATAATCAGATATTAAATGACCATGCAACGCCAAATTCCTGACAACAACCTTCCGTTGACTTGTATCTATCGGGATAAATTGAATCCTGCCAATCAACTTGTAGTCACAAAAAGCAACAAGTAACCGCAGCCTTGGCGATGACGTCTGTTATGCAAGATCCGATTATCTACCTGCACATTCCTAAGACAGCTGGCACCAGCTTCAGGGTCAGTGCAGAAAAATACTATGGAGAGTCGAACGTCTTAAGGGACTATGGTGCAGATTCTGACAATACCTCAAGCGACATCATTGAATCTTTCTATGATGGCGATGATCTGCTATCACTTCAGCAAGTTGGCCTGACAAAGAAACTTCTTTGCGGTCATTTCTCTTTGCCTCGCTATCGCGAAGTATTTCCGGACTCACCGATAATGACTTTTTTTCGACACCCGGTTAAACGCGTGGTGTCTGAGTTCTTTCATTTTACCAATCACTATGGATATACCGGAACTCTCGAGGAGTTTTATCGTAATCCAAAATTCCAGAACCGACAGCATCATACCCTGGGTGGCGCGAAACCAACTGATCTCGATTTCTACGGACTGACAGAACTGTACGATGAAAGCCTTGAAATGTTCAATCGACGCTACGGTACAGACTTACAACGCTCTGAACTGAATAAGGGAGACTACAGCCCAGCGTCAGTAGTAACGCCGACAACAGAACAGCTGGACGAAATTTTCCGACTCAACCAAGCCGATCTGACCTTATACAAGCTGGCCCTCGACCACTTTGACGAACAATCAACCCAATCGCGAATTGCCAGCGGCATCGCAACCCGGTATCGCGGGAACCTAGGTGGAATTAGAGAAAATAAACTTTTTGGCTGGGCGATTGACTCTCATACGAATGTCCCGGCTCGGTTAAATATTGCGGTAAACGGAGTAGTACAAACCACCACAACAGCCAACAAGAAAAGACCAGACCTTGTCCGCAGTGGCATTGTTACTGATGGCGACTGCGGTTTTGAAGTGCCATTGGACAGTCTCGGCAACGTAAAGCACCAGGACAGTATCTCGATAGTTACGGAAGACGGATCGTTTGAAATTCCAAACAGCCCTCTGGTAATAGCAGCTTGATTCATAAAGGATTGAATATGTGGAACAAATTAAAAGAGCTCGTAGGAAAAAAATACAATATAGAAGAGCTCAAGCGAGACTATGAAGATAACGGCTATTGCATTCTTAAAGGTTTTTTTAACAAAAGAGACCTGAGAAAGTTCGATTCAGACGTCAATCAGATCTGGCAAAACCGCCGCACAGATGCTGGCGAAATAACAATTGATGTGCTTGAAGGTGAACTTAACGGACAAAGACTAAAGCTCAAAGACGCACCAGATACTGCCCTCGAATGCGCACATAAAGTGAACGACTTATACCTTGAATCTGCAGCTTGCAGAAATCTTAACCTTAATAAAAAACTCTGTGGCATCCTGAAGGATATTTTTGCAGACGATCCACTGGTTATTAACTCGCTGTCTTTTCGTAAAGGCAGCCAGCAGCCGCATCACTTTGATACCTACTTTATGCCTCCCCCAGTAGAAAACCAAATGGTCGTCAGCAGCATCTGTCTTGAAGATCAATGCAAAGAAGCAGGCACTCTGAGCTTCTATCCGGGAAGTCATAAAATTAAACCTTACGTGTTCTCGCACGGCGGTATTCATCTGGCTCCAGGTGAGATGAAAAACGCGACTGCGTATATTGAAAAAGAGATTGAAGAACAAGGCTTAACGACCAAGACATTTATTGGCAAAGCTGGAGATGTTTTCATATGGCATGCTCAGCTATACCACGGTGGGCTACCCATACTCGATGAAAACAAAACCCGAAAAACTCTGGTCACGCATTACTGGCGCAGAAATGATGTTGAGGAAGAACGTGTTGCGTTTACAGCGGAAGGGGAAAGCTACCTAAAGAAAGACCATCTTGCAGTTGCCGCCTAATGGACCTCTAATGGCAATTTTCAGCTGTTAAAACAGCCTTTAGTTAAAACTTTCAAGCCATAGTTTAATCGTAGACAGCAACAAACTCTGACAACTCGGCCCTTTCGGTTTCCAGGGAATTTTCAACAGCATCAAAGTCTGCGTAGCCGATAGACATACCACAGACGACAACCTCTTCATCTTTAAGAGGCAGTACTCTGCGAATGGATTTGTGATAACCACAAAAAGCTGCCTGCGGGCAGGTGTGCAACCCGGCTTCCCGCGCAAGTAACATCACATTTTGCAGATACATTCCGTAGTCAAGCCAACTGCCAATATTTAGATCACGGTGAATGGTAAAGACCGCACCTGCCGGCGCACTGAAAAATTCATAGTTGCGTCTGTGCTGAACCTTCATCTTATCTTTATCACCCTTCTCTATACCTACAAGGCTGTAGAGATCCCAACCAACTTTTCGTCTGCGTGCCAGGTAAGGCTCAAAAAATTTGTCCGGGTAGTAGGGTCGCTCTTCATCATATGGGACATCATTATCATAGTCCTCACAAACGGCATCACTGACCTTACGCAAGGTTTCACCGGTAAATAAATGCACATTCCACGGCTGCATGTTGGTACCACTCGGAGCGCGGGATGCTTTGAGCAAAATTTCCTGGAGTAATTCGGTACTGACAACATCTGGAAGAAAACCACGCAGAGAACGCCGGGTAGCGACGGCATCTGTGACTGTTTTTGATTCTGTTTTTATTGAAGCCATCCTAATACCCACCGCGCGTATAACATGAAGAGTGCATTTTTCCGATAATGATTTTTTGTACCAGGGCTACTGGCAACAGAAATTCTATCCGAAAGGATCGACTTCTTTCTTAACAATGCGTTCAATATGCTGCATGCCTTCCTCAATCTCTATGCCGTCACTAACGTCACTGATTTTATCAAAGATAGCAGCAATGTTTTCTGGCGTACGCTGCCCCTCAGGTAGCTTGATACCTTCTGCTTCTACCAACTTCGCAACTGTATAGGCACCGGCACCTGCCGCTAAGATCTGCCGGCTAGGTGCCTCCTTTGATGCCAGAAACAAGACGGCAGGAGTAACGTATTCCGGCTTAAGCTTTTGCAACATACTTTCTGTCATCACATCTTCGGTCATTCTGGTGGCCGCTGAAGGCACCAGACTGTTTACATGAATATTGTATTTTCGTCCTTCTATATGCAGAACATTCATCAATCCGACAACACCGAACTTTGCAGCAGCGTAGTTCGCCTGACCAAAGTTACCGTAGATACCAGACGAGGAACTCGTCATCACAATACGTCCATATCGCTGTTCCCGCATCAGCGGCCAAACAGCATGACAACAGTGAGCCGTGCCATTTAAATGCACATCAATGACTATTTTCCAGTCTTCTATAGACATTTTGGTAAAGGACTTGTCACGTAATATGCCTGCGTTATTAACAAGAATATCCACCCTGCCCCAGCGCTCAGCGGCATCGGCAACCATCGAAGCCGCCTGGTCAGTATCCGTGATATCCGCTCCATTGGCCATCGCTTCACCACCGGCCTGAATAATTTCCTGCACCACTGCCTCAGCTACAGTAGATGACGCCGGTCCAGTACCACTGCGATCAGCACCCAGGTCATTGACGACAACTTTTGCACCGCGCGCAGCAAGTTGTAGCGCATGCGAACGACCAAGACCCGTGCCACCACCTGTAACTATCGCTACCTGATCTCTGAAATCGATTGCCACTTTATTATCTCCCACTTGAATCTATAAAACTCTTAACCTTAAAATTCCTGGTATCCACAACCATAGCTTCTTACAGCCTCTCCTTCTAAACTACAGTTTTAACTTACAATAATTACAACTCAACGGTGGTGCAGCGTTATCTCTCGCATACGCCTGAACACATCAACACCCAGCTGATGGTAAACATCAAGCAAATCAACCAGCACCCAGTTCTCACGGATTAGGCCGGCCTCGCAACGCCAGAAGTCAAGGCTGCGCATTGTGATTTTCTTATCTGATGGGGCAATACCCATCCAGCCATCACCGCTTAACGTCATATGCATCCCCGGCCATGCAGTAAAGCCAACATAGTCTCCGTCGCCAAACAGATCACCGGTGCCACCGGAACCCACCCTATCGGGCATCGCATTTAAAAACGGTATCTGGTGGCAATGCCGGAATCCATCGACACCGCAGCTTGTGCCGATTCCTGCAGGGCCATACCAGTAAAACGATGGATGCCAGTATCGTTCAAGTTGCATCCCCTCGACACCACCAGTTGCAAAATTCGTAAGACCCAGCAACATGTCTGAAACCAGTTGCGTGCTGGCATCTGATCTGGTGCTGTCTCTTGGCGCGGAAATTATGCCGTCCTGTGTTGCAGGCCCGGGCACCAGCCACTCTACCCCGATCGGCGGTGACAGAGGCCATGCATTCGCCTGCATCATCAACGCGGGGATATCCCACAGTGCCTGAATCTCTACAACCTTGTCACCTTCAACCCGATAAAACTCGTGAAAGCGCATTTGCACTACGTGTTTTGTCGGTGGAATATCCAGCCACGGCTGCTCAAATACACCTGCATAAAAACCCGCACAGCCAACCCATACCTTATCATTAACTTCACCCGCCATGAAAATGTAGCCGCGCCGTTCAAGCTTCGGGATAGCAGCAAGCAGTGGTGCGTACACATTTTGATATAAAGCTTGTGGACCGCTCATGTCTTCAAACGGATGAGTAAAATGAATATCGCAATCATCTGCCAGCACCCGTGCAAACACTTCAGGCACATTACTGACTGTGGAGTGGTATAAGGCATCAGCCAATGGCCTAACTACCGCTTTTGCATCGTTGCACAAATTACTCACTCAACCTACCTCAGGACGCTGCGGGAAAGCCCGAGTATAAGCAACCGGAACTGGAAAAGCTGCAGCGATCTCTGCTACCTCCTGATAACCGACGCATTGATCTTTTATAACGAAACACTCAGCAGCAGAAACTCAGGCTTTAGGTATAATAAGCTGGCCTAATGCAAAATCGCTACCAATGCCAGACAAGACACCACTGTTCGAACCATTCACGGGTGAAACCTGCTATCACTGGTATAACTCGCCAATAGGTAACTTGTTAATTACCGGAAATCAATCAGCAATTGCGTCGATAACCTTCCCGATAAAAAAAATCACAGCAGCAGATGAATGGCCAGATGAATGGCCAGATGAATGGATTGAAAAACCCGCACAATTTAAAGAGGTGTGTAGACAGCTGGACCTCTACTTTGCCGGCAAGCTAAAAGCATTTGATCTTCAGCTGACCCCGGCAGGCACCGATTTCCAACAAAGCGTCTGGAGTCAGTTGTTAAAAATTCCTTACGGCCAAACCACCAGCTATGGGAAAATCGCCGATCGCATAGGCAATAAAAAAGCAATGCGCGCAGTGGGCAGCGCAAACGGACGCAACCCGATACCTGTGATTATACCCTGCCACAGAGTTATTGGCAGCGATGGCAGCCTGACCGGCTTCGGTGGGGGTTTACCGACTAAATCATATCTGCTTAATCTGGAAAACTCGGATCAACTTTGCTTGCCTTTATAGTTACATCCTGCGTACACAGTTGCGGTAAACTCAGACCATCCACTACCAGCTCTTGAATCATGACAACAATCCACTTTATTCGCCACGGCCAGTCTACATGGAATGCAGAAATACGTATTCAAGGCAGTTCTGATCCTGAACTTTCAGACCTAGGGCGCTCTCAGGCCAGCGCACTGGCAGGCACGCTACCCAACTTTGACAACCTTTATTGCAGCGACCTCAAACGTACAAAACAGACTATCGAGCTAATTCTTGAAGGCAATACCGAGCACGTTGACTACCGCAGTTCTCTTCGAGAAATTCACTTAGGGCCGTGGGAAGGCATGTTACTAACTGAAGCAACAGAACAATACCCGGAACAAACAGATCACTTTCGGCACAACCCGGAAAAATTCTCTTTGAGTGATGCAGAAACTTTCGCACAACTACAAGCCAGAGCCCATAAAGCGGTAAACCAAATTGTCGCTGAGTGCCCGGATCAGACTGTATTGGTGGTTAGCCATGGTGCACTACTAAAATCACTGTTAATCGATTACGAAAACCGATCAATCAATAGTATCTGGAAAGACCCGCACATGGATAACTGCGGCCACAGCATTGTTGAGTATGCCAGCGGTACCCCGAAGGTAACTAAATTTGCTGATCAAGACCAATGGTAGACAGTTACGCTAGAAATTCTTTAGCAAACTGAAAGATAAGAATGACGGCCAGTATAAATAATATTACCCGTAATATTTTTCTGTAACGTTCTGCATCTATTTTTGTGGCGTAAGATTGACCAACCTTAAGTGATACAAAAGACACAAGCGCCAACGGAAGTGTGTAAATCAGCATTGGTAGAGTAACAGTACCCAACCCTATAAAAACAATCGTTTGCGTAAGCTTGCCCACCAGAAAACACATATTCAGCGCGGGCACCATCTCTGCACGTTCGATCCTTGCTGACACAAAATAAATAATTAGTACCGCAACCATAACATTGGTTGTTCCACCGGCAAGGCCCGCAATGCCGCCGAAAAGAAACATCATTGCGGCACCTGGTGTAATGTTCAAACGAAGATTGTAATGACTGGTTAGAAGAAAACTAATTATCAGCACAGCTAACACCAGCCTGTATGGTGCGGGTTCCGATAGTGCTAACAAAAAAGAGCCAGCAATTGCCCCGATAAAAGACGCAATCAACATTGGGTGATATT
Organism: uncultured Granulosicoccaceae bacterium; assembly: GCA_938020525.1. GTDB lineage: Bacteria > Pseudomonadota > Gammaproteobacteria > Granulosicoccales > Granulosicoccaceae. The sequence goes on along the minus strand of CALIHW010000112.1, from coordinate 3,976 downwards.
TTGCCAGCGCCGCAGCGGGATTTGCAGCGCTGAGCACGCTCGCAATATTCACAGTCGCGGTAGGTAACAATGTGATGATAATTGCAGCTTTAACATCCACGAATACCGCTATAAACGGAGTCGCAATCATCGGGAAACCCAGCCCAAGCGCACCATGAAAAAAGCCAGCGGCAATCACAACCGGTATAGTCAATAGAAGCAGCAGATTAAAATCAGGCATGCCCACAGTCTATCGCGGATACGAACCGATCTGACAAACAATTCTTATCGACGCGAGGTGGCGTGGTGCTTAATACCAAGGTGGTAACAACCAGGTCGCAAAAAACCTGAGTGCTAAATAGATTTCAAGGCAGAACCAAGTTGCTCAGTAGCGGCAGCAACACCACTGGATGCAAATTCCCAGTCATTGGCATAAAGGGCAGATTCAATCACCCCCAGCACGCCAAGTATCATTGGTGCATTGACGTATCCCATGTGTCCAATGCGAAAACCTTTGCCATGCAAGTCACCAATGGTGATACCTAACTTAACTGCAGCATTTACCTCACACCAGTCAAGCAGCACTTCAGGCGCCATGCCATCTGCAAGCACTACCGTGGTAACACTATTAGCCCGGGCTGATGGATCTTGTATGTTCAAACTCATCAGGCCATTTCCACCCCAGGCACTCACGGCACTGCGCACGGCATCAGCAAGAAGCTGGTGTCGCATGAATGCAGCATCCAGTCCCTCTTCGAGAAGCATATCAAGTGCACACTTTAAACCAAACATCAAATGCTCCGGTGGTGTGCCGCAGTACTTCATGTAGTGCTCTGGCCCGTCACGGAAAGTCCAGTCCCAGTAATGGGTTCTGAGATTAGCGTTTTGATGTGCGGCTTTCCCCTTGGCGTTAGTTGCCACAAAACTAAGACCGGGTGGCATCATCAAGCCTTTCTGGGAACCTGCAACAGCCACATCGACACGCCACTCATCCATCAGAAATGGCATGGTTCCAAGTGATGCTATGCAATCGATCATCAATAAAGCCGGATGATTGGTGTCGTCCAGTAGCCTTCTTAATCGAGGTACATCATTCACTACACCGGAAGCCGTATCTATCTGCACCGCAAGTAACGCTTTAATATTATGATTTTTATCTGAGCGCAGAGCTTCCTCTGCCTTTTCATAGTTGACCGGCTGATTCCAGTCACCGGCCACAACCTGGGCCCTCAAACCTTGTAGTGCACCGGACTCACCCCAAGTGGTCGCAAAGAGCCCCGACTGCAACACCAGAATTTCATCACCACGTGACAGTACATTACTTAATGCAGCCTCCCACGCACCGTGACCATTGGCGGCGTACATATAAACATCACCACCGGTTTTAAAGACAGATTTTAACGCAGCCAGACAACTGTCTGTCACAGCCACCAGTGATCCGGTGTAGATATCAATCGCCGGTCGGTGCATGGCACTTAACACTTGATCCGGTACTACTGTCGGCCCGGGTATCGCCAGAAAGTCGCGACCCTGGCTGACTAACCCCTGGCTTACTAAACCCCGCCCTGGCAAACCATTCCTTACGACACCATCAGTACTATTCACCCGCAGCACTCTGTCGGCTAGGCAAGTCTAAAATGCCTAGCTTACTAACAAGGTAGTGATGAAAGTCAGACAAAGTACCCTCGAAGTTTTCCTCTGCTAACGGGCCAGTGCCGGCTCTTGATGATTTCAAACCTGAATGTAGTCGTTGCAGGATCTGGTGATCCTCAGCATTAATCTGCTGCCATTTCTCAATTCGAGCTTGCTTCTCTGCATCTGACAAATCCGATTCATAAGTTGACAGCCCCCACTTCACAGACACTCTATCAGCACTCAGTGGATGAAGCGCAAGATAAACCAGTGTATCTGCAGAGACCGAGGCGATTAAGGCTGGAAACACACAAAATAATTGCGACTGTCGCGTTTGATCAACAGTTAACGATGGATGATGATTTTCACGCGCAGGCGCAGTACCCGCATAGTTGGCAGTATACGCGGTAAAGGCATTTGATCCGGTAACTTTTTTACACAGACTGGTGGGGGTCAGATGATGCAGCGTTTCAGGATGCACCACCGACAGGTGATAACCATCCATAAAATTCTCCACCAGTGATTTCCAGTTGCAATCCCAAACCTCGGTAAAGTGAGCCGCACTGTGCATTGACTCCATGTGATAATTGGCAACATGATCTTCAAGATACTTAAGGGGATGATCTCCTTTACTATCGCCAGTAATATCGCCGGGCCATTCGGTCTCTTCTGACATACAGAAAAAGATAAAGCCCAGCCAGCAGCGCGACTGGAACTCCGGCAGTGCACATTCTTTCTGTAACTGATCCTTAGGCACCAACGGCGCAGCTCTTAGTTTGCCATCCAGTGCATACGTCCATGCGTGATACGGGCAACGAAATCGATTGGTATTACCTGCACCTTCCGCTACCGGCATACCCCGGTGCCGACACACATTGGATAGCACAGCAATCTCTGTTTCCGCCTTGCGCACCACAACGAGTGGCTCTGAGAGAATATCTATCGTAAAGAAATCACCCACCTCAGGGACCTCATCAACACGCCCTAGACAATGCCATTCACTCTGCAGAATAGTGTTGGATTCAAACTCTAAAAAATCATCATCTGTATAACAACGAGGTGGAAGGCCGTGCCCTGGTGGACGATGCACTATTTGTTCGAAAAGGTCTTGCACGTGACGCCTCCCCCGAAGGTCTGTGGCAACTACATAGAGAGATACCCAGGCTGCTCACGCACTCGTTGCAACCAGTCACCAATACCCGGAAAACGACTTAGATCAAAACCCCCTTCGTCGGCAACATGCGTGTAAGCATACAAGCTAATATCGGCCACGGAATAGCTGTTACCGACTAAAAATTCCTGTTTTGCGAGCCGTTTTTCCATTATTTCCAGTGCACGATACCCGGGCGCTTCCTTGCTGTCATACTCCGCCTGACGTTCCGCTGGCAAACCGAGAAACCTCTTGATGAAACGCCGCACGGCAATCGTCGGTTCATGACTGTACTGTTCAAAGAACTGCCACTCCTGCACCCGGAATCGGTCCATAGGATCGGCAGGCATTAAATGCGTATTAGTGGCAAAGAAATTTAATATGGCATTGGACTGGGTCATGACTTGACCATTTTCCAAAACCACCACCGGGATCTGTGCTGCGGGATTAATAGAAAGGAACTCCTGGGTGCGGGTTTCGCCATTGACGACAAGAATCTCGCGCCAGTCGTGATCAATATGAAGCTGTGAACACAACAACGCCAGCTTGTAGCAATTACCAGATTTGATATCACCGTATACTATTTTCATAGAGCTCTCTGTTGAAAACCTGACAAAATGATACGCCTGTTATGCGAGTTCTCATAATATTGCCTGGGGAATAACAGCCAGAGAATAACAGCCAGAGAAATAACAGCCAGAGAAATAACAGTTAGGAGCTTTACTTAGCATCGTCTTGCGGAGTATTGATCAAAAGCAAGACACCCTCCCGCTTGCGGGAGGGTCGGCGTCTTAAGCGCCGGGGAGGGCTGTACTTGATAGATACTCAGATATTAACCGATACATCGCCCCCTCTTGCAAAGCAAAAAACGCTTTGATCAAAAACAATGATACCCTCCCACTTGCGGGAGGGTCGACGTCTAAGCGCCGGGAGGACTGTACATTGATAGATACTCAGATATTAACCGATACATCGCCCCCTCTTGCAAAGCAAAAAACGCTTTGTATTCTCCCGGAGAGGCTGTCGCCAAAGCATTTTTTGAAATCCTGTTCGACTATATTTTAATACACGTACCCAAAGCCAAGTCACTCTCCCATAGGGGGCTCTTCGTCAATTATTGTGGGTAAATGCAGGCCTCATATCCAGTTTTCCGCAGTAGAAAAGAATACGGATTCTATAGTTTGCAAAGTCTCTAAATCCTCGTGCAGATGCTTT
>CALIHW010000111.1 GCA_938020525.1 uncultured Granulosicoccaceae bacterium | reverse complement strand
ATGTTGCTTATGTTGCAGACAATATTGATATTCGCTACGCCCATCTGGCACTTGGTATTTCCGATAATCCGGAAATTAAAGAGTTTGCAAAAACTATGATCCGCGACCATGAGGCGGTCAATGAGCAGGCCCTTGCGCTTCTTGAAAGGCTCGGGGCGTCAGCGCAGGATAATTTTCTGAGTCAGCAGCTAATTGAGAAATCCGAAAATATTGTCGATCAACTGACCAAATTGCACGGCGCTGAGTTTGATCGGTTTTACGCAGAAAATGAACTGGCCTACCACGAAGCGGTAAACAAACTGGTTGGTGAGGTATTTATTCCGAACATAGACAACAGCGAAGTCAAAAAGTTGTTTGAAGCTGGATATGAAATATTCAAAGCGCATGAAGACCATGCTCGAATGATGGTCAAGGGACTCAAATGATCGCGATCGACAGGCGCGCTTTTCTCGGACTCACAGTGCTGGGCGGCACTGTGGGACTTGTCAGCCCTGCATTGGCATCACAAGAGCAGGAGCACAGAGTTGTGATCAGTCAGTTCGATTACAGCCCAAAACAGTTAAAGGCTCGACATGGCGACACCATTACATGGATTAACGAGGACATTGTGCCGCATACTGCAACGGCTAATGATCAGAGCTGGGATACCGGGGAAATCAAACCTGGGGAATCGATCAGTCTTTCAGTGGACAACACATTTGATACTGATTACTTTTGTACTTATCATCCAATGATGAAGGCATCAATTAGATTAAAAAACTGACTGTAGATCTTCAATGCCCAGTAATTTCTACCACTCTTTGTTGTAGGAGCGGAATTACTTTGGATTCGAACCAGGGGTTTTTTTTGAGCCAGCGGTTGTTACGCGGACTCGGGTGCGGCAGCACTATGCTTGTAGGCAAGTGCTGTCGCCACTCACTAACCACCTGTGTGACTGCCACACCTTTGTATTGTGGCAGATGCCAGTCGATTGCATAGCGCCCGATGATTACTGTCAGCTCCACCTGACCAAGCGTTTGCATTATCTGTGTACGCCACGCAGTCGCACACTCGGGTCTTGGTGGCAGATCGCCTGCTTTGCCTACCCCCGGAAAACAAAAACTCATCGGTACTATTGCAATAGATTCTGCGTTATAAAAAGCAACTTTGTTTATACCGAGCCATTGTCTGAGGCGTTCACCTGAAGCATCATCGAACGGTATACCCTTCTCGTGAGTTTTACGACCTGGTGCCTGACCCGCGATAACTATTCTGGCTGCAGGGTGTGCCTGAAATATTGGTTTGGGGCCAAGTGGAACATCGCACAAATCGCATTGTTTGATTTGCCGATAAAGATTTTCAGGAAAAGAAGCCAATGGGAATTACCAGTTATTCAGGCATATAGCATGCTAACCGATCCATTAATTGCGGTAGTAACTCACCAGCCGGTCCGATAAGTTCAAGAACATGGGCGCCATTAACACCGGACGGTTCTTTGTTGACCACGATTACCTCCGCTCCTTTTTCAACGGCAATATCTATCAAGCCAGCAGCGGGATATACCTGAGCACTGGTACCAACAACCAACATTAGATCAGCGGCTTCTGTTTTCTGCAGCGCGGTCTGCAAAACTTGCGCTGGCAGCGACTCACCAAACCAGACCACAGACGGCCGCATATAACTACCGCAATCACAATTACGCAACGCTGGTGCACAACTCAAATCAATGAGCTCCGTATGGCCGCAATTGGCATTACAATGATCTTCAAGCAAGGTACCGTGCAAATGTAATATTGGACTCACGTCCACGCCGGACAAATCCATAGATCGCTCCAGCAAGTCATCCACATTCTGCGTGATGTGCGTCCAGCCGTGAAGCTTAGCTAATGCCAGGTGCGCGCTATTAGGCTGCACCTCAGAAAGCGTTTTTCTACGCCAGTTGTACCAGGCCGTCACCATTTCAGGATCAGCAAGAAAACCTTCCTGTGAAGCAAGTTTCTGTGGATCGAATTTAGACCAAAGTGCATCCTCGTCACCGCGGTCTCGGAACGTAGCGATACCGGATTCCGCACTGAGCCCGGCACCGGAAAAACTTACCGGGTGAACTGCATCAGCAATCATTTTTGCTGCCCGTTCTAATTGTTTATTCACGTTAAGCAATCCAAAGCTAAGTATGTTTGACACGTGTACAGCCGAATCAGCAGTGTCAGCAATAACACAAGTTAATCCTGACAACCGCAACCGTCATTAAACCTAACAATCAGAACCATCGGGGCAAAGCCTGAGTGTCTCTTCACGGAGAAAATTCATTAGACCTTGTCGGTCATTTTTGTATTGCGCGATGACTGCAGAATCAATTACCTCACCAATAACCGGTGCCTGAGCTCTATTAAACGCTGCTTTGATTTCAAACAACAAAAGCGACTGCCTCAATGTATCTGAAATCAAATTCGCTATCTGAAATAAACGCGTATTTGACCCGGTAAAGTAAACAGGCAATACACTGGCGCCAGAGTGTTGAATCAACTTAGCAGTAAAGGTCGCCCACTCAGGTTCTTTTGGTTTACCAAAGAAGGTTTCTGATGTTGAGACTGTACCAGCCGGAAAAAGTGCAATCACATGCCCTTTCTTTAAAGCCTGTAGTGCGCGCTGTCGCATCTCCACATTGCGCCGAACAGCATTCTCCTCATGGGAAAATGCTACAGGCAGCAGAAACTTTTCAACACGTTTAACACCAACCAGTAAAGCACGGGTCAGAATCTGATAATCATCTCTTACTTTAGAAAGTATTGCACCCATCACGATTCCATCTATAAGGCCATGTGGGTGATTGGCTACAACAACTAAAGGCCCTTGCCGAGGTATGCGATTATACTCATCGGTGGGTATATTCAGCTTTATATTCATCTCGTCGAGAACGTCCTGCCAGAACTGCGCTCCTTCGGATCGATTGCCTTCAAACCGGCGCATTTTCCGGTACAACGTAACGCGGGCTGTCAACCATTCAACTGATTTGATAAACCAGCGTTTATAGAACTGAGGAAAAGAATTTGCGTAGGTCAGCTCCGACTTATCATAGAGCGCGAAATAGTCATCCGGGCGTTGTGCTTTTTTGTCCATAGAGTGCCATTAGTCAATGCAATGAACTACTGCCAGGGATTCTACCTTACACGAGCCATATACAGAGCATCTACAAATACTCCACCACGATAAGCGAAACTCTTCGCCTCACCTTCAACCACAAATCCAGATCTCTCATATAATTTTTTAGCACGACTGTTATCACTGAATACAGTCAACTCCAGCCGGGCGATATTAGGCCAGTTATCCGCCATATCAATGACCGCTGCCAGCAACGCCGTACCAATGCCCTTGCCGCTGAAAGCATCGAGCACTGCCATGCCAATATTCGCTGAGTGACTTCGCCGCTGGTTCTGATTAACACATAGCGCTATGTGACCGACGACCTTGCCTTCAAATTCTGCAACCAGACTGTATACACCAGGCGACGGTTTCTCCAGACGTTGTTCCCAAACGTGTTCTGCAACAAAAGGTAACTGCAGAGTACCGGCAACTGCATCCTTGCCGGAATATATAGCCCGGACATAATCAATATCTTCACGCTTGCTATGACGAATTTCTACTTTCATCTCACAGTCTACTCACTCCAGACTACACGATCGCTTTGAAGAATCGACTTGGCAAATTCCGGCATCTTGAGTCCTTTAGCCACTTCCGCATCAAGGGCTGCTTCCGCCGCAAGAACTTCATCCAGCCGATTGATTACCTGGTCGATTTTTGCAAACGGGACGACCACCACACCATCCCGGTCCCCAACAACCACGTCACCTGATGCTACTGCAATACCACCAATACTCACCGGGAAGCCCGCCGTTCCGGGCCCATTGCGCGCCGGTGAATTGGGTGTTACACCAGATGCATAACAAGGTAATCCGGTAGCAATACAACCGTCAAGATCCCTTATACAACCATCAGTAACAACTGCAGATACTCCATTGTTTCTCGCCATACCGAGCACCAGATCACCAATAACTGCGGTGTTCTTAAATGCATCCGTTACGACTACAATGACATCGCCTGCTATGGCTATATGAATAGCACCAAATACCGCGAGGTTGTCCGCTGGTCCGGCATCACAGGTTAACGCAACACCACAAAAGTGAGTTGCCTCCGGATTAATTGGCTTGATAGTCTCGCACAAGGCACCACGCCCACCGAGACAATCAACCAACACACCGGTAGACGCTTTTGCAAGTGCCGCAACCTTTTTATCATTTGGTCTTTGAATGTTTTGTTTTAATGTCAGTAGCGGTGGATCTTCAATCATGTCTCAGGCCTGTTGTGACTAAGGTAACTACAAAATAAATCTCTGTTAAACACGTTCTTACGAATAGACTGCAGCTGGCTCTCCAAACTGCCCGTCTTTAAATACCAATCCTAAGCCTGGTCCGCCTTTTGGCAGTGTCACGAAGCCATTTTCTATCCGCGGGCCGTTTACTTCATCATAGTGGGTTTGATGATAGGGATGGGCAATCCATGCACCTCGGCTGAAGTGCGGATCAAGAGTTGCACCAAGCGCTACACCAGCCGCTGCAATGATATCGCCTCCCCAGGCATCGTCAGAACTCATGGGGGTATGAGTTGCTATACACAGATCACGTATTGCACGCATGTTGGTCACTCCGCCCAGACGCGTAATCTTCAATCCGAATCCGTCAGCAGTACCGCTTGAAATCATACGCGCGACAGATCGGATATCAGTGGTATTTTCATCAACGATAATCGGGTGGTTGCACTGCATCTTTAGCTGTATTAATTCAGCTTCAGTGCTACAAGGCTGTTCCAAAGAGAGACTGAGTCCTGCACATGCATTGGAGACTTTGACTGCCTCTGCACTTGTCCATCCACGATTCGTGTCTACCGCGAGATCAGTCCCGGGTTGTAGTACCTTACACACTGCCTTAATACACTCGATGTCCTGATCGATTGGTCGTCCACCGGCTTTGAGTTGAATTCTTGTTATGCCTTCGCGTTGCAAACGCTCGGCTTCAGTCGCGGCGTATTCCGGCGTACCTATTCCGACGACATGATAGGTAATAATATTTTTCTGCCGTGCTCCACCCAGCAAGTCAACGACAGACCGGTCCAGTATTTTTCCACTGAGATCCCAGCAAGCAATATCTAGTGCTGCTTTTCCCTCAGGATGGCCATCAAGCGCTTCGTTCATCAATGCGTGAATAACATTCAATTTTATCGGGTCATACCCCAAGATAGCAGGAGCCAGTATCTCTAAAGACACTCGTACACCGTCATTGAAGGCCGGTTGATATTGAGGACTGGCAAGACAGGCTTCTCCATAACCTTTGAGGCCCGAAGAATCCACAACCTCCACCACAGTAGAAAAAGGGGTAGATACAACTGAACTCGACATGTTGTAAAGCTTCTTCGCTGCTAACGGTACGCAGAATATGCGAATTTCCTGTATCGCCATTTGTTAAACTCAGATTTCTTCAGTGTGAATGTGAGTTTCACTGTAGATCAATAGTGACCAAAAAGTAAAACACTTGCTATGAATTCAAATGGAATACTGTAAACGAATAGCTGAAAAACTCCGATGTCGAGTGACGGCGAAAAATAGATGTAGGGCATCGTAATGATGGGCAGCAGGGATAAACGCCGAATGAAAAGAAAGCGTCGTGCAGTCAGTCGCAACGGGCAACCGAGCCACAGCAAAGGCCCAATATTTCAAAAACGATGCTTGCAACCCTATCAACTATGCGATGACACCAGCCTGGATGCTATTGAACGGCAGGCGGATTGGTTACTCGAAAACGTCGGTATGGAATTCCGTGGTGATACAGCTGCACAGGAACTCTTTCGTGAAGCCGGCGCGAATGTTAAACAAGAACGAGTTACATTAGAAGCAGGCCACGGCAGGGAGCTTTGCAAAACTGCACCCGAAACATTCAAGTTGCATAGTAGAAATCCACACCACACGCTAAAGCTTGGTGGAGATCATCTGGTACTGATGCCTGGCTATGGCTCTCCTTTTGTTACCGATCTTGATCAGGGTCGACGCTATGCCACGATCGAAGACTTTCATAACTACGTCAAACTGACATACAGCACGCCATTCCTGCATCACTCAGGCGGAACTGTTGTAGAACCTACGGATATACCGGTTAACAAAAGACATCTGGACATGGTGTTTGCTCACCTGTCACTTTCAGACAAGCCGTTCATGGGATCGGTAACTTCTGTTGACGCTGCAAATGACTCTATCGAGATGGCTCGGATAATTTTTGGTAAAGACTACTTGCATCAACATGCCGTAATGCAGGCCAATATCAATATTAACTCTCCGTTTGTATTTGACGAAACCATGTCATCTACATTGCGTACTTACGCAAAAGCCAATCAGTGTGTCTGTGTTTCACCATCCATATTCGGCGGCGCTATGGGCCCGGTAACACCTGCAGCAATAGCCGCTCAAACACTGGCAGAGGCAATGGTCGGCATCGCACTAACGCAGCTGGTGCTACCGGGTTGTCCTGTGATGATGGGAAGTTTTCACTCTACTATGAATTTGCGCAGCGGTGCATTGACCTTTGGTACACCTGAAGCCAATCTCGTCACCATGGCTTTATCACAACTTGGCAATCGGCTCGGTGTTCCAATACGTTCAGGAGGTGGGCAAATCACCGCATCCAACGCCCCTGACGGTCAGGCGATGTCGGACAGTGCCAATGCCATGTGGTCAACATTGCTTTCCGGCGCACATCAGGTGTGGCACGCCGCAGGTTGGCTGGAGGGAGGTCTGACGATGTCATACGAAAAATTTATCATGGATCTTGACAATTGCGGTGCAATGTTGCGCATGTTACAGGGCATGGAGGTATCCGAAGATACACTCGCTCAAGACAGCTACAGTGCCGTGTCCCCCGGTGAAAACTTCCTGACAACCGATCACACACTGGCTCACTATAGCAATGCTAACTACGAATCACTCCTGCCAGACACAGGGCCTTTCGAACGATGGAAAGAAAATGGAGCAAAGCGCGCTGATGAACGCGCAAATAGTGTTTGGAAGAAGATGCTGAACGACTATGAAACACCACCACTTGAAGAAAACAAGTTGCTCAGGCTTACGGAATATATCTCGGCACGCAAATCTGAAATGCCCGATAAATGGCACTAGTGGGCCGCTTGATAAATAGGGTGACTAAGTTTTCACAGCCACAGGCGTCAGAGCAAGGCAAAAAAACGCAGGCATAGCAGGGCCTACGTCGAGTTTTTTTAACGCAGCTATGGCGTCTGTGGCGAAGAAAACTGTTGCTCTATTTATCAAGTGGCCCACTAGCAGGTAGAGACTAAAGCAGAAAAATAATTCAAGCGTTGATTCAAGCGCAAATGCGCAAGGATTTCTAGCAGAAAATTCTATTAACCAGACGGATAACGCAAACTAAACCCCGGCAGTGATCTCCCTCCAGGCTATTGCGTATTTTTACTCGCCGTTATTGCTTTAAATTACTAACCTTGGTGCTTTGCAGTTTAACCTTCCCGCGCGGGGTTTCTAAATCTACCGACAAAAAAGGGCACTCATTAGGAGCTATCTGATTTACCTGTACTAACTCTAAGGCATCTATTGACCCTAGCGCACTTGTTAACCAGCTGGCATTTGGGTGAAATATCTCAAGTGCTGCTAGCCGACAACCGAGATCAGCCATACCATTGGACGGATGCGAATCCGTATGCCATTCAATCGCATACGGCAGCATTCCACCAGCCAACAATCTCCCATCCTCTGGTAGACCAAAAAGCCAACTGAGATTTCCCCTGCTAATTAGCTCAGTGTTACCCAGAGAAAAACTAGCCGCTTGAGCAAGCGCTTCCAAATCATCGGTATTGATAACCCATGCCAACAATGCCGGTTGCTTTTCAAGACAGCTTCGGATGTATGGATCATCCAGTCCGTACCACCTTGGCCGATCAGGTGGGACTTCATTTCTGTTTGCAGCTATCACCTCAAGAAAAATTTCATCTCCCAGTTGCATCAGGTGATTGTGGGTGGCCATTTTTTCGTGTTCACCACCAAAAGGCATGTCCACACCCAGTGTGTCTTTTACATACTCTACACCTCTCTCAAGAGATTCAGCGCCGATAACAAAATGGTCCAGTTTGATCTGTCTTTTCATTTTGGATACCTGCACAACTGAAAAATCCACATGGAAATACTTTTTAACTGGATACTGTGTCTTCAGTGGCCAGTTGTTGCTGAATAGCCTCAGAGAGAGTACTGATACTGATTGGTTTTCGCAGAATCGGACCGTGCAGGGAATAGGACTCTGCGGCATTGGGATGTATATATCCGCTCAGGTAAATTACTTTTATATTAGGCTTGATCTCAACCGCGCGGTCTGCAAGCCCGAAACCATCAACTCCCACACCGGGCATGACCACATCCGTAAGAAGCAGATCAAAGTTGTCAGGCCCTTCCATTCGATGCAGAACCTCTTCCGCATTAGACAAAAAGACAACATAATGACCAATATACTGCAATGACTTTTGCAGCACCGTACCGAAATCAATATCATCCTCTACCAATAGAATACTGAATTGATCTGCCTTTCTGTTACTGACCAATGGTTGTATCGGCTCAATCTCAGGGGGTGCATTAGTTTGACCAATCAGCATGCGCACACACAAACCACTACCTTCAGCAACATTATCGATAAGCAGTTCACCACCGCTTTGTTGAATGAAGCGATATACCATCGATAGACCAAGACCACTTCCTCCGCTACTTTCTTTGGTAGTAAAAAACGGGTCAGCTGCACGCTGAATGTCAGATGATGACATTCCTGGTCCATCATCGGTAACGCGTATTTCAATAACACCTGGCGAACCCGGGTTACTCGATTCTGAAAGTAGCTCGACCGCCACCTGAACCTTACTACCGATACCACTACTTACTATTGCATCGCGGCTGTTAATTAGCAGGTTAAGTAATGCATTCTCCAACTGACCAGCATCACATAATACCGCCAATGAATCCGGAACACGGCTAATGACCAGATTCACATCAGATGACACACTTGCCCTCGCCAGTTCCTCAACCGCCTTCAGAATGTCTGACATACTGTGCACCTCTGCTTTCACAGGTTGTGCAGCTGCAAATGCTACTAGTCGGTTGGTTAATTCTGTCCCACGCTTTACCGTATCGACTACCAGATTGAGTAAGCTTTGTCTCTCCACCTGTCTGAGTTCAACACTCGCCAGCTCCACAGCATTTAATACCGTTGAGAGCAGATTGTTGAAATCATGCGCGATACCACCAGTGAGATGACCCAGAGCTTCAAGACGATCACTGCGCCGGATTCGCTCTCGATTGCGCTCAAGCTCAGTAATATCATCAAACACAATAACTACCGAGACAGCGGAGTCTGCTTCATTCACTGCTATTGCAGTGCACTTCAAATAAACCATTCGGGCATCGGCCACAGGAATATGAGCCACGATACTGTTTTCGTAAAGCCGTTCCCAGTCTTTTGACTGGCCATCTTTTATTTGGCCATCTATTGTTTTCCGGGCTCTAATTTTATCTATTGATACTCGACTGGCATTAACAGCACGGTGAATCGGGCACTCATAATCTTTAAGTTTGGATTGACCATTCACATCAAGAAACTCAATTTTCTTCGGCCAACGAAATGGTATGACATCCTGTAGGTTGAATAGAGCACGTGCAGACTGGTTTATCATCAGTACCCGGCAGTCTGAATCCAGCGCAATAATTGCGCTACTAGCCACATTAAGGACAAGATGCTGGCGTTCAAGATTTGCCGCACTTGCCAATTGCTGTCTCTGCGCTTTACGTTGCAACAACTCGCTTTCAAACGCCACTCTCTGTTGCTCAAGCAAGTGCTCAAGACAGCTAACAAACCGCGCACGCGTATCATCAGTGGCAGGCGTAAACTCATCTACCCCAGGCTTCTGCAGGAACCAGATTGACGCTGCCTGGAATGTGTCCTGCCTCGAGCCTTCTCCCTCTTTATAGCCAATACCGATATAGATAGGCCACCCTATAGCTCCCTGGCAACCCAGGCTGCTACAGACCTCAGAGATTATTTTTGGTGGATTACCTCGCACTTCAGTGCCAGTACTTTTTTCTGCGATCCAAACATCGATCTGATCCTGTGAATGCGAAAGCTTGTGACGTAGGCGCTCATATATTTCGGCAGATGTTGTCTTTATATGCAGCTTTTGACAATCAGGCCGTTTCATCATCAATAGCAAATCATCAGACTCAAACATACCCGCACCCAGCTCAATCATCGAATCAAGTGACTCTTCATTCTTACCTGAAACACCAAGCGCCAGGAGGGAATGATCTTGCTGCGATCGGGAGACTACTGTTGAACCCAAGGGGTGATTACCGAAACGATATTGCTGCATTGTCTCGACGATATGGTCAATGTCTTCGGGTCGTGCCAGTCGGTCAGTATGAGTGCGTGCAATGGTTGCAACAGTACTCTGTACAGATACCTTACTAGTCGCCATCGACCAATCGGGAAACATTTCCGCCGGGAAGTCTGTTCGCAGTATCACCACCGGGTGTCTGTGCCGAACATCGCGCCGAATGCGTTCCATCGTTTGTTCAACTGCGGATTTCGCCCCTTGCAGTATCTGACAAAAATGCGAGGGAGAATGTAACAGTAAACCGGTTATACCCTCAGC
>CALIHW010000110.1 GCA_938020525.1 uncultured Granulosicoccaceae bacterium | reverse complement strand
TGACTAAGTTTTCACAGCCACAGGCGTCAGAGCAAGGCAAAAAAACGCAGGCATAGCAGGGCCTACGTCGAGTTTTTTTAACGCAGCTATGGCGTCTGTGGCGAAGAAAACTGTTACTCTATTTATCAAGTGGCCCACTAGATTCGCTCAAGCGACTCTATGCCCAGCAATCCAAGGCCACAAGTAAGCGTCCGCGAGGTTAACCCGCACAGCTGCAATCGACTTTTCTGTATTGCGTCAGTATCTGCATCGCGGACAGAACACTGATCAAAAAACCTTGCAAACAGCTGCGCCAGGTCAAACAGATAATTGCACAGCAGATTAGGCTTGTACTCAACAAGCACGTCATAGATGACTTCATCAAATCTCAACAACTGAATTGCAAGCTGTCGCTCTACTTTTTCAGTAAATAGTACTGCATTACCGGAAGCTTTCAGTTTTTCTTTATCAGTATCCAGCTTGCGCAAGATACCGTGCACGCGCGCGTTCGCATATTGAAGATAGGTTGCCGTGTTGCCGCGTAAAGCAAGCATTTTGTCATAACTGAATTTATAGTCTGAAGTCCTATTCTGCGACAAATCTGCATATTTCAGCGCACCCAGACCAACTACCCGACCAATCTCCTGCTGGCGACTGTCTTCAAGATTCGGGTTCTGTTCTTTAGCAACCTGCAGCGCACGGCTCTCAGCCTCATCCAGCAAGCCTTCAAGCCCCACGGTATCACCAGCCCGGGTTTTAAACGGTTTGCCGTCATCACCCATAACAGTGCCAAAACTGACATGCGTCATCTCCACATCTTTGTAACCCCAAAGCTTTGATGCTGCAAACAGCTTATCGAAGTGATCGTGCTGACGATGATCAACAACGTAGAGCATGCTATCAGCCTGCCACTCCTCCACTCGATGCTTAATAGTTGCAAGATCAGTCGTAGGATAGAGAAAAGCGCCGTCTTTCTTGCGAATGATCATTGGTGCTTCAAAACCATCCAGAAAGACACACATGGCTCCATCACTCTCTGTAGCCAGCCCGTTTTCTGTCAGCTCTTTTACGATACCTTCCAGTTGATTCTGATAGTAACTCTCACCCAGTATGTGGTCGAATTTAATATTAAGCCTGTCATAAATTCGCTGTATGTCTTCAAGACAGTAAGGCAGAAATTCATCCCACAGTGCTTTGTTTTCATTACCACCCGAGTGAAGGTTCGCAGTTTCTTCAAGAACCCGCTGTCCGATGCCGGCATGCTGCTTGGCTACTTCTGCAACCTCGGGATCACACTCTTCCACCGCTGATTTATAGGACTTTATCAACTCATCCTGTACCACTAGCTTTTCTTTTAAACGCTGTAGATCTTTTTTCTGCTGCTTGAGTTTGCCCTTGTTATCGCCATAGTCTTCTGCCTGTACGCGTTCAACCGCATCCAACTGTTTCCGCTTTAGATCTTCTGCCTCAGGCAGCTTTTTCACAGCACTGTGATAGTCCATCAGCACACGCACATATCTATACAGGCGACTGAGCTCCTGCACTGGATTTTTTTCATAGGCTGCGCGATCAACAAAGTTCTTATAGCCATAGATAATCATGCCGAACTGGGTACCCCAGTCCCCAAGATGATTGTCTGTGATAACTCTATGACCAATAAACCGGTGTATATTTGCCAGCGCATCGCCGATCACCGTAGATCTGATGTGGCCCACGTGCATCGGTTTGGCCACATTGGGTGACGAGAGATCGATCACCACTGTGCGCGGTTCTTTTACCTGCTCGACACCAAGCTTGTCATCCTGGTTGGCAAGACTGAGTTGTTCGGTGACCCAGCTGTCTTTAAACGTGATGTTGATAAAGCCTGGGCCTGCAAACTCTACATTTTCACAGATATCATCAAGGGCTGTCTTCTCCAGCAACCCGGCAGCGATGTCACGGGGCGGCTTGCCCAGTTTTTTACCCAACGCCATCGCACAGTTGACCTGGTAGTCACCGAACTTGTCATCCTGTGTTGGCTTGATCATGCCAAGCAGCGAATCGACTTGCTCTGCCCCATCCACAAGCGACTCAAGCGCAGGCTTGAAGCGCGCTTGTATTTCTGACAGGAGTTTCATGGACAGTGCTACCGGGAAGCTGGGTTACAGACCAATTGTAATTCAATTACCGCAGAAGTCTTCATTTTGATCTGTTTAGGCAGACTGCCAAAGTAGATGGCATGGCCATGCAAAGCCGCATGGCAAAAAGCACTCAAGGAAACGTAAACCCCGTCGATACCATGCACTTCGAGTACGGTCTTATTGCCGTAAATCAGTAACATAATCGGCGAAGGTCGGAGTACATCATGACGGGACAGACCCGCCTGCTAAATTGCCTTGCAGCAGGTTTGCTAACCCTCTTCTGCAGCTCTACAGGGTTCGCGGGGGAGACTCGCCTGCCAGAGCAATTTAATCAGATAAAACAAACTGTTCTCGATACTGTTTCTGAGTCTCAGCACGTCGGAGCGGCCACCACTTATCATCTATTGGCAGAGAATCTTGCTGCCTTCAGATCACTCAGCATCCGTGTAAGCCAGGCGAATCACATGGATGATGTAATTGAAGAGCTGGCATCCGAACTCGATGTGATTGCCGGTAATTTTGAAAAGGCTGCAAAACTTCGTGTCGAATATGGTCAGAATACCGAAGACAGCCGCAGCCTGATGGCACGCAAGCATCGAGAGACGCAAAATGCCATCGACGAGATACAGCGTCGGATCTACCACGCACAGGCAGAATTAAATCTAGCGCAATCCTCGATCAATACCACGCCCCTGCAACGCGATAAAAACAGAATAATCATCAGCTCGAACCAAAGCGTACTCAACTCTCTGGAGGCACAAAAACAGATCTGGGAGCGATTCGCAGATTCGCAGTCACGATTGATGACGACGTTCACGGCGAGCACAGAGCGCGTAGATTTTGTTTTGTTTGTGCTGGAAAAGAATGCTCAGGTTTACCGTGAAGCCGCAAACACCGCACAACTCAGACGCAATGTACGGCTTGCACTGCAAGACCTGCAATCACTAGGCGCAATAGAAAACTCCCTGATCGATCTCGCTGCCAGTTGGCGCGAAGTAGATGCAATCGTTTCAGAAATCGGCAGAGAGGAGTTCATTAACTATGCGGGAAGCTGACTCCAGAAAGACCACCCGCAAGGTCGTCGCAGGTCTGGTAGTCACGGCGGTAATTATCTGCACAGCCGGTTTGCACCATCAAAAAAGGCAACGGGACGCGACAGTAGACTGGCACCATGTCAGCACAGCACTGATGGAAGTGGAAAGTGCCAAGCGCGAGTTGCACCAGAGCCTGCAGGATCGCATCGTTCGCGAGCAACAGTCACCGGCATTGCGCCAACAGTAGCCAATACTGCTCACCAGGCCGCGCGGCTTGATCAAGACAACGGTGCCTGATGGCTGAAGCTCTATATATCGGGCTGATAAAAAATGTGGGCTCGCAATACATCCTATTTTACGAATTTCTGGCGTGCCAATTGTTATGCTTAGAGGTTGACCCGCTCACCTTCAGAAAGCAAACAGGCGCATGGGAATCCACTGGTTTTCAAAAAAGCAATCGCAAGAGCAGCAAACCCTCGGTTTGATTCTGCCGGGCGGCGGTGCGCGTAACGCTTACCAGGTGGGAGTTTTGAAAGCAGTTGAAGAGCTGATCGCGACCAAAAATCCTTCGCCCTTCCCTGTTGTCACCGGAACTTCTGCAGGGTCATTAAACGCTGGCATGATCGCCAGCCGGTCAATGAATTTCAATGACGGCCTCGAGCGACTACTCGGCATGTGGGAAAACCTGCAGATGGACATGGTTGTTAGAACAGACGCAAAAAGCTCTGCCAAAACCGGTGCCCGCTGGCTTTGGTCTTTTGCCAGTGGAGGTGGCGGCAGTTCACAGCCGGATTCAATTCTGGATAACACCCCGCTTAGATCCCTGATAGAAAATCACGTCAACCTGGCTCGTATGAGACAGTCTATACACAGCGGTCACCTAAAGGCGCTCGGTATCACTGCATCGTCATATGGCCGTGGCGCATCACTTACTTACTATGAGGGCCAGGAAGACCTACAACCATGGGAGCGCACCCGCCGCTTTGGAATCCCATCGCGCCTGAGCGTCGATCATTTTATGGCGTCAATTGCGATACCTGTAGTCTTTCCAGCGGTGAAGATTAACAACGAATATCATGGCGATGGCTCAATGCGCGAGTCCGCCCCTCTTAGCCCGGCACTGCACCTGGGTGCAAACAAGCTTCTGATCATCAGTGTGCGAAATCCACAAACTGAATACGATCCGCGCAATGTTGCAGCAAGCTATCCCAATCTCGGTTTTGTCGCAGGCTATATGTTCGACACTCTATTTATGGATCGACTCGACTCAGATATAGAAAGGCTCAAACGGATCAACTTCGCGCTGTCGCAAACCAAACAAGTTACCTTCAAACACAACGATTCAATTCTACGCCCGGTAGATTTTCTGGTGATCTCTCCGAGCGTAGACATCAGAGAGATCGTCGCAAAACATGTCAGCCGCTTCCCGCGCTCGATGCGCATTTTGCTCAGCGGTCTCGGTGCCATGACCAAAGAAGGACGCCCACTCACAAGCTACTTGTTGTTTGACTCGAACTTTGCCCGCGATCTGATTGAGCTCGGCTACAACGACGGCTACGCCCAGCGGGACAAATTGCAGGAGCTGCTTGAGCTCTAGCCTGGATAATTCATCAGGCGACAAGTAAATATTGGCGAAATACTATATATACAGTTCCAAACCACTTTATTAGCACCTTTTTCAAAATAGCAGTGTGTCTATTCGACGCCAGAAGAAAATCTGGCGTCACATCTCGGCCGATCCTCTTCGGCACGTGGCGAGCCACGTTTCTTAGACGATTGGCCGACCTGTTTAGCCAGATTTCCTCTGGGCGCCGAATCCTCATGAATAATCCAGGCTAGCACTCCCGCCTACCCAATATCACTATCATCTTACGATCCCCCTTTACGTAGGCATGTGTCTATGTTTCCATGCCACCACGAACTTATTGAAAGGTGACAAAAACCATGACTATCAAAGTAGGCGATTCTATTCCTGCGGGCTCTCTAGGCCACATGGGCGACAAAGGCCCTGACTCAATTTCCACCGACGAGCTCTTTAATGGAAAAAAAGTCGTCCTTTTTGCAGTCCCTGGTGCGTTTACTCCAACCTGCTCTGAATCACATCTACCAAGCTTCGTCGCTAACGCCGATAAAATAAAAGCCAAAGGCGTAGACAGAATTGTCTGCATGTCAGTTAACGACCCATTCGTTATGAGTGCATGGGGCAAATCGCAGAATGCGGATCAAATTCTGATGGCGGCAGACGGTAGTGCGGCCTACACGAAAGCTCTCGGCCTGGAGCTTGACCTGATGGAGCGCGGTCTCGGAATCAGATCGCAGCGCTTTTCCATGATTGTCGATAACGGTAAAGTGACCCACCTGAATGTTGAAGAAGGCCCGACTTATGAGGTTAGTTCGGCAGAAAAAATACTCGAGCAACTTTAGCTCTCACATCCTCGCTAATACGTTTGCATTTAGATATTACTAAAATTGTGCAAAACCGCTCTACAGTGCCGTACCGGCAGTAACACAGGAAACAAACATGAATATTTTAGAATCACTAATCGGCAACCAAAGTGCCGGTGTAGTCAGCGAACTCGCAAAGCAGTTGGGTGTTGAAGAAAACCAGGCACGCGCCGCAGCCAGCCAGCTTATACCCGCACTGACTCGCGGCATTAAAAACAATGCTGCTTCAGATGGTGGTTTATCCAGTCTTGTTAGCGCACTGCAGAACGGCAACCACCACAATTATCTCGACAACCTGTCTTCACTGGGACAAGCCAGCACAGTAGAAGAAGGTAACTCGATACTCGGTCATATTTTCGGCAGCAAAGACGTCAGTCGTAATATCGCAAACTATAGTGCCAACCAGGCTGGGCTCACATCAGGCTTAATGAAAAAGGCCTTACCTATTCTCGCCCCTCTGGTCTTAAGTGCGTTAAGCAAGAAGCTACTCGGCAAGGGAAACAACAGCGGTGGAATTTTCGGTGGCAATAAGACTAACAACAGCGACATCTTCGGTAGTGGCATCGCTGCGAATAAAAATCGCGGTATGCTTGAAAGCTTCCTTGATGCAGACAAAGATGGATCCATGTGGGACGACTTGCTCAGCATGGCAGTGAAAGCTGCAGTAAGATAAAAAATACAGCCGTGATAATTACCGGGTGGATTAGCTTGTAATTCCATCACTACTTCAAAGCCAGATGCAGTTTGTGTCTGGCTTTTTTATTTACCTGCTGTCTACTTACCTGGCTTTTTATTTAACTGGCTTTTTATTTAGCTGGCTTTTTATTTGGTTATTGCGATGTAAATTGTTATCCCTTTCGGCCTCACGCCATTGTATTGCTGTGATCCTGCTACGATCACGCACCTCATCAGGGTCGGTTGGCTCACCTCCACCCTGCATTTCACGCTTCTGTCTTTTACGAGCCGTCAAAAAAGCTACCAGAAAAAGCACCAACAACAGTAATACCGACAACCAGGCAAACCAGTCTCCAGCACGTGTATAAAAAGTATCCACGCCTTTGCTTGGCACATCCGCAATAAAACTTTCCGCATCTGATCTGAAATGATCAGTACGAGCCAGTATACGTCCGTGAGAATCACTTGCCAGTGATAAACCATTATAGGTAGGCCTGAATACAGCCAGTCCGTTTTCCACTCCGCGATAGGTCGACATCAAGCTGTGGTGTGGTGCAAGGGTTCTCCAGTCAGCAGCAGGCGCAATGACAATATCTGCATTTCCAGCTTGCCTGAGCAGCGCCGGAAAATCCATATCAAAACCTACTGTGAAAGCCAGCTTGCCGTGTGGCGTATCGATTATCAGTGGAACACCATCACCTTCAACATTGTTTTCATTCCACAGTGACCTGGCTTTTATGTACTGGCCAAGATTTTCACCATTCGGTCCAAACACAACTAGCTTATTTTCAATGGGCTTATTTTCAATGGGCCTGTTTTCAATGGGCCTGTTTTCAATGGGCTTGTTTTCAATGGGCTTGTCTAATTTAGAGTTAGCCTCATTGTTTTCAGCTTCTTCCATCACAGCCAATGTGCTGACAAGATAAATACTATTGCGTTTTGCAACCTCAGCTGCGGTTGTTGTAAATTCCTCCTCACGACTTTTATTAATTGTTGCACTTGCTTCTGCCCAGGAAACAATAACAGCGCCCGCGCTGACCATTCTCTCTGTCGTGGAAACAAGCGCTTTAAAATGAGTCGCATGCGCTGCATCTACAGCCTGCTGATCAACACCTGCGATTTGCAGTGATTGCCTGAGTGGCGCCTTATCTACAACCACACCACCTATACGAACTGTCGGTGATTCATTCTCGTCAAAGATAATTCTAAAACCACCGGCGACTAGAATAATCATCAGACACAGAGCCAACGGCATTAGCTGTGTCCGATTGCGCTGCCATACAAATCCTGAATCCCAAAAAGATGCCATCGTTGCAGCAAACCAGAGAATAACGAAAGTAACGCCGTGAGTTCCAGTCACAGAGAGCAGTTGCATCAATTCACCGTTACCAATTTGCGTATAAGCTTTCTCTCCCATGGTGCCAAATGGCATTAGTGGAGAAAACAAAATACCCAAAACCACAAACACAGTCGGCAATACCAATGGTCTTAGAAAAGTAGGTAGATACTCACGCAACATTCTGTCTGCTACAAAAGGTAACAGCTCAAGTACCGTTAAACCCGCTATCAAAATTAGATTCATCGGCCGGGCAACGGCTAAATAATCGTGCATCCGAACTAACAGACTCAGAAACAATAAAACATAAAGCAGCACCAAACCCGTTTTGACAGAAGTGTTTCTGGTATAGCGGAGCAAAAACACTGGCGCGAGAAAGGCAGCCGACGGTGTAACGAATCTGCCACCAGCCAGGATGACAAGAAAGATCCCCATCAACAACATGCCGTACTTTTGCAAACCCACCAATCCGCTGGTGCGCCTCGCCGTATTTACATCTGTGTTCATTTAATCCTTCTAATCACATCGATACATTAGATTAGCCAACAGCGATATGTTGGCTTTATTGTGGTTTCGTTATCATTCGTCCGCCAGCTCAAGTGACTGGCTTATGTGCTGGCTCATGATTTAAATCACGCAAACTAGGAGTCTGCGCGGTAGAAATCCGCGTAGCGAGAAAGTGAGATTTTGAGTCAGATATTTCGATCGATTGAGGCGAATAGTCATTCATATTTAACGATATCGATCGCAATAGCTGGCCAAAAGATCGCTTTCGCAGTAGATCATTC
>CALIHW010000109.1 GCA_938020525.1 uncultured Granulosicoccaceae bacterium | reverse complement strand
GATTCCAAAGGTAAACTGACACTTTTGCATATCACTGATATGCACGCTCAATTAAAGCCTTTGTATTTTCGACCTCCGTCAGAAAATATCGGTGTAGGAGACTACGCAGGCATACCGCCGCATCTCGTTGGTGAAGATTTTTTAAACCATTTTGTCCTTGACCGTGGCAGTGCGCTGGCATACGCACACACCATGGTCGACTACGTTGATCTTGCCAATGCCTACGGTCGACTAGGCGGCCTTGATCGTACTGCAACACTGATCAATGCAATCCGATCAGAACGTGGCGATGATAATGTGGTTCTGCTAGACGGTGGTGATACCTGGCAGGGCTCTTATACAGCGCTCAAAACCAATGCACAGGACATGGTCGACTGCATGTCTGTGTTAAAACCCAACGCCATGGTAGGGCACTGGGAGTTTACCTTGGGCGCGGATCGTGTTCTTGAAATTATAGAGGAACTCGATTTCCCGTTTCTTGCTGGGAACATCGTTGATACTGATTGGGAAGAGCCAGTATTTGACAGCACCTCTTTTGTAGAAGCAGGTGGCAGCCGTGTTGCCATTATTGGCCAGGCAATGCCATATACACCTATTGCCAACCCGCGCTGGATGTTCCCTGAATGGTCATTCGGGTTGCGCTTGGAAACACTGCAAAATAATGTTGAGCAGGCAAGAGCAGATGGTGCGGAAGTTGTGGTCTTGCTTTCACACAATGGATTTGATGTAGATCGAAAGCTTGCCAGTGGAATCTCTGGTATAGATGTGATTCTTACCGGTCATACCCATGATGCCATTCCACAGGCAATAAACGTGAATGATACTTTGATACTGGCCAGTGGTTCGCACGGTAAGTATCTCGGCAGAGTCGACCTTGAAGTGAAGAGTGGCAAAGTTACTGATTATAGCTCCTTTGTGATACCTGTTTTCTCAGACGTTATTACCCCAGACCCTGCTATGGCTGCAAAAATTGATGAAGTCAGAGCACCTTATGAGAGTGAGCTTGGTCGAGTTATTGGTAAGACAGATTCATTGCTATACCGCCGCGGAAACTTTAACGGCACCTGGGATGATTTGATCTGTGAGGGCATGATTCAGGAACGTGATGCAGAGCTTTCATTCAGCCCGGGGTTCAGGTGGGGCACAACGTTGCTGCCTGGTGACAACATCACAGTGGAAGATCTCTACACCCAGACAGCAATGAGTTATCCCGAGGTCTATCGACTGGAATTTTCCGGTGAGAGAATTAAGGAAATCCTTGAGGACGTTTGTGACAATCTGTTCAACCCCGATCCATTCTTTCAACAAGGTGGGGATATGGTTCGCGTAGGAGGGATGGGTTATACGTGCAAGCCAACAGCTACCATGGGTAGTCGAATAAACGACATGACTTTACAGTCTACCGGTGAACCGATTGATCCGGGTAAAAGCTATGTAGTCGCGGGTTGGGCTTCTGTAAATGAAGATGTCGAGGGTCCTGCGATATTTGATTTGATGGAATCTTATATAGGCAAGCAGGAAGTCATTTCGATGCAGCCTAATCAGTCAGTAAAGGTCAGTCTGTAAAGGTTATTTGATATTTATTTCGGCTGTTAAGCCGTACCGGTAGTAAACAATTCATTCAGGTTGTCTGACTATGCGAGACTCAGATCTTATAGTTACTGGTATTAATAGTATGGCTGATATTAAAAGTATGGCCGACATTAAAAGACGCCGGATTATTCAGTCCATCGGTGTGGGTCTATTCGGTCTTTCACCATTTGCAAAAGCATCAAACCGCTCAATAGAGCTGGCAGGCAATGCAAAACTACATATTCTCTCTGATGGTTTTCTGAACCTGCCTTCAGGTACTCTCTTTCAGGATGAGCAGCAGGAAAAAGAAGCAATGCCATTGCTGCAGCAGGCGGGGCTATCAGGTACAGAGTTCAATCCACCACTCAATGTCACTTTGCTTGAAACAGAGACGCATAAGGTACTGTTCGATGTTGGCTCGGGCAGCCAGTTTTTAGATTCTGCGGGCTTGTTGCCTTCAGCTCTTGAAGAGGCTGGTGTTGACCCACTTAGTATCACTGACGTGGTATTCACTCACGCCCATCCTGATCATTGTTGGGGCTTGCTTGATGATTTTGATGAGCTGTTGTGTCCTGATGCGACCTATCACATGCACGGAACGGAGTATGACTATTGGTTGTCGGACGATACCCTGAACAATACTGATGAAGCTGGCCTGGGTTTCGTTGCCGGTGCGCGTAACCGGTTGCCATTGATCGAAGAGCAACTAAGTCGATTTGAATGGGGTGAAGAAATATTACCCTGTATCGAAGCACTTGACACGCACGGTCACACGATTGGTCATTCGTCGTTTGTTGTCCATGGTGGTTCAGAACCGGTCATGGTCCTGGGCGATGCTTTGATACATCCGGTACTGTCTTTTCACAAGCCGGAATGGGCGTGGCGTAGCGATCAAGACCCGAATGCGGCTGTCGCTACTCGCAAAAGACTACTTGATCTATTGGCTGCTGATCGTATGAAGTTAATCGGTTATCACTTACCTGAGCCGGGATACGGTCAGGTTGAAAAGTATGCTGAGGGATTTCGATACGTCTCAACGTAGCGTTGCAGGTTGCTTGGTGCTTTAAACCCTTGAGGTCATTGAAGAGCGTGGAAAAATAGGTGAATTCAAAGTTTTTCCAGCATTTGTCCGAGTAGGAACCAGAAGTATTCGTCTCCCGGGTACCCAACAATCCGGTCTACTTCTTTATTTTTATCAACCAGGATAAAAGTAGGAGTGACCGTTGCGGGCTTGATATCAGCGTACGGATCAGGCATAGCTTCGCCAAGTTGTAAAATTCTCAATGGTGCAACTTTGCCTTCCTCTGTTTTTGGATAAGCGACCCCGATTTCAGCATGAAAACGCTGGCAATACGGACAGTCATCAGATTCGACAATTAACAACTCGACGGCTGTTGCAGTGCAGCTAAGGCACGTTAGCACCAGACCGAGAATGATTGCGTGTAAAGGTGCGTGTGGTTGCATAGGTGCATATTAGCGCACCGGTGTGTTTGTCTCAATTGCGTGCTTACCAATGGGCAGTAGTTAGGTCACATTTTGAGCGCACGTTTGGATTGTTTGCGGTGTAGAACAGGAGTGGGAATCTCATGCTGATACCGGGAGTATTGTGGCTTGGTGGCAACGTATTTCCAGTGACGCAGATGTAAGAATGGTTGAGTGCAGCAATGCATGGTCGATGAAGCGAAGAAAAACCAAAGTGTAAATAGTGAATTTCTGGATAGGTGAGCTTTTAAAAGTACTGATATTCTTTGCCACGGCGTTTGTGCTCGGGCACTGGTTGGTGCGACGTGGTGTTAAGGTCAACTACACACGTAAGATATTTCATTTTGTCTTTATTTTTTCTCCACTGGTACTTTCGTCGGTACTGCCTTTTCCGGCGTCTGTAAAAACTACACTCGTTAGTGGTGCGGTGGTATTGCTGTGTCTCGTCTGTTTGGTTGAGCCGGTTCGTCGGAACTCTTATTTTTTTAGCACCTGCTTTGCTGCAATAGATCGCCCGGAAGATCAACCGTACACACTGCTCTGGGCTTCAACCCAGTTGTTTGCAACCTTCATGGTAGTGATTGCAATGGTTGCATGGCTGAATCTCTATGACAGAGCTGTACTTATCTATATGTCTGTACTGGTGGTTGGTATCGGTGACGGACTTGCAGAACCTGTCGGTATTCGGTTTGGTAAACACCACTATAAAACCAGTGCACTTTTTACAGACAGAAAATACACAAGAACTATCGAGGGTAGCTTATGCGTTTTTCTGAGTGGTGTACTTGCTGTAGTATTGCTGTCGGAGCATCTAAGTCAAACTGAATTGATTCTGGCCCTGGTGCTTATTCCAATTGTGATGACGCTTGCGGAAGCTTTTTCACCACACACCTGGGATGGGCCATTTTTGTATCTGGCGGGTGGCAGTACATCGGTTCTGATAGTGGAATTATCGTCCGTATTTGCTGGGTGACTTAGAGTCTAAGAACAAAGAATATGTATAGGTGCATACCATATACGGCAATAGCGGATAGAAAAAAGTCTGAACCCCGTCACCTGACCATATACTACGCCCGCCATACCGCGTGAATCCCGCGGGGTGAATACGGGCATTTTGCGTATTTTCCCGTCACTTAATAAGAGTTGTTACAGAAAATAGAATACTTGTTATAGAAAAGTAAACTTAGTCAGGTATCTTTGTGTAGAACTTTCAGTGGAGTGTGGCAGTCTACCTGTGGGCTGCGCGCAAATAGCTACGCTAAAACTACATTTACTTAATCCGGAGTGTTTTCAATGCTTGAGTCTAAACAATTGTGCAAACGTGCGGGGCTATTTGCACTAGCTGTGCTAGTGGGGTTTTCGGGTCGATTTGCACTGGCGCAGGATACGGAAGCACCGGTTTTGTCGAAGTACGTAATTGAGGAATTTGGTCCCCGTCCTTCTGTTCCATCCACTAAGACGCTATCTGAGGAACTTCAGGAAGCACTGGTAGATACTTTTTTGGTACCGGCGGCTACCGCAAAGTGGGGGCAGGAACAGGAAGAGGGGCTGGAACTCATCGCGAGCTCCGAAGATCCCAGGCTGGCCTGGCTGATCAGTGATTTAATGCGTTTTGCCGGGGGTGGTGGGTTAATGAGATCGCTGGGTGATGCGTCCAGCAGATTACTCGGCTTTGAATACGAAAGCGGAAATATCTGGGGTGAAACAACCGATCATCTGATTGCATGGAAAATCCCTGCACCACCAGGCTATCTGCCGGTAAAGAAAGCGTTGTTTACTTCTATTGAGTCAGAGTGGGATAAAATATTTATTGAAGGAGATATCGACTGGACGAAGGTATCCTGGGGTGGAGTGCTTATTGATAGCCGACCCTACGATACTACCGATGATCTGTGTAACTGTATTCCAGCGGCAGACAACCCTGATGTTCTCGCAGCTGCAGATGCAACATGGCTTGATGACGATGATGTAGTATTCGGTGTTGAAATTAATGGTGAGTACCGCGCTTATCCGCGCCAGATAATGGAAGTTCGGGAAATGGTTAACGATACTTTGGGCGGACGTGATATCGGTATGCCTTACTGTACTTTATGTGGTGCTGCACAAGTGTATTTTACCGATTAGCTACCCGAAGGTGTGGAGCGGCCGATACTGCGGACATCTGGATTATTGAGTCGTTCAAATAAGGTAATGTACGATCTTACCACTTGGTCTGTGTTTGATACATTTACCGGTGCTGCGTTAACCGGGCCACTTGCAGAGAAGGGTATAAAGCTTAAGCAGGCAAGCGTTGTGACAGCAGAGTGGGGTGAATGGAAAAAGGCGCATCCAACGACCACTGTGTTGGTTGAGTCGCTGGCTTTAGGGCGTGATCCGGATTTTCGTAACAACCGTGATGCTAACGGGCCTATTTTTCCGGTCGGTGATGTTGATCCTAGGCTCTCGGTACACGAGGACGTTATCGGTGTGATCACAAATTCCGGTAAGCCCTATGCGTTTCAACGCAGCAGAGCGTTTATTGAATTGAATCAGAACAAACAGGTAGAGTTTGAGAACGTTAAACTGATACTTGATGGAGGTGGCATTCGTGCTATCGATAAAGACGGTTCTGATATAGGAAGCCATCAGGCGTTCTGGTTTGCTTGGTCGCAGTTTCATCCGGAAACAGGCTTGTGGCCTGAGTCTTAGTATCAAGGGGGTTGGTGATTGAATTTATTGATGGCATTCATGTGCTGGTAGTTCGTGCCGAATCTTCACGGTTTATGAACACGAACGAGTCCCCACATGAATGCGCAGAGTTGAATCATGGATAGCACTTACGAATAGCGTTATAAAATCAAAGTATATTGGTTGGGATATGCCACAATAGTACTCCTGCTGTAGCTTTTCTCTGGATGGACTGCCCCAATCAAAACATCTCCTCCGTCACCGGACGCGCAGTCCGGGCAAGCTGGTGTCGACACTGATAAAAGTGTCGACACAGATTTGCCAGCAGCAACAGCCACTTATGCGCCCCCGATAGCATTTCTCGCGCTATGTTCCGCTGTGGGGGTTGTCGGCTTGACTGTTCTGACACCGATCCTGCCGTTGATTAAAAATGATCTGAATGTATCCAGTGCTGCGGTTCAGCAGTTGTTTTCAGGGTACTTGCTCGCTCTTGCGCTCGGTCAATTAGTGTGGGGGCCGTTGTCAGATCGGCATGGCAGACGCCCTGTCTTGTTCATTGGTGCGGTGCTCTTCGTGCTTGGTGGCGTTGCAGTGACCCTGTTGAGTGACATAAAGTGGCTGGTTGCGTTCCGGGTGCTACAGGGTTTCGGTGCGGCTGCGTGTATGGCAATGGCACGTGCCATTGTGAATGATGTTTTTGCAAGAACCGAAGCCGCGAGGCAGATGTCCACCATTAGCATGGTGCTGTCAGTAGCACCCGCTCTATCGCTGGCGTTCTCCGGCTGGTTCGCTGAACGTGCTGGCTGGAAAAGCACCATGATAATTTTAGTCATTGGTGGATTGCTGCTTTTATTCTTAACTTATAGTGTTGCCAAAGAGACTAATCAGAACCAGCTTAAGAAAATCAATCTGGGTTCAATTCTTATGGCTTACGGTTCAGTGTTGAGGAATCCAATGTTTACCTGATGGACTCTGGCGAGTGGTATGCAAGTCGGTGTATTTTTCTGTCTTAACAGTTTTCTGGCCTATCAGTATCAACGCAACGGCTATACAGCCTCCGAATTTGGATTGTGGTTTTCTTTAACGCCGTTGTTTTATCTTGTGGGTAATACCTTTAATAGGAGCTGGTTTGTGCACCAGGGGATTGAGCGGGCAGCTCTCGTCGGGTGTGTTTTAAGCCTATTGTCCGGTGTTTCCATGCTTGTTACCCAAGTACTAGGTATGACCAGCGCGTTGTCTCTAGCACTGCCATGCTGTCTGTTTGGTTTTGCTAACGGTATTATCGTTGCCAATACTACCGTAGGGGCAATAACAGCCGCCGGTACTCATCGGGGTACTGGCACTGGTATTGTCGGTGCCTGGCAGATGGCGACCGGTGGTATTGCCAGTGCAATAATTATTGCACTAGGTGGTGCACAACATTTTTGGGTGGCGGCTTGTGCTGTTATAGTAATGGCAAGTATATCGGTGGCGGCGATGATGTTTGTATTTACAAATCGAACAGTTAATAATGCATAATTTCGATTGCTTTCAATGAAATATCCAGTGGTCCGGGTAGCTAGGTGAGACGACGATGTAAACACTTGAGACGAACCGTCACGTAGGGTGGATAAGCTAATCAACGCTCAAATGAGCCTATAGAATTTCTATAAGCACATACTTTAAATTCACACTTAAAATCAGTGCGCATCCACCAATGCCAGAACGGTGCAGCTAGCGTCATTGGTGGATGCACTTTTAGATCGTGCAAACTTGATTTACTGTGCCTCAAAAAGGTTCTTGGAAAGTTCTAACGGCGGATGGGCTTATCCACCATACGTGTTCGTGCGGGAGAGTCAAAGTCTACTGATTGCTGGCACTATTCGCATCACCAAGCGCAAGATAGTTATCAATACCGCTGATCTTATCGTCAGCGTGATGATTTACATATAAAACAGTTGAATCACTTCGCTCACAGATCAGTTCGATCAGCGCCAGAACCCGTTGTCTATTCATATCATCAAGGCCCAGGCAGGGTTCATCCAATATCAGTAGCGGTGGATGCTTTACCATGGCTCTTGCAATCAATAATAGCCGCTGATCACCATAGGACTGACTGGTGAAGGTATCATCTGCGCGTGATTTCATGCCGAGAACTTCCAGCCACTCATCAGCAAGTTTGCGTTGATTGTCTGTTGGCTTGCTGTACAAACCAATACTGTCATAGAAGCCTGAAATTATGACGTTGCGTAAACTGGTCCCGACAGTGTATTCCCACTGTAGGGCAGTTGATACATAGCCGATAAACTGTTTTATCTGCCAGATGCTCTCACCGCTGCCGCGTTGAAATCCGAATACAAAAATATCGTTTACATAGCATTGCGGATGATCGCCTGTTATCAGCGATAACAAACAGGTTTTGCCACTGCCGTTCGGGCCGGTGAGTTGCCAGTGTTCACCGCGGTTTATTGTCCAGTTGAGATTTTCGAATATAACGGTGTCTCCATACTTGATAGCTCCATTGGTAATCCGTACCAGCAGGTCAGAAGCATCAAGTGCGGGCAGTGCGGTATCTGCATCTGAAGGTGGTACTTTCAGTTCAGAAGTCTGCAGGTGCAGTAGTCCCTGCAGTTGCTGCCATGCCTCGGTGTCTTTGCGCGACACCTTCTCCACCAACTCGCCATAGTTCATGTAGGCCAGGTGAGTGATGAAGTCCGGGCATTGATCGAGTCGATTCAGGACAGTCACTATGGTGGTGGTCGCTGCAATACTGTTCAAGTGTAGCTGGAGCGCTTCGAGGCTTGCAACATCAAGTCCCTCAAATGGTTCGTCCAGAATTAACAGATCCGGTTTGCAGGTCAGTGCCCGAATAAGCATGACTTTCCTTGACTCCCCGGTGGAGAGTTTCCGGAATGCTCTATCGAGCAATGGTGTGAGGCCAAATTTTTCGCACAGCTCGTCTGCCAGTGGCTTGTCTTGTGCGACAGCGGCGATTATTTCAGACACCGGTGTGCCTTCTGCAATAACATCCATGATGTCTGCATCATCTTTACGGCGCTCTGCTTCTATTAACTCCTGCTGTGCTGCAAATGAAACAACACCAACATGAGGTGGCAGGTCTTTAACGATGCCATCCTGTATGTCGCCGGCGCCGGTGAGTATTGCTGCCAGTGCTGATTTCCCTGAGCCATTGTTGCCACAGATCAGCCAGTGCTGTTCGGCGTGTACAACCCAGTCAATATTGTTGCAGACAAAGCCCTTGTCGAACTCGACAGTCGCGTTCTTCAGTCTGATTGAGTTTGGCAGTGGCATGGAGTGCAGTCCAAAAAAAGGCCGGTATCAGTGACCGGCCTTAAAGTAAAAATACGATGAATCAAAAGCTAGTGGGCTGTTTGGAAAGTTCGGTAACACGCCTCGAAGCCACAGCCGCCTTAGCTGCGTAAAAAAATTCGACGTAGGCCCTGCTATGCCTGCATTTTTTTGCGCAAGCTCAGCCGACTGTGGCTGTGAAAAGTTTGTTACCGAACTTCCCGCACAGCCCGCTAGGAGCTTGTCCGAGAATGAATGATCTACTGCGAAAGCGATCTTTTGGCCAGCTATTACGATCGATATCGTTAAATATGAATAACTATTCGCCTCAATCGATCGAAATATCTGACTCAAAATCTCACTTTCTCGCTACG
>CALIHW010000108.1 GCA_938020525.1 uncultured Granulosicoccaceae bacterium | reverse complement strand
ACTTCCGATGAACTCGAAATGATTCTCTACACACAAACCCGCTGATGTCTGCAAGATGTAATGGTCGGACGCTTACAAACATCCTCCCCTCTTGCAAAGCAAAAAACGCCTTGTATTCTCCCGAGGGAGAATATCGGTTCGTACTGTACAGCACCTTCTTATACAGCAAGCGCGCTATACAGCACCTGGACCGCGAGTCGCACCAGGAGGGCACTTACCCAAAATAATCATACCAAGCACTTCATCTTTAGTGACGTCAGAGGTTTTCGCAGAACCTACTACCGCACCGTTTTTCATCACAACAACACGATCTGCAAGATCGAATACGTCGTGAATGTCGTGGCTGATCAAAAATATCCCGATACCATCTTCCTTTAGCTGTTTGATAAGCTGTCCGACCTGCTCAGTTTCTGCAGGACCAAGGGCCGCGGTTGGTTCATCCATAATCAGGATGCGTGCATTAAAGTGAATTGCACGTGCGATTGCCACAGACTGACGCTGACCACCAGACAACTGCTTTACCGGATCTTTAAATCGAGTGAAGTTGGGGTTGAGACGATTCATGACCTTGCGTGTTTCTGCTTCCATAGCAGCATCGTCGAGAGTACCCCAACGGGTAAGTATCTCCCGACCAAGATATAAATTGGCCGCAGCATCTACATTGTCTGCAAGTGCCAGGGTCTGATAGATAGTCTCAATACCAAACTCTTTAGCATGGCGCGGATTATTAATAACCGCTTCCTTCCCATCAACAAAGATTTGACCGCTATCACGTGAATATGCACCAGAGAGGATTTTAATCAGTGTTGATTTGCCAGCGCCGTTATGACCCAACAAGCCGACAACTTCACCGGCATACAACTCACAGGAAGCCTTGTCCACTGCATGAACGCCACCGAACGAGATGGATATATCTTTAAGTTCAACGAGTGGAGTTTGATTATTCGCATCCATTATTATTCTCCAACCCTAAACCGAATTTCTGCGATAAAGATTATCGAGAAACACAGCGACTACCAGCACACCGCCGACAACCATCTGTTGAATTGAAGCATCAAAACCGATCAGCACCATGCCTGACTGCAATGACTGCATCACCAGAGCACCCAAAATGGCTCCGTATATCGTACCGATACCACCAGCGAAAGAAGTACCACCGATTACCGCCGCTGCAATAACGTAAAGTTCGTCAAACTGCCCCAGTGCGAGCGTTGCCGATTTGAGTCTGGCACTTGCGATTACCGCAGCAACACCTGTCAATGCTCCCATCAGTGCAAAGATTAACATGGTCATTTTTTTGGTATTGATACCGGCAAGCTCTGCCGCTTCCGGATTACCGCCGATAGCAAAAACATAGCGCCCAAAGCGGGTTCTGGTTGCAAGGAATGTCATCGCGATTCCAACGGCAATGGCTACAAGTATCGGAATAGCAAACCCGTGCGATATAAACAGTCCCTCGGCAGGCACTTCAATGTTGTTGGCTGCTGCGTACTTTTTAACAATGCCTTTAGGCCACGGGTAGGCATTCATCACCATTACCGCACCCAGAACAAATGAAACACCAACACCTGCCAACAGAAACTCTGCCCATAAAGGCCTTGTCGGAAAATTAAATTTCTTGCGTTGCCGCCTTCCGCTGAGCAGTAAAAACACAATACCCAGACAGACAATAATTCCAAGTATCCACGAACCTGTCGCTCCGATGGTTCCGTGTGGCCCGCCACCAATCAGCGCAAAAGTCGGATCAACAGGGGCAATGGTTTCGCCTCTGGCAACAAGATAGGAAGCGCCACGCCAGATAAGTAACCCACCAAGCGTGACAATAAATGCAGGTATATCAAGGTAGGCAATTAAAAAACCCTGAAAAGCACCGACCATCGCACCGAATGTAATCCCAACTACAACGGTAATGGGCCAGATAGCTGGATGACCAAGTCCGAGGTATTGAGGCAACACCCAAACCTGCATGACTCCCATAATCATGGCACTGAAACCAAGTAAGGAACCAACCGAAAGATCGATATGACGCGTCACGATTACCAATACCATACCGGTAGCCATAACCGCGATTGAAGAAGTTTGAACCGACAGGTTCCAGAGATTCCTTGGCGTTAGAAACGCACCATATCCGTTTACGAAGTGTCCGTAGAAGTGAAAACCAAGCCAGATTAGCAACAGTGCGCCAATCATACCCAACAGACGGGTATCAACCTCTGTTGCACGTAAAAAGCGAACCATAGCGCTTTCTTTGTACTCTTGCGGTGTATCGGGCAACTTTCTCGCTCCAGAAATAAGTTTGTTCACACCACAAGGGTGCTTAATATAGTCATGTACAAAACTTCAGGCAAAGAAACCTGAACAACCATTGAGTGGTGGTTATAGATATAAAAAGGGTAGATAAAAAAAGGGCTGCGAATTGCTTCGCAGCCCTTGGTTGCAAGGCCTAATTAGCAGCCAGCAACACCGTCCATCGCGCCTTCACAGGCTTTTTCTTTTGAGATCCAGCCAGCATCAATCACTTTGCTTACCGCATCAGTGGTGATTGGAGTTGGCTCAAGCAGGATTGAAACTACTTCAACACCACGCTTACCACCGGAGAATGGTGCAGTACCCGGAACGTCAGACATAGACTTACCGTCAGCAAGCATAAGGGCTGCTTCTGCTGCAACCTTACCCAGTGCACGTGAGTCTTTCCATACAGAGACAAGCTGTGTACCGCGCGCAACACGATTGATTGCCGCAAGATCACCATCCTGACCAGTAACAGGAACATCACCCGCCATACCTTGTGCTTCTAGTGCTGCTACAACACCACCAGCCATACCGTCGTTTTCAGAGATAACAGCATCAACGTTGTTGTCTTGAGAAGTCAGGCATTGCTCCATGTTCTTCTGTGCATTTTCCGGCTTCCAGCCGTCTGTAAAAGTTTCACAAACGTTCTTGATAGCACCTGAATCGATGCTTGGCTGAAGCACTTCCATAATACCCTCGAAAAGGAATGTTGCGTTTGGATCACCCTGGTCACCCTTGATGAACGCGAAGTTGCCTTCAGTTTTGCCGCCTGCATTTTCAAGCATAGTCTTAGCCATCAAACGGCCAACACCAACGTTATCAAAAGTGATGTATAGAGAGTCAGGGTGCTCAATCTGCACGTCATACGCAATCATTGGAATACCTTCCGCAGACGCCTGCTCAACCGCTGGCAGAATAGCTTCTGAGTCAAAAGGTACGATCATCAGAACGTCAGCACCTTGAGAAATCAAAGATTCAACATCGGTCAGCTGCTTGCCTGCAGAACCCTGAGCGTCAGCAGAGATGTAGGTGTTGCCAGCGTCTTCAACGATTTTCTTGATAACAGCCTCATCACGCTTCCAGCGCTCTTCCTGAAACACTTTCCAGGAAACACCGATTGTTTTTCCTTCCGCCATTACTGGACCGGAAATGGTGGTAACCAACGCAGCTGTCGCCAGCGCCATTAAAGTCTTCTTCATAATCAGAATATCCTCGTAATAAAATTTAAGCGGCAAGAATTAGCTCCGGCCTTTATCTGGTCGCGAAACGGCCTGGGGCTGTCCCACGGAACCCGGGAACAGCCTACGATGTCGACTATTCCACCTATTAATTTTTAGGCTCGAAAAAAATAGTGATTCTTTCCGCAAGATGTGTCAAGTTATTTTTCCATGGCCACTATTACTAAATCCGACGAGCTCCGTCTGCACAACCGCAGTCGCATCTTGTCATGTCTGCGCAACCATAGAAGACAATCTCGCACTGGAATCAGTGATTTAACTGGTCTCAGCGGTGCCACAGTGACTCAGGTGACGGCAGATTTGATCGATGACGGTGTGATTGAACAGATCGCCCCCACTGCTGTAATCGCCGGGTCTGATACCAGCAACACGCGCCGCGGCAGACCGCAGGTGAGCTTGGGACTCAGATCTGATGCGGCTACCACTGCGGTGATCACGCTACGGCTCAACTGCCTCGAGGCCACTTTGTTCGACTACACCGGCTTGGAGCTCCAACAACAGAGCACACATCTCATTACGTCTGAGCTGTCGGGGAAAACTCTCACCAGAAATCTACTTAAGCTGATTGATAAAACACTCGCACACAAAGTGAGTTACAGCGCAACGTTGAAGCATATCGCTGTGGTGTATCAAGGTACGGTCAGTAGTGACAATAATAGTGTGTTGCAGTCACCAATCACCAATGTGGATGAGCTTAATCTGGCCAGTTTGCTACAGAATCATTACGGCGTCGATGTAACGGTATTAAACGACTGTAAAACAATTGCAAGTGCGCTTTATCAAGAGCAACAGGCCTCAGGTGATACAAACAAGGAAGATGAAAATTTCGCAGCCATATTGCTCTCCTATGGCATTGGTATCGGTATTTTTCACAAAGGATCAGTTCTTAGTGGTACACATTCTTCCGGTACAGAGTTTGGCCACATGCTGTTAAAACCCGACGGAGCGTTGTGCCGTTGTGGTAGAAAAGGATGCATAGAAGCCTATGCATCTGACTATGCAATCTGGCGCAATGCGATGCAACAGCCTAGAACCGCTGAACCATCCGACGAGATTGATGCCGAAAGCTTTTTAAAACTGATAGAAAAAGCGCAAACGCAGCCTGGCCCGGAGCGTGAAGCTTTTGCACAAGCCGGTGCTGCTATCGGGATCGGACTAACTAATCTTTTTGCGCTGTTTGATCCTTTTCCGGTAGTGTTAGTAGGCACAACCCAGGCCGCCTACAGCTTAATGGAAGAATCACTCAACAAAAACCTTCAGCATTTTGGCAGCACAGATAAAAACCTGATAACAATTCACGAAACGAAAAGCGAACGTGCGTTAATACTGGAAGGGGCTGCCTTACAAGCGCTTACTTACATAGACCGGGAAGTGTTTAGCTTTGGTGAGCGAGTGAGTAGCGCCCATGTCTGAGCAGTTCCTCAGTTGTGCAGCTCCTGAAGGTTGCCAGGCAAATAACTGTCAGACAACCCATTGCCCGACAACTCAGTGCCTGACGACCTATTGCCCAAAAACTACGGCGCGTAAATAGAAACTTAACCATGCACGACGCTAAAACTGTATCAATGATTATGAAAACAACTGCATTGGCTGCTGCGATTTCATCT
This sequence comes from uncultured Granulosicoccaceae bacterium, assembly GCA_938020525.1. GTDB lineage: Bacteria > Pseudomonadota > Gammaproteobacteria > Granulosicoccales > Granulosicoccaceae. The sequence goes on along the minus strand of CALIHW010000108.1, from coordinate 12,197 downwards.
GTAGTTGTGGCAACTTCATTTAGTTTTCAGGCACAAGCCACCGACGATAGCTCTGTAGCCCCATGGAATGCGCAGGCAATTCCGCGTCACATTGATCAAGAGCAACTGAACGGCGTACTGACCAGATCTGAAATGGAAGCGCTGATCAGCAGCGGCGAACATCTTTTTACAGCTCGATTCCGTAAAGAAGACGGCGTGGGCAGACCAATGTCTACGCAAGCGATTATTCCTACAAAAAAGAAACGCCCTGCCCGTCATGAGTTCTCACGAACAGCCGGTCTGGATGCCAATGCATGTGTCAGTTGCCATAACCAACCATTAACAGGAGGGGCCGGGGATTTTTCAGTTAACGTGTTTGTATCCGAAGGTTTTCAAAACACCGATTTCGACAACACCGATCCGCAATTCTCTAACGAGCGTAATACCAACCACCTGATGGGTGCCGGTTTAATTGAGTTGCTGGCAAGAGAAATGACTGATGATCTGCAAAACCTTCGGAAGGTGGCGGTGCAAACAGCGCGACAACAAGCTAGTACGCACAGCATTGATTTAGTAACCAAAGGCGTGAACTTCGGTCAACTCCATGCACAACCTGATGGCACGGTTGATTTAAAGGATCTTGAAGGTGTAGATCAGGATCTGGTTATTCGTCCATTTACCCAGAAAGGTGTGATTACTTCACTCAGACAATTCACCGTTAACGCGCTTAATCATCATCACGGCATGCTGGCTACAGAAAGATTCGGCGAACGCTGGACCGGTAGCAGAGATTTTGATGAAGATGGTTTTGAAGATGAAATTCAGGCAGGTGATGTCAGTGCACTGGTTGCATGGCAGGCAACACTACCACCACCTGGCCGCCTGGAAGTCGACAATGAAGCATGGAGAAGTGCTGCGATTAGAGGTGAAAAACAGTTCGACGCTATCGGCTGTAGCAGTTGTCATCGCCCCACCCTGCCGTTAAAGTCTGTGAAATTTGCAGACCCCGGGCCCTATGATTTTGCCGGTACGCGACGTACCTCAGAAGACGATCATAACGCCATATACGATCTCTCGTTAACTTCATGGCTGCAGCAATTGCCACACAACGAAAACGGTGAAATTCTTGTACCACTTTTTGGTGATCTTAAACGACACAAAATCGCAGATCAGGAAGTCGCAACACTGGGCAACGAGCTCCTGTCACAAAGATTTGTCGAGAGAGATGTTTTTATTACCTCTGAACTCTGGGGTATTGCATCGACTGATCCGTACGGCCATCGAGGTGATTTAACTACACTGCACGAAGTAATCGAAGCACACGGTGGTGATGCCAGGAAAACGCGAGATAAATATCTGGCATTGAGCTCACAGGATCGTGAATCCATAATTGCTTTCCTGTCTACACTGGTAATAGAGCCGCCGCAATCGGTTGCGGATAACTTTTAGTGGCTTACCAAAAAATCCAAACGATTGTAGGCGCGCTTGCCACCATCATCTTGTCGCTACTTTGTACACAAACACATAGTGACGAACTGGCGTATACAGGAGACATCCCTGTATTCGAAGAGACGGCAAGCAAAGCAGGTATTGAACATTACTATGAAGGCCCATGGGAATACTTTGTTGGAGGCGGGGTAGCGGCTTTCGATTGCAACGGTGACTTCAAACCAGATTTATTTTTTGCTGGCGGAACAAACCCCGCATCTCTGTACGTAAACCAAAGCGCTACCGGAGGTAAACTGGACTTCAATAAGAAAGATGACTATGTCAGCGCTGTACAAACTGCAGTAACCGGTGCTTATCCACTGGACATTGACAACGATGGTTTTATGGATCTTGCGATCTTGCGGGTCGGTAAAAACCGACTCTTGCGTGGCAATGGTGACTGCACTTTTGATCATGCCTATGAGCCGTTCAGGCTTGAAACGGATAGCAGCTGGACAACAGCATTCAGTGCTAACTTTGATCCGTCTACCGCTCAGCCTTCATTGGTTTTTGGTAACTACGTTGATCGCATAGCCCCCGGTTCCCCCTGGGGTACGTGCGATGATCATGACTTTTATCAGCCTAGCCCTAAAGACGGTAATACAGGCGATAATGCAAGACTCTATGCAGAGCCCCTTAAGTTATCCCCGGGGTATTGCTCTCTTTCGATGCTCTTCACTGACTGGAATCGTTCGGGCCGACCGTCATTGCGAGTCACCAATGATCGGCAGTATCACAGAGGTGGAGAAGAACAACTGTGGCATTTTGATTCCGGCGCACAACCAAGACTGTACACACAAAATGAGGGGTGGCAAAAAGTAGTTATCTGGGGGATGGGTATTGCCAGCGCTGACCTTAATGCAGACGGCTTTCCCGAGTTTGCCTTGACATCAATGGGTGATACCAAGCTGCAGCAATTGGAACTTGATGCATTTGAAGAAAACGGCTGGCCGAAATATAGAGACATCGGTTATGAGAACGGTGCTACAGCTCATCGTCCCTATACAGGCACAGATCTAAAACCTTCAACCGGCTGGCATGCAGAATTTGACGACATCAATAACGATGGACTACTCGATTTATTCATCACAAAAGGCAATGTCGAACAGATGCCGGATTTTGCCAGTAACGATCCCGACAATTTGCTATTGGGAAAACATGGTGGTGGTTTTCATGAGGCAGGTCTTGAAGCAGGTCTTGCATTGCCGACTCGCGGTCGTGGAGGCGCGGTTGTCGATTTAAATAATGATGGAGCGCTTGATCTTGTTGTGGTTAACCGTGGCAGTAACGTCAGTCTGTTTCGTAACAAGGGAGCCCTATATAATAATCGCACTCGAATTTCAGGTAACTGGCTACAGATAAAACTGCATCAACATGGCATTAATCGAAATGCAATCGGTGCTAAAATCTCGGTTAAGTCGGGTAACTCCACAAGAATACGGACGCTGCAAGTGGGTGGTGGACACGCCTCAGGTGAAAGTGGTTTTGTACATGTCGGGCTCGGCGTCGCAGAGCGTGCTTCTATTCGTGTGCTGTGGCCGGATGGTCAGTGGAGTGCTGCCTATCGTGCTTTTGCCAACAACTTCTTAATCATTGAAAGAAACAGCACTGAACCTAAGTACTGGTACCCGGAGTAAAACACTTCCTGTACTTAACCACTCCCGTGTTTGGATTACATCAATTGCGAAGAGGCAGGCTTAGTCGAAACCGACAGCTTAGCGGTACTATCACCCGTCAGTTCAGGGCCTATGTTACTGTTTGCGCTAACACCAGCAATGACTGAGCCCGCATGGAGCCAATCGACTACACCCCTGTATCCGGAATGGACCTGCCCAGGTTTGCCGGCATCCCTACCTTTATGCGCTTACCGCATGTTCCGATTACATCCGATCATTTGTCCGAAGTTGATATTGGGCTGATTGGCATACCATGGGACAGCGGCACGACCAATCGGCCTGGTCCAAGACATGGTCCGCGTCAACTTAGAGACTTATCGACTATGATTCGGGCCGAGAACGGTGCCACCGGTGTGCGTCCGTTTGAAGCAGCCAAGTGCGCAGACCTTGGAGATGTCTCACCTAATCCGGTGGACATGGAAGATGGTCTGAATCGAGTGCAGCAATTTTTAGCCAAAGCAAAAGCGGCTAATGTAAAACCATTGACCGCCGGCGGGGATCATCTGTGCTCGCTACCGGTACTGCGTGCAGTTGCAGCAGACGCACCCGTTGCTATGGTGCACTTTGACAGTCACACGGATCTGTTCGACAGCTACTTCGGTGGTAATAAGTACACCCACGGAACTCCGTTTAGAAGAGCCGTTGAAGAGAACCTGCTGGACCCGAAAAAGGTCGTGCAGATCGGTATCCGCGGAACCGCTTACGATCGTGAAGACATAGATTTCGCGAGAGCTGCAGGGATTCGGATTATTCGCATCGAAGAGTTTTTTCAGCGTGGTATAGAAGATGTTATGGCTGAAGCCCGCGAGATAGTCGGCACCGCACCTTGCTATGTGTCATACGATATTGATTTCGTCGATCCGACCTTTGCACCCGGCACTGGTACACCGGAAGTGGGCGGGCCGAATTCTTTTCAGGCAATCCAGGTGGTACGAGAACTCAAAGGCCTAAACCTCATTGGTGCTGACCTGGTGGAAGTATCACCACCATTCGATATGAACGGTATGACGGCATGGCTGGGAGCCTCCCTGATGTTTGAGCTACTGTGTGTGATGACGCAGGTGTAGTGCGAGCTAACACCAGAGCGTACCGATCGATTACTCAAATACGCCGCAGTTCGTGAACTTGTACACGTCAAAGACGTGATAGGCTGTCAGTGACCGGTCGCTCTTATGCGAACCGGAATTGATATCGATCTGGAGGAGGTTGAATGAAAAACACCCTGGTTAGACTGGCCACTGTCGCCACACTTTCAGGCACGCTGGCTGTCACATCAGCCCTGGTTTCATCAATGTTGGTTTCATCGGCGTTGGCTGACGCCCCCAAAAGCGGCGGCACGCTGATCGCGGCTATGGGCACCAATGTAAGAAATCTGAACCCTGCTGTGCAGTCGGGCATCGTTACAGGGTTTCCCGGCTCGCAACTGTTCGCCGCCCCGCTACGTTACGATGAAGACTGGACACCCCAACCCTATCTGGCAGAAAGCTGGGACATCAGCGATGATGGTCTAACGGTCACCCTTAACCTGGTGAAGAATGCCGTATTTCATGACGGCGAGCCTGTCACCTCGGAAGACGTTGCCTTCTCAGTTGATGTCATCAAAGAGCACCACCCGTTCAAATCCATGTTTGCGCCTGTTGAATCTGTAGACACACCAGATGAACATACCGCGATACTGAATTTATCACAGCCACACCCGGCTTTAATGTTGGCGATGTCCGGCCAGTTAATGGCGATCATCCCGAAGCACATTTACGGTGATGGCGAAGATCCAAAAACGCATCCGCGCAACACAGAGAACGTTATCGGTTCCGGTCCTTTTAAACTCACCGAGTATAAAAGCGGTGAACACGTTATCCTTGAACGCTTCGATGATTTCTTTATAGAAGGTCGTCCTTATCTGGACAAAATGGTACTTCGTATTATTCCGGATCCTGCAGCGCGTACTATTGCACTTGAGAGCGGCGAAGTAGACTTTGCAGCTTTTGAAGTTGCTCCACAAAACATCAATCGCTTAAAAGAAGTTGAAGGCTTAACCGTTACTTCTGAAGGCTATGGTGCTATCGGCCCGATTGACTGGCTGGCATTGAATACCACCAGAGGCCCTTTGCAAGACAAACGCGTGCGTCAGGCAATTGCTTATGCGGTTGACAAGAACTTTATCCACAAAGCTATCCAGCGCGGTACAGCGAAAGATGCTCCTACAGGCATTCACCCGGACAGCCCGTTCCACAACCCTGATGTGGAAAAGTACGAAGTAGATCTGGATAAAGCCAATGCCCTACTCGATGAAGCCGGACATGAAGCAGGTGCAGATGGTACACGCTTTGGTCTTACTATCGACTTTGGCTGGGGTGAACTCAAACCGAACGCAGAGTACGTTCGCGGCGCACTTAAAAAAGTAGGTATTGACGTCACCGTTCGAGCCAGCGCTGACTTCCCTACCTGGGCCAAGCGGATGGGTGATATGGATTATGATATGAGCTGGGATACTGTCTTTAACTGGGGCGATCCGGTTATTGGTGTGCATCGCACCTACTTGTCCAGCAACATAGGCAAAGGCGTTTGGTCCAATACTCAGGGCTACTCAAACGAACGCGTTGATGAGCTACTGGATATGGCCAGTAAAGAACCGGATGCGGACAAGCGCAAAGCGCTTTATACAGAGTTCCAGCAGATCGTCGCAGACGAAGTGCCGGTCTACTTTTCCAACACGCTTCCGTATCACACGGTCTACAGTGACAAGGTTGGTAACCCGCCGCTGGGCATCTGGTCTACCAGTTCGCCAATGGATATGACCTACCTGAAGTAGGTTTTAATAACCCGGCAGTGCTGCTACTGCCGGGTTTAATCTTTAAAAAAACCTGGCATCTACCTTGGCATCGACCCAAGAATCTAAGAGAACGCTTCCTTGGCAATACTGAGAGCCACTGCCACACGAGTAGTCTATGCAGTGATACTGCTGCTGGCAGTACTGGTACTCAACTTCACCATGATGCATATGGCACCAGGCGATGTGGCTGATACCATCGCACAGTCGATGGGTGGTGCCGACGCTGAAATCATGGAACAGATTCGCAAAGACTATGGTCTTGATCAACCGTTCCCGGTACAGCTGGGTACTTATATCGGCAAGGTAGTTCACTTTGATCTGGGTTATTCGTTTTTCTATAACCAGCCTGTTGTAAAACTTATTCTCGAACGATTACCCGCCACATTACTACTGGTTATATCCGCCCAGCTAATCGCAATTATTCTGGGTGTGGTCCTGGGTGTAATTTCAGCGCGTAATCCTAACGGTCTTGCCAGTCATTTTGTTACCGGCTTAGCCTTATTTGGTTACGCGGCGCCAGTATTCTGGACAGGTATCCTGTTTCTAATACTGTTTTCATTGAAGCTCGGGTGGTTCCCGACCAGCGGCATGCGCGATGTGACAACGACAGGCGGATGGTTCGCTGAAGCGCTGGATATTGCGCATCATGCCGTGCTGCCGGTATTCACACTATGCTCTATTTATCTTGCTCTGTATTCGCGTACCTGCCGCAGTAGTATGCTTGAAGTACTGGGATCAGACTATGTACGTACAGCCAAAGCCAAGGGTTTGAGTGCCAGTCAGGTTGTCTACAAGCATGCACTAAAAAATGCTGTATCACCGGTCATTACCCTTGCAGGCTTACAGCTATCTGCTGTGATTTCCGGTGCAGTGCTGGTAGAGACGGTATTTAGCTGGCCCGGCCTTGGCACACTCGCCTTTCAATCAATTATCGCGCGAGACACTCCGACTATTCTGGGCATTCTGTTTTTCTCTGCGCTGGTTGTGATTGTTGGTAACCTGCTCACCGACCTTGCACTACGCATAGTTGATCCACGAGTAAGGAGCAAGCAGTGAGTAAGCTTAAGCCTCCAATAAGTGGTCAGCTGGAAGAGGAGTTCAAAGCACAAAGCCCGATGATGGAAGTCTGGTCGATGTTCTGCCGCAACATCACCGCCATGATCGGATTGGTTATCGTGCTGATTGTTTTGTTTGCAGCTATTTTCGGACCGACTCTCTACCCGGGTGATCCGTTTGAGATGGTCTGGGCGCCGTTTAGCCGTCCGGGTGAAGAAGGCTACTTACTGGGCACGGACTATTTAGGCCGAGATCTTACAACCCTATTAGTACACGGAGCCAGAGTATCGATTTTAATCGGGCTCTCCGCCGCATTGCTCACAGTACTTATTGGTATCACAGTAGGAGCAGTTGCAGGTTACTACAAAGGCTGGGTAGAAGAACTCCTGATGCGTATTACCGAGTTTTTTCAGGTACTGCCAACCTTGCTTTTTTCCATGGTAATTGTCGCTTTGTTCGGCGCGTCACTGCCTATGATTACCTTTGCCATCGGCGTGGTTAGCTGGCCACCTGTGGCACGTGTTACCCGTGCAGAATTTCTGCGCATAAGAGAACTGGAATACGTTACCGCCGCACGCGCATCCGGTGTGTCTAATTTTAAAATCATATTCAGAACTATCCTGCCAAACGCACTACCGCCCATCATTGTACAAGCTGCATTGATGGTCGGTTCTGCGATCTTATTCGAAGCAGGGTTAAGCTTTCTCGGGTTAACAGACCCGAACGTGGTCAGTTGGGGGCAGATTATCGGCTCTAACCGTCAATACATACTGGATTCGAGTTACACAGTGACGATTCCGGGGCTCGCCATATTCATTACAGTACTGGCTATCTCACTGGTTGGTGACGGCCTCAATGACGCACTTAACCCGAAGCTGAGAAAGCGTTAATGCCAGCCCTGCTTAAAGTTGAGAATCTGCGCATCGAACTAAATACTCGTGATGGCATATCACCTGTCATAGATAATCTATCGTTAGAGTTGTACCCCGGAGAAACACTAAGCTTCGTCGGCGAGTCAGGTTGTGGCAAATCAATGACAGCACTTGCCATCATGGGGCTGCTACCGGACAAGGTCGGCAGAGTAGCGGGCGGCCGAATTCTATTTAACGGTGAAAACCTCGCGACCGCAAGTAACGAACGCCTGAACGAAATTCGCGGCAACGATATCTCCATGATTTTTCAAGAGCCGATGACATCACTCAATCCGGTGTACAGCATAGGTGAGCAGATCGCAGAGGTACTGCGTCGACACCAGGCCTTAAGTAACAAAGCCGCCTGGAGCAAAGCCATCGAACTGCTCGATGCTGTGCGCATACCTGATCCACAATCTCGCGTTAGTGACTACCCGCATCAGATGTCAGGCGGCCAAAGACAACGTGTGATGATAGCAATAGCACTCGCCTGTGAGCCTAAGATACTGATAGCCGATGAACCCACCACCGCACTTGATGTCACCGTGCAGGCACAGATCTTCGATCTGATGCGGGATCTCGGACGACAATCCGGAAGTGCGATCATTTTAATCACTCATGACATGGGTGCAGTCGCTGAGATGGCGGAGCATATGATAGTCATGTATGCAGGTCGCAAGGCGGAGTCTGGTCCTGTACAAAAAGTGATAGAGAGCCCGCGTCATCCATACACACAAGGTCTGATCAACTGCGTTCCACATTTGCTTGCAGAGTTAACCGAAGAAAGACCTCAACTCGCTGAAATCGACGGAATAGTACCGAGCTTAAAAGACTTTGGTCGAGACGAATGCCTGTTTGCCTCACGCTGTGAATTCGCAGACACGCTATGTAGATCTCAACGTCCACCCGGGTTTGATTTCGGTGATGACCAAATCGCAGCTTGTTGGCGAGCAGGGGAAATACATTGAGCCTCTCTGCTGAAAACACGCCTGATAACAGCACCATTAACCACTCCACCGAGCCGCTATTAAAAGTCGAGAATCTTACCGTTAGATTTTCTGTCAATCGTAAAGGCCTGTTCGGTAAAAAAGAATATCTATACGCAGTTGACGATGTTTCTTTTGATCTGAATCGAGGTGAGACCGTCGGCATTGTCGGTGAAAGCGGCTCGGGAAAAACTACAACCGCGCTGGCCATAGCGCGGTTGGTTAACGCACACGCAGGCAAAGTCACGATGCACGGTGAAGACTTTCTTGCTCTTGAAGATGAAGACTTACGCCGGGCACGTGCGCGATGTCAGTTTATCTTCCAGGACCCCTACTCAAGTCTTAATCCGCGTTTACGCGCTGAAGCGGTAGTTCGTGAACCACTGGATAGCTTAACGACATTAAGCGAGGCAGAAAAGCGCGAAAGTATCGACAGACTGTTTGCAGAAGTAGGCTTGCGTCATGAGCAACAACGGCTTTTTCCGCATCAGTTTTCAGGCGGTCAAAGACAGCGCATAGGTATCGCCCGTGCACTTGCGACCCGCCCTGATCTGATAATCTGTGATGAGCCGGTTTCAGCGCTTGATGTAGCGGTTCAGGCACAAATTCTCAACCTGCTGCGAAAACTACAGCACGACTTCGGTCTCACCTATCTGTTTATCTCACACGACCTCGGCGTGGTACAACACATGTGCGACAAGATCGCTGTAATGTATATGGGCAAAATAGTCGAGTACGGTGATCGACTCAGCTTGTTTAACAATCCACAGCACCCGTATACCAAAGCACTGCTGTCTGCTGTACCGGCGGTGTATAGAAGACGCGGTGAAAGCACCGAACGAATATCCATTCCCGGCGATCCACCTGACCAGATCACCAAACCTGCTGGCTGTAGATTTGCAAACCGCTGCCCCATGTCTATGGACGTGTGCACTGAGGATCAGCCAGAGCTGACAAATATTACAGGCAGTCATCGGGCAGCATGTTTTCTAACTCAATAGCATATTAACAACGGTAAAAAGTTATCAGTGACTATATCCTGGACAAAAGAATCCTATTTTGAACAAGTGTGGAGCTTTGTTCGACAAGTGCCGGAAGGTAAAGTCGTTACCTACGGACAGATCGCACAAACACTACCGGACCCACCAGTGCCGGATACAGGTGAGATGGTCTCTGCTGCAAGATTGGTTGGCAGTGCCATGGCAGCCAGCCCGGCTGATGTACCGTGGCACCGGGTGATAAACGCACAAGGCAGAGTAAGCAACCGTGCTGATGCAGCAAAGCAGTTGGAATTACTTGAAGCCGAGGGCTTGTGTTTTGTGCACGGAAGAATCGATCTGCCTGAGCATCTGTGGCACGACACTAATCAGATCGCACCACCTAAGCAGCATCAACTTTTCTGATCGGCTAAGCAATTTTTCAATACAGTGATTAGCTGGAGTACTGTGGTTGATCAGATTTCACCCGACCGAACTCAATCAGGCAATTTTAAAATTCACCGCTTTTGCCATGTACCTGAAATCCTTGTCTGTGGTCAGTAGCGATAGATCAAACCGAACACTTAGCTGAGCAATTAGACAATCAATTGTGCCTGCCTGAACTCCTTTCTGACGACAGCGATTATGTATTTCTGCGGCTTTTATATAATCGGAAGTTTCTGGCACCAGCATAGGAATTGATGCAAACTTTTCAGTGATTTGCTCGTGGGCTTTTGGTTTCGAGAAACCTTGTAGCAACTCCTGCAGAATTATCCCTGTGCTATATAGTTCGGCACCACCGTTCAAAGCATCGATAAGTACTTGCACTTCGGGCGCTGAGGCCGGTACATCTCTCCTCAAAGCTAGTGACCAGACACTTGTATCGACTAACAGTCTCACTATCGGGAGCGTTCCTTTTTAAAATCGTACTCACCATCCCATTCGAGTTGCCCGAACAGCTCTTTCACCCGAGCTTGCTCTCGCTTTGCAATGAACTCAACAAGCGCTTGTGTTACCGCTGCCTTTTTCGTTTTTTCCCCACTAACCTCTAGCGCTTTGTCGAGAAGCTTTGGGTCTATTGAAAGATTTGTGGCCATGTGTGGATACTTACACATTGAGTCACACATAGCAAGTTAGGCAGAAACAGTAACAACACTCTGGTAAAGATGACTGGTGCGCCTGTTGATCCATTTACAAACAAGTGAACTTGAAGCCGCCTACACCAATCGCACCTACCTTAGAAAAAGAACAAATCTTAAGCGCTACTCGATGAGAAAGCTGTTTTGAGCGCTATGGCATAGGTTGACCTGAACCCTATTCGCACAGCCATGGCCACTACACCTGAAACCTCCGATCATACCAGTATCAAGCTGCGCATTGACTACTGGAAGAATAGAGCAAATAAACAACAGACTAAACAGCACGATTTACAGCCAAAATCTCTGCTCCCTTTTGCTGGCAATCTAAGACAACCGATGCCACGCGGACTAGTGTTTAACCTTATCGACTACCTGGAACTCGTCGATTGGACTGGCAGAATTATCAGAGAAGACAAACGTGGTGCCATTAACCAAACCGCCTCACCAATTCTGCAACGACTCGATATATCCACCAAACACTGGGTTGAGCTTTGCACTAAGTTCGAAAAACGTTTCAAGGGCATTGCAGGTTCTGCACACTCCATAAAAACACTACGCGCATACTTCGGACTCCGCAAGCAAGTTAATCGAAGTAACAGCGAAGTTCTCTATAGCTAAATAGTTTACGCTGATCATATACTTTTAACTTTCCCTTCAGGGAAGGATCCGCGCTGCGCGTTTCTAAATTATCCCCTGGATTTCAGCACTATTGGCAACATAATTCCACGTTGAGCGCGGAATCTACACTACCTTTTTATAAATCCGGCAGATTTTTCGAATCATAGATCCGAAAACGATAACTTCAGTCTTTTTTACCGGGCCTGTCTGAGTTAACGTGAGTTAACGATATGTGTCTGAGTTAACGATATGAGTTAACGATATGAGTTAACGGAAAAATCAAAGTACTGATTAGACTAATGACGTTTTGGTGGCGCATGTCGGGGAAGGTGCGAAGGTGCGACAAATGCTCTTTTTACCGTGCCTGTCTGAGTTTACAAAAATTACGGACAGGCATGCTAAAGAGACAGGCATGCTAAAGAGAAACCCTTCGCAGGCAATCTTCGACAGCCTATGCCAAAGGGACTCATTTATAACCTTATTGAATACATTGAACTGGTTGATTGGACCGGTTGATTGGACCGGTTGTTAATT
>CALIHW010000107.1 GCA_938020525.1 uncultured Granulosicoccaceae bacterium | reverse complement strand
TGATGCGGGCAGTATCGGTGGCTCTGCTGATTTAAGTGATGATGAAGTTGGCGTGGTTGAGTCGTCGGACGATCAAGCCTCGGTTAACGAGAGCAGAGAAAAACTGCGGCTACTTGATGCTAAAAAGGTGGTATCAACTATCACGCAAGAGCAGGCAAAAGAAGGCACCTGGCTTTGGCCCGAGTCAAGCATGAGTTTAAACGGTAGATTCATGGCCGTGATCAGAGATGGTATTGACCCCACACTGTATGTCAATGATAAGCCGGTGGCATCGACTCAAATTGGTGAGCGCATGGTTAACCGGCGTGAAAAAGCCCAGGTAGTCGTGTGGTACGGCGTCGAACTTGAGAGTGGTGAAAATACGGTAGAAATTAAAGGTACGGGCCCGTTTGGTAATGAACGAGTACTGGCAACTGGCGTCTTTAAAAGACCCTCTGCGGGTACGCAGATGAAGCTTGAAGCACAATCACTTGTAGTCGCTGCAGATGGTGGTCGCTCTACGTTACCAGTTCAAATTAGCATCCTGGATGAGAACGGCTATCCGGCACTGGGGGTTTACTACATTACGCTTGAGAGTTCTGACGGCCAATGGTTAGAGCCGGATATTCAGGATATGCATGCTGGCAAACAGATTAGAGTAGAGAACGGCAAACGTACAGTGTACTACCGTAGCTCCGGCGTGGCAGGCGAAGTAAAGATTCGTGCCAGTACCGGTAGTTTTTCTGATCAGCTGGTGATAAACCAGGTGCGTGAGAAGCGACCATTGCTGGTCTCGGGCTTTATAGAGACTGGTGCCTACTTTTCAACAGAACAGTTGGGTGATTTTAATGCGTCGACTGATCTTGGTCAGTTGGATGAAACAGGCCGTTTTAATACTCGTGCGGCTTTATTTGTAAAAGGTAGCGTTAAAGACAAATACAATCTGACGTTATCCTATGACTCTGACAAGGGTCGTGATAAGCAGCTGCTGCGTGACATTGATCCAACCTTGTATTACCCGGTGCATGGTGATGCATCTGTACGCGGCTTCGAAGCTCAAAGCCGCAGTAAGTTGTACGTTCGCGTAGAGCGCGATAAAAGTAGCTTAATGTGGGGTGATTTCATCACAGACGCAGGCGCAGACAGACGTGATCTGGCTCGTTTAAATAGAACCTTGACCGGTCTTAATGCTGTCTTTGATGACGGTACTAACCGGTTTCGAGTATTTGCAGCAGAAGAAGAAAACCGCAATGTGTTTGAGGAAATTCCCGGTAACGGCAGCGCCTTGTTATATCGCTTGCAGCAATTTCCAATCGTGCCGAATAGTGAAACGGTTGAGCTAATCACTCGTAGTCGTGATAACCCGGACCTTATCATCGAATCAGTTCGGCTAAGTCGCTTTGGTGACTACAGTGTCGATGACGAACTTGGTTTTCTGTCGTTTGCCTCTTCTATAGCAACGCTCGATTCTGAACAGAATCCGGTATTTATCCGCGTCAGCTATGATGTTGAAGCCGGGGGTGAGGATTATCTGGTTGCAGGCGCGCGTTTTGATCGATCTATTAGCGAAAATCTGGCACTGGGTGTCAGTATCACCCGCGATGGGCATGCAACAGAGGGTAGGAACCTGATCGGTGTTTACGGTGACTATAAGATCGGTAGCCGAACTCGCTTGTCTGTGAGTCTGGCACGCTCTGATTCAAGGCAATCTGCCATTGCTTCTCAAGGGGTTGGCCAAGGGGTTGGCCAAGGGATAAACCAGGGGATTAACCAGGGGAGTGGGCAAAGTAAAATCGGCTTTGCACGTAGTTTATCACTGGATCACCAGTGGTCGCAGAACAAAGCTGCATCTACATCACTTACGCATCAGTGGGCGGATGACGGATTCAATAATGTGAGTGCTTCTGTGTCAACCGGTAGAGCCGAAACCAGATTGACACACAGCCAGAAAACAGGTGATCAAACCAGTCTTCTATTGGAAGCCAATCAAAGTCGGTCTTCAGAGCTCAATGAAAAACGACAGTCGGTAGGTGCAAGCGTTGAAACGACCGTCAAGAACTGGAGAGCAAAAGCCGGACTTAGACATATCGATCAACAGTCTGCCGGTGATAAAGACAGCTTTGTGACATCAATACTTGGTGCTAGCAGAAAATACAGCCTGTTGGGTAAAGATGGTGAAGCAGACTTTGAATATGAACAGGATATAGGTCAGGCAGATCGCCGACGTTTAGCGGCCGGTACCAAGTTGACATTACGTGAAAATGTAGACGGTTATGCCCGCTATGATTTAACTAAAAATCTGTTGGGAGTCGCAGGATTGTCCAGTGATCTTGAGCAGGAATCTTTTGTTGTTGGTGTCGAGTCTAAAGCACTGCGTTCAACCCGTTTGTATTCTGAATACCGGATGCGTGGTGCGTTTGAGTCCAGAGACTACGAGACCGCCAGTGGGGTAAGAGGTGATTATGAAATTCAGGAAGGACTACGTGTCAGCCCACACTTTGAATATATAGAGCGGCTTGGCAGTGTCACCGGTGATTCGGTTTCAGCGTCAGTCGGTGTGACAGACACGCGCAATCAGAATAGCCGACGCTTGATCAGACTGGAAAGCCGTCTTTCCAGTGAAACCGATCATTATGGATTGCGCGCCAGTGTCACTTCACGCGTTAATACTGACTGGACAGGAATTGTCTCCGATAACTTCAGCTTTCAGGACAACAACGGTGGAGAAGACGTGCAACGGCATTCTTTTATTGCCGCATTGGCCAGACGTCCAAAATATGAAAATCAGCACCATATGTTGTTTATGTACAAGCTTCAACAAGAGCGTGGTGTGACCAGTGGTGTTGACCGTACGCTACATATTTTGTCTACCCATCAGAACCTGCAAATTGACGAAGGAACGATCTTTTCAGGTCGGCTGGGTCTTAAGCATGATACCAGCGAGTTTTCGTTCAACAGGGTCAATAACTTCGCACTCCTTGCTGATGCACGGCTGAGCTTTGATCTTTCTCGCCGATTGAATTTTGATACCGGCGTCGGCGCGCTCTCTACAGATGGAACGTCAGAGGTGCGATATTCACTGGGGCTTGGACTTAACTACACGCTTAACAAGAACCTACGGTTAAGCCTTGCATACAACCTTGTGGGCTTTAAAGATGAAGAACTGGATGCTGAGCAATACAACGCCAAGGGCGCGCATGTAGGGCTGCAGTACAAGTTAGACGAGGAGCTATTTAAATGGCTGGAATAAGATTTTCGTGGCTGTTAGTTGTTGCATTCTCTGGATTATTTTTTATACAGGGTTGTGCCAGCACTGAAGAACTCTTTGCTGAATATGACAATAAATTCTGTGTGGTACCTGAGCACCCGGATCAAATTTTCGGATGGGAGCCGGTGGTGTACTTTGCATCAGACAAATCGCAGGTATTCTCATCAGACCACGTGCGACTAAAGACCAATTTTGACACTTTAAGCAAGCTGACAGATTACAAAATTTCCCTGAAGGGGTTTGCAGATCATCAGGCGAGTGCGAGCTATAACGAAGCTCTTTCAAATAGAAGAGTCGATGCGGTTGCCAGGTATTTAACGGATGAGCTCGGCTTGAGTGCTGATCGAATTGTTAGATTATCTAACGAGGAGTTGACAACATCGACCGGGAGTCCATCCGACGCCTCACCTGGCCCGGTAGCCAAAGACCGCAAAGTAGAGATGCGTCTACTTAATAGTGATCTTGTGCCGGTTGCCACTCAACCCTTGTTAGCGCCCGTCGCTGTGTCGGGTTTGTGATAGCGCTGCCGGACAATACACTGTGAACACAACCACCATACATGCAAAGAACAAGAGCAGCCTGATTGAGAGATCAGTGCTGATATGGGTGCTATGGCTGACAATTGCAGGGTTTGTTGGAGCGGTGTATGCGGTGACACCGGCCGGGTCAATAATAAAAAACCAGGCCAGCGCGTCTTATCTTGATACGCAGGGGGTGCGGCGCATCGCAACGTCCAATGTGGTTGAGACCATTATTCGTCAGGTTGCCGCATTAGAGTTGACATTAGATCAGAATAAGCCAGGCGTTGCGGGGCAGGAAATAGTGTTTGCTCACACGCTTGTTAATACTGGCAACGGGAATGATCAGATTGACCTAAGCGCACAAGCCACTGGCGGAGACTTTACTCTTTCAGACCTAAAGCTGTATCCGGATTTAGATCGTGATGGTCAGCCTGACTCTTTCACTGCCGTTACCAGTAGCCCCATACTAAGAGCGGGTGAGCTTTGGAGCTTTGTAGTTGCCGGACAGGTGCCAGTTGATGCTCAGGATGGTGAATCCGGTGTTATAACAGTCACCGCAATCAGTGCTTTCGATACCTCAGTGGTTGCATCCAATCAGGATGTAATCAGTGTAGCTGACTCGGCTGTCATTGAGATCAGTAAGCAAATCAGTGAATTGCAGGGGACATCACCTGATGGACCGTTTACCGTCCGGATTCATTATAAAAACAGTAGTGAACTATCGGCAACGGATGTCAGCCTGATCGATGCTTTACCAGCCGGTATGGAATATGTAGCAGGCTCCGCGCTGTGGAGTGCTACTGGTGTTGCGGTACTCACTGATACTAATCCTGCAGATTCGCAATCTGGTATCCGCTACTGTGCTTATGATGCCAGTTGCACAGGATTGATTGAAGCCAATGCAGACAGCGATGCAGACTCCACAAATCAGGTCACGGCAGTACTGGAAACGGTTGCAGCAGGAGAATCGGGGTATATCGAATTCAGCGTGTCGATAGCTGCCAATCGAGCTTCAGAGGTGCTCGTTAATGTTGCAGAGCTGGAATATACAACTGCCGGTAGTCAGGTTGGTCGGATCAATAGTAATGCTGTGGCGTTTACCGTTACCGCGGGTGCGGGAGTTGTTATTAATGGTTCAAATATAACAAGCGTTGATGGCACAGAAGAGCCGCGCGAAAAGATTGATAGTGTTTTTGGTGCCAGTAGTAATCTGCCGGTTTGTCAGTCTGCGGCGTCTGATCCGGATGGTGATGGCTTCGGGTTTGAGAATTCCGCTCAGTGTATTGTGCAGGATTTACAAGCTGGTAACAGCCTGTTCTACCGAAATACTGTGTGGAATACCGGTTTCGATACCGATTCATTTGATTTAACGACAGCATTATCTTCTTTTCCAGCAGATACTGTGTTTCTGTTGCTAAGGGCTGACGGGCAAACCCCGTTACTTGATAGCAATGGCAACGGTATTCCTGATACCGGGCCAATGGAATCTGGGGCCTCGCAGGAGTTTGTGTTGCAAGTGGTACTACCAGCTGGCGTGACTGGTAACAATGGCGGTGTTCCTTTTGGTGTAACAACAGTCGCGACATCTGTTGCAGATTCTGCGGTTAGCAACACTATGCTTAATCTGTTGCAAAATATCACCGGTAGTTCAGTAGATATAACCAATGGTGCAGCGCTCGATGATCCGGCGGCTCTTGGTATAGGTCCAGGGCCTGAGCCTGTGCCGGTCACTACAAGTGTGGTAGTCCCTGGTGGCAGTGTTGATATTCAGTTGGTGATAAATAACACCAGTGCTTTTCCGATGGAATATAGCCTTGCAGCCAGTATTTTCAGTGATTTTTCCAGTGTTGAACTTCCGGATCAATGGCAATTTGAATTTTTGATGAGTGACGGATCTGGTGGTGACTCTGCGGTGAGTGGTACCGGTGTTATTGCCGGAGGTGAATTTGCTAATGTTATTGCAAGAGTGACAGTGCCGCTTCAGGCTGTACCGTCTATCACCAGCTTGTATTTTCGGGCGAGTAATGAACGCTATGCAGCGCTTGACATCAAGCATGATGCAATAGAAATAGAAACCATACAGACACTGTTGCTGGGTATTAATCAAGAGGGACAGGCGCAGGCCGGTGGATCACGTGTATATAACCATACGATTGCCAATACCGGTAACGCCAATATCAGCAATATAGCGTTAAGTATAACCGACACGCTGGTCGCGGAAGGGTGGAGCTCACTGCTCTACGAAGATACCGATGGCAATGGATCACTAAATTCGGCTGATCAGATTGTTGATACAATTTCGCTTGCCGCAAACGAGTCAAGAGCCTTGTTTGTTAGGGTATTTGTACCCGCAACAGCAGGGGACGGAGTATCAAATTTTACAGAACTGACAGCAAGTTCTGCCACCGAGACATTATCGGTCACCGATATAACCAATGTAAGTGCTGCTACAATCTCGGTGCTTAAAGAGCAGGCACTGGACAGGTTCTGTGACGGTGTACTGGATAGCAATTACAGCAGTGGCACATTCGATATAGAGCCTGGAAACAACTGTGTCAGGTATCGTCTGACGGCGGTGAATTCCGGCAGTCAGTCAGTGTTGAATGTTGTGGTAGCAGATGCCACCCCGATTTTCACCTCCTATGCAGGCATTGCGCTTTGTTCGCAGCCCAATTGTACGGTAACGGAGCCGGCTGGCGGCAGTAACGGTGACATCATTGCTGAGCTACCGACTCTTTCCGCCGGTGACCAGGTAGTGGTCGAATTCACGGTCAGGGTGGACTGATATGAATCACATCATTAGAACCGTGAAAGTAATTGCAGCGTTAGTTGCCATAGTAATGATGCTTTTGGCAGCGAGCCCGGTCCGTGCGGAAGGCTCTTGGCAAATGGGTCTATTTGAAGGTTTATCGTTTCGACAACCATTGTATGAAACCAATGCCAATGCCAACCGAAGTGTGTTGCGGGTAGACATACTCAACCCTGGTGAGGTTATCAATGTTCTGGCTTGTGGAACCAACAATAACAGTTCTGTGCGCGTACTCATGTACGACCCATCTGGAGCGTTGGTTTACAACACTACTGACACGGCGAATGTCGACTGTGCGGATGATTTTACCGGGAACTTTGATCCTGCCACAGTGGACGCGCATCAGTATGTCACTAACACAACCGGGGTCTATGAAATACGTCTCACCAATTTCAATGGAACCCTCCTGAATCGTTTTGATGTTACTGTCACGAATAGTGTCAACGACATCATCAATCCGCGCGCTGAAGGTGGCAGGTTATGGTCTGACTACTGGTATTTCTGGGCCGGGTCGTTTGGTCAAAACCGTTCTACAGATGCAGACCTTTATGTCGTGGCAGATGGTGGCTTTACCGGCACCTATTTTGTCTGGAAGCTCGATCTAAATAATTTTGCAGGCTTTGGCTATGGCCTAAAGGCTAATAGTCTGGGGGTAGAAAGCCCGAATGCTGCGGGAGATGTCGTTGCGGGTTTGAGTGTGCCGAGTTCAGGCAATTCCATTGAAGAACAGTATCCGATTTACCTGAATTATCCTGCGCGCAACTATCCAGCGCCAACTCAGAGCTTTACGGTATCAGATCTTGTCTTTCTTGATGATCAACAGGTTGATAGTGCGATTACGGCTGGCGGTAATGGAGCATTTACTTTTTCTACCGACTACACTTCGACTGCAGTCTACGAGATTATCATCGATACAAGTAGTCCAAGCGGAGGTGGTCCTGATGGTAGCTTCGGCCGGGGTGATGTGTTTTTGCGCGGTACGGCCTTACCAGGGGCTAATACGATACCGTGGGATGGTAAAGACAACAACGGAAACAACGTAGCACTTGGAGCTTATCAAGCAAGATTAAGCGTACGCACAGGTGAGTTCCACTTTGTTGCAGATGATGTTGAAACGTCAGGTGGGCCTGGAGATGTTGGTCTAAAGATGTTCCGTACGGACTCAAATGGAATTGAGTCTCCAACAACGATCTTCTGGGACGACTTTACCGTACTCAATAGCAACGCTGCTAATGCTTTCAATCAGATCGGTATCTACGATGGTGACCATAACTGGGGTGCGTTTAACTCCGGTGGAATTGGTAACGTCGCACTTATTGATACTTATACGTATGGGATAAGTGTAGAGCCAGACCCTGTATCGGTCGCGATTGTACCGGATGATAGTCCATTGGCTACGCTGGTCAAAAGTTTTTCACCAGGTACTATTAGCGCTGGTGGTATAAGTACGATGCAGTTTGAAATTACCAATAACGGTACCACCACAATGACTGGAGTGACGGTCAGTGACACCATGCCGTCCGGTATGACGTTAGTGACGGATCCGGCTTCCATCACAGTAACCGGGTCCGGGTGTAATGGCTTTACGTTTAGTGCTGATACTGTCGTCGGTGGAGATCAGTTAAATATTATTGATGGCAGCATGTCTGGTGGTAGCGTTTGTGTTGTATCTGCTCAGGTAACTGCGTCAATTCCTGGTAGTTTACCAAATTCAACTTCTGCTGTGACGAGTAACGAGCTGCCTTTTGGTGTCGGCAGTAATGTGGCATCTCTATTGGTTCAGCCGGAAAGTTCAGGGACTCCATTCGCCTGTGATGCAAGTCTGTATGAAGTAGAAACACTCGGCAACTTCAGTCGCTTGTATCACGTTGATACCGGTGTATCCCCTGCTGCACGCACTGAATTTACAGGTACTGCTTATGCACCTTCTTCGGATTTTCGTTACACGGGCCTAGCGTATCATCCACAGGAAAATTACTTGTACGGCATTGTTACAGACAGCAATAGCGCACCCGGTGTGCCGGTTTCCGGATCAATCGTGCGTATTGATGCTGAGGGTAAAGTTGTAAATCTTGGTGTGCCGGAGCGCGGACCAAACACGATGACAATGCCGGTGATCTCTGATCGCTTTGTTGGCGGAACATTCAGTGCGGATGGCAACTATGTTGTCGTGACTGATGGCAGCGCTACTTCAAATACCGGTGCGAACATTCCGCTCGGAGAGCGTGCACTGATACTTGAAATAGATGTCAGTGTCACTCCACCGCAAGTTTTGTACAACCGGCAACATGGGCGTAATGTCGGAGACATCGTCGCGCATCCGGACGGGCTCTTGTACAGTCATTCCAGTAGTGAAGGGCTCATCACAATCGATAGTCAGACAGGGGCTGTGTCTGTCATTGGTGGCAATGTTGCCACAGGTATCAGCAGTTTGATGGCTGACAATTGGGGGCAGTTATATGCCCATACAGAAAGCTCCGGTGAGCTGATCGCAATCGATGAGTCTACCGGTACTGGCACCGTTTTAAGCCCGCTGGCTGGTGGGATCACTGCTGATGGTGCATCCTGCGCTTACGGTATAAGTATGCGTAAGACGGTATCAGCAACCCAGATAGAAGTGGGTAGTGCTGCAACCTACCAGTTGTCAATCGTCAACGCGGGTAGTACGGCTTATACTTTTGATCTGATTGACAACCTGCAGGATAACAGAACATTTGTTGACTCCTCTCTGGTGAATCCGTTGGGAGGGTCGGCCAACACTTATGCTGATACCAACCTGCTATCCATAAGTGGCATGAGTATACCGCCTGGTACTACTTCCACCGTTGAGTTTGATGTGATGTTTCCTGGCGGTACACCAGCGGGAATCAGTGAAAACCAGGCAAGTCTGATCTATAGCAGGGGGCAGATTGTGTCTGACTATCCGCTGACTACCGTTATCGGAGACGTCACACCTATTGAAGTGTTACCGTCCTCTGGAATAGGGGTGAGTAAACGAGCGACAGTATCGGGCAATGAGGTGACTTACTGGTTCACTATTGTTAATACTGGCTCGACAGATTTGCAGTCCATTGCTCTGGATGATGATCTGGATTCGGTCTTTGGTGTTGGTAACTACTCAGTCGTTGTGCCACCCGCACTGATAGACAATCCAGGCTCGATAAGCTTAAACACGTCATTTACCGGGTCCGGTGCAGATGCGATGTTGATTGATGCTGCTAACAGTACGCTTGTTATGGGCGGCAGGGCTGTTGTGCGTTTAACGGTAGCGGTAGATAATCTGTCAGATATGGGGTCAGGCTTTGCAGTGTACTCAAATCAGGTGGTGGTAAGTGCACAAAGTTCGACAGGCACCAGTATTTCTGATGTGTCTGTAGATGGTGATCAGGTCGACCCCAATGGTGATGGCGTAGCAGATGAGCAATCACCCACCATAGTCAGTTTGTCTGCAGCCTTCACCGTTAGCGGGACTGTCTTTGAAGACAACGGTAAATCAGCTATAGCACATGATGGTGTACAGGGAGGTGCTGAGGCACCGCTCGCGGGAATTCGGCTGGAGTTAAGAGATAACTCAGGCAACTTGATAGATTCAGCAACTACGAACAGCAGTGGTTACTATGTCATTACTGTGCCGGTGGCAAATGCTGGTGATGTGTTGCAAGTAACAACACTACCGGCGGCTGGTTTGCAATCAATATCTGAAGCGTACGCTGCTAATGGTGGTGCAAATGTAGCGGATGGTACAGTGCAGTTCACTGCCGATCTTAGTAGTGCCGCTGTAGTGATCGATTTTGGCAAGATCAGATCACCACAATGGCTAAGTGACAGCGTTGCTGAAAACAAGCCAGATACAGTTGTGTTTCATACCCATAGTTACCGTGCAACATCTGCAGGTAATCTTCAGATTAGCTATTCCGCTTTAACAGGTATTCCGGCTAACTCGGGTTTTAGTGCCGTTCTCTATGTAGATAATAATTGTAACGGTGCAATTGATACTGCTGATATCGTGATGCCACCGGTAATCTCTGTTGTTGCAGATCAGGAAGTCTGTGTTGTTAACAAAGTATACATCCCTGGCAATGCCTCTAACGACGATACTTACAACACTTCTATCGCCGCCACTATGATCTATAGCGATGTATCCGGCACAGGCCATTCGGTAACGGATTCTCTGCAGTTGGTAGATGTTACCCGGGCAGTCGCTTCAGGACAGGGTGTGCTGGTACTTGATAAAACAGTACAGAATCTAACCGATGCAGGTGCTGTTACTACCCGCAATTCTGCGGCTCCGGGTGATGTCTTGCGCTACAACATTAATTTTCGTAATAGCGGTACCGGCCCGGTAACCGAGCTGGTGATTGCTGATAGTACGCCGGCATTTTCGGTACTTGAAGCACCGGTGCAGTGTCCACCGGTAATGCCCAGCGGCACCTCCGGCTGTCAGGTGCTTGTGCCATCGCCTGTTGAAAA
This sequence comes from uncultured Granulosicoccaceae bacterium, assembly GCA_938020525.1. Classification (GTDB taxonomy): domain Bacteria; phylum Pseudomonadota; class Gammaproteobacteria; order Granulosicoccales; family Granulosicoccaceae. Next base: position 10,805 of record CALIHW010000107.1, on the reverse strand, counting down.
CGGGATCGGTTATGGTGGTCCGATTCAGTGGCAGTTTACCGGCCAGCTAGGTGCCGGTGCACAAAGTCAGGTTTCATTTCAAATTCGCATAGAATAGGCGACTATTTTACTGGGTTTTATTTCCACATTTAGTAGCATATACAGTGAGTTAGTCGCATGTTGATGTTGGTGCAGAGGTGATGATCTCTGGTGTATAATCGAGCGATAAATAACCAATGGTGGAATACGCACTTGAGCAAGTTACTCGACAGATCCCCGCTGAGCCCGACGGCTGATCTGAAGCGTGCCGGGCTCAAAGTAACTTTGCCTCGACTGAAAATTCTCGAGATACTTGAGAACACTGTAGATCATCACATGAGTGCTGAAGATGTCTATAAGGCGCTTCTGGCAGAAGATACTGAAATTGGTCTGGCGACTGTATATCGGGTCCTTACTCAATTTGAAAGTGCGGGCCTGGTAACAAGGCATCGTTTCGATAGCGGGCAAGCCTTGTTCGAGCTTGATACCGGAGACAGCCACGACCACATTGTTTGCGTCAAAAGCGGTCAGGTTGCAGAATTCAAAGACGAAAAGCTTGAAGAGCGATTGCGTGAGATAGCAATCGAGCTTGGTTATGAATTGCAGGATCACAGTATTGTGCTTTACGGTGTTTTGAAGCAGCCGGAGTAGGGTGTTATTGCAGGGCTTTTTGTACTTCCACATCTTCTGCATCTCCACGTAAGGGGGGGATAAGCCTGCGCATCCACAGAATGTATCTCTTAGTGATGGTGTATGCAATAACCTGTTTCATGAGCGGCATTGGTGGATGCGCTGTTGGGGTTTTGCATGTTTAGATATCGGAGCTTAGACATGAAGCATGTTTGGTTCGTTTAACCTATGGCTAAGCTTATCCCCCCTACGTGTTGCATCGTCAGCCGTATATAATCGAAAAAGCTTGTTCGAGCTTTCAGCCACATGAAAATTCTCAAAGTATCCCAATCTTCCATGGCACATGTAGGGGGATAAGCCTGCGCATCCACCGAATGTATCTTGAGTGATGGTGCATGTAATAACCTGTTTCATGAGCGGCATTGGTGGATGCGCTATTGAGGTTTTACATGTTTAGATATCGTGCATAGACTGAGGCTTGGTTGGTTCATTTGAGTTATGGTTAAGCTTATCCCCCCTTACGTGTTGCAGCGTCAGCCTAAAGCTTACGAAAAATTACCCTAACTTGTCGAATTTTCTTGCTGCTCTAAACGCATGCCAATAATATCTAATGGGTGTCAATCTTGTGGCCTCAGTTACCACCGACACTTTATCCTGAAGCATCGACTGCAATAGCTTCTGCTGCAATGTATGATAAACATACAAAGCCTTAAAACTATGCCGCTCTTCATTGGTAATGCCCGTGACAAACTCTTCCAACACCCGCGAACGCTCTTGCATTTCTTGTTGTACTGTAGAGAGTTCCTTTAGCAGGAAACTTTCAACTGCCTCCGTACAGGCAGCTGGTGTAAGCAAAGCAGGGCTTAGCTCTGCCGCATCGAGTGAAGACATCGGTATGCACAATAAACCACTATCCACATGTTGTCTCAAATAAAGAAGGCACCTGAACTTCGAAAGCGCAACTCCCATCAATGTCACAGCAGTGTTTTCATTGCTACCACAAAGAAGCTCACAAGCAGTGCCGCCTGTGTCCAAATGGAACTGATAGTTTTGTTCGTCTGTAGAGGGGCTGCCGGATTCAAGTAGTGAACCGTAGCCGTTCAAGAGCCGCTGAAGTAATTGCCGCTCTGATCGGCTGAGGTTGCCCAGGGCATCGGTAACCGGGTGTCTGAAATTATCCGACTCGAGTTCCTGGCGCCACCAGTCAAGCTTATGTTTAACGACTTCCACTTCGCGGCTCTGAAATCCAAGCTTGCTAAAGATGGAAATCAAGGTCGCTATGAGTCTCTGTCTCTGTTGAATTGTGGAGTCGCTGTGTAGCAATGCGTAATATCTGCCGCTACCTGCAGGTACGGCTTTTTCGACCCATTCATTGACTTGATCAGCCATGAGCGGTGAGCCTGTATGGATATCGATTACTTACGATGTCGGATTGGCGTTGCATGTGTACCCGGGCCATATGCCCGCGCCACAAAACTATGATTTAAACCGTTTCCGGATCATCAATCGTAGTTTCACATGCCGGTGCAGCAGGCAGTTGTCTCTGCAGGATGTTGAGTTTATTAAGAGCCTGGACTTTATGGCTGTTTGAGGTTAGATCAGCCATGATTATATCAATTCTTTGTGCAAGATAGGTTTTTCTGTTGCAATCAAAGATTTCGAGTACTGCTTTGAAGGCGGTATCTGATTCAGACAGCAGTGCGCTGGTCACTTCGCCATTGGGAATCGGGCATACCGAGCGCAGCAGATCGCAGACAATCGGGTATTCCAGACGGCTTAACTTTTTTTGTCTTTCGGATTCGCTTTGAATCAATCGCTGGTGGGCAACTTTATCTTCTTTGATAAGCAGTTTCTGCAGTACAGAGGTAATGATGTCATTCAGTGAAGCGATGGCATTTTTCTGATCCGTCAGGTCTGTGGCTAGGCCAAATGCTGTGTCATGGCAGACATCGAGTTCAAGTTTCAACGCACTAATAAAGTCTATACTGGAGTTGTCGCTCAGCGCAGTGGAACGACTGATTAGTGATTCCAATGCACCGAGGAACTGTGCAAGCTCCTGCTTATCCTTGAGTTGCGCATCAGCGATGTTTGCCTTAGTTGGCCGCTCTGCGAGTTCAAAATACTGTGGTGACTCCTGCCTTCTTTTCAGGTGACGTTCCCAGGCACCTGGCCATTTCGAAAATAATGAGTTCATCGATAACCTACTTTAGTCGCATCAGTGTACTAGCGGGCAAGTGCCGGTATTCGCGGAGTATAGGTGCTATAAAACGAATGGGGTAACAGGTGAAGCAGTCAGTGCTTTTTGACTGATAGTCATTGAGGTATCTGGCTCCCGCTTATAATCGAAGTGACGTCGTTTGTCAGTATCGATGCGTATGTATTATATTTAGAAGAGTTCAGGTGGAAGGGATCGAGAATTGAAATCAAGCAAACAACAGGTGTGACCAACCAAAGCATACAAATTGGTTTTGGCGGTGGATGTCACTGGTGTACTGAGGCTGTGTTTTCTTCGTTGGTTGGCGTGAGCTGTGTTCAACAAGGCTTTATCAGGTCACAGCCACCGAAAGATCAATACTCTGAAGCGGTAATAATTCAATACAATGAAGAGCAAATTTCGCTGTTTAAGCTCATTGAAATTCATCTTCGCACGCATGCGAGTTTCTCTGCTCACTCTATGCGCGAGAAATATCGAAGTGCCATTTACGTTGAAAATGACGCCATGGCAGAGAAATGTGAAGAAGTGTTAAATGAACTTCAAGCCGGGTTTGATGAGCCATTGGTGACGCAAGTGCTGGAATCTGTGAAATTTAAACGATCGTCAGAATCTTATATAGACTACTACGCAACCGACCCGGAGCGACCCTTTTGCGTTACTTATATTGAGCCAAAGCTTGTACTGTTGCGGCGTGAATATAATTCATTTTTAAAGAGTGAATTTAAACAAGCTGAAGACACTGCCGCCGAAGATAGTGCTGACAAGAAGTGACGGATCTATTTTCTGAAACTGATATGTTCAAGCAGATCTATTGGCTGCGATAACTGCACATCAGCACCCCAGCTGGAAGTGTCATCATGCTCATCATCAATATAACCCCAGTTGGCGACAAAGGTTTTCATTTCTACAGCGCGGCCTGCTTGAATGTCTCTTTCTGCATCTCCAACATAAAAACAATCTACAGGTTTAACGTTTGCGCGCTTGCAGGCGAGGTTCATCGGCGCGGGATGAGGTTTGGCATGTGTGGTGGTGTCGGCAGCTACAATGCTGCAGCACCTGTGGGTTAAATTCAGAGCGTCAAGTAAAGTAAGGGTTGGTGCTTCCGGTTTATTAGTAACAATGCCCCATGGGAGATGGTTGGCTTCCAGCGTTTCGAGTAGCGTGTCTACGCCTTTAAACAGTCGGCTTCCATCAGCGACATTTTTTCCATAGGCGGCTAAAAACTCAAGTCGCAGATCATGCATATCTTTATTTGGGTCAAGTTCAGGGAAGCCAAGTTTTAGTAATGCGATAGAGCCGTGAGAAACACTCGAGCGATAATCAGCTTCTTCAACTGGCGGACGGTTGTGCTTTTCAAGCACGCGATTAAGAGCGCCTCCCATGTCTGGGGCGGTGTCAATAAGAGTACCGTCAAGATCAAAAAATACCGCAGCGGGTGTAGTCATGTTAAGTGTCGTCGGGGCAGATGATGGTGGCGATAGATATCAAACGTAATAGTATTTGCGCGACCGAAATTGTCTAACCTCTACACGTTATTGTCTGATCAGCATGTGGTGGCAAGCGTTGTGCCGGGGTGGCAGGCGGTGATCTCGCTACTATGCAACAGTGAACATCATATAGTTGACATCAACATCTCCGCCTGTTGAATACGTTTTACTGAAGGGCTGATACTGTAAGCCGGTGATGTCCTGAGTCTGGAGGTTTGCGTTGCGACACCAGGCAGATAGTTCAGAAGGTTTGATAAAGCGGTTCCAGTCATGTGTGCCGCGAGGCAGCAGGTTGAGGATGTATTCTGCACCCACTATTGCCAATAGCCAGGATTTATTATTCCGGTTAAGGGTTGAGAAAAAAGCCGCTCCCCCAGGTTTAAGTAGCCGATGGCAGGAATTCACTACACCCCCAGGGTCTGGTACGTGCTCCAGCATTTCCATGCAGGTGACAATGTCAAACGAGCCTTCATGTTGCGCTGCATAGTCTTCTGCGCTACTACACTCGTAATCTACATTGGTCACCTGTGCTTCCATCGCGTGTAGAGTTGCGATCTCCAGTGCGGGTTCAGCCAGGTCAATGCCGGTAACCACAGCGCCGGCTTTGGCCATCGACTCGGAGAGAATGCCACCACCACAGCCCACATCTAGAACCCGCTTGCCTTCCAGTGGTGAGTGCTGATTGATGTAGTTAAGTCGAAGCGGGTTGATTTCGTGCAGCGGCTTAAACTCGCTTTCGGTGTCCCACCAGCGGCTGGCAATCTCGCTGAACTTGTCTATTTCGTTGCTATCGACGTTGGTCATATCATTCCGTGGTGGTAGGGCGCATTCCGGGGTTGTGTCCGTGGTTACAGCAGTATCAGTACGGACTCGTGTGGGATCTGCATACCGGCAGATTCAAAAAGCGGTATTGGCGTACCTTAACCGCGTCATTGCAGGTCGGCAAGTGTTGTATTTTTTTGTCAATATCCGCTCCAATCACAGCCTGGGTAGCGCTATTTAGGTCTTGTATTGTTGCAATGCAAATCCAGTAGTTTTAGGCCCGGAAGAGCGTCTGATCACAGGTGTATACGGGTTGTTAAAACTAACGTATTAATAAGGAGTATGTGGTATTATTTGCTGCTAAGAAAACGGTCTTGCATCAGTGAATCTTGCAGTCGTATCCGCAGTCTCCCAGTGAATCACTACCTGAGTAAAAATGTCTGATTTTGCAAAGGAAATTCTACCGGTAAATCTCGAAGACGAGATGCGCCAGTCGTACCTTGATTATGCGATGAGTGTCATCGTCGGGCGTGCTCTGCCTGACGTTCGTGATGGGCTCAAGCCAGTGCATCGTCGTGTCTTGTATGCGATGAGCGAGCTCGGCAATGACTGGAACAAATCCTACAAAAAATCTGCCCGTGTGGTCGGGGATGTCATCGGTAAATATCACCCGCATGGTGATACTGCCGTGTATGACACCATTGTTCGAATGGCGCAGCCGTTTTCAATGCGCTACATGCTGGTAGACGGGCAGGGTAACTTCGGTTCTATTGATGGTGACTCTCCTGCGGCTATGCGTTATACCGAAGTGCGCATGGCTCGTATCGCCCATGAGTTACTCGCAGATCTTGATAAAGGCACTGTCGATTTTACCGCCAACTATGACGGCTCAGAGTCAGAGCCTGCAGTACTGCCCGCGCGTATACCCAACCTGCTAATCAATGGTTCATCCGGTATTGCTGTGGGTATGGCAACCAATATACCGCCTCACAACCTGACTGAAGTCATCAACGGCACTTTGGCCATGCTCGAAAACCCGGATATAACACTACCCGAGTTAATGGAGCATATCCCGGGACCTGACTTCCCGACTTCCGGCATTATTAACGGCGCTCGTGGTATTCGTGAAGCGTATGAAACCGGTCGTGGTCGTGTTTATGTGCGAGCAGAGGCTAATGTTGAGCACAACGAAAAGACCGGCAAAGACACTATTATCGTTACCGAGCTGCCGTATCAGGTAAACAAAGCCCGCTTGCTAGAAAAAATTGCAGAGCTGGTTAAAGACAAAAAGATAGAAGGCATCACCGAGCTGCGCGACGAGTCAGATAAAGACGGTATGCGCATGGTCATAGAGTTGCGTCGCGGTGAGCCCGGTGATGTATTACTGAATCAGCTGTATAAGCAAACGCAACTACAGACCGTGTTCGGCATTAACATGGTCGCACTGTTAGACGGGCAGCCGCAGCTGCTAAATCTCAGGGATATTCTCGATGCGTTTATCCGCCATCGTCGCGAAGTAGTCACGCGCCGCACTATTTTTGATCTCCGCAAAGCCAGAGAGCGCGCCCACATCCTTGAGGGTCTGGCTGTAGCGCTTGCCAATATTGACCCGATAATCGATCTCATTAAAGCGGCACCAAACCCGCCGACAGCCAAAGAACAGCTTATCGCTGGGGTTTGGAAGCCAGGCTCCGTGGTAGACATGCTGGAACGTGCCGGAGCCGCCGGGTCCAAGCCAGACGATCTCGGCGATGAGTTCGGCATGCTGGATGACGGGTATCACCTGTCGCCGGCTCAGGCGCAGGCAATCCTTGACCTGCGACTGCACAGACTAACCGGTCTTGAGCAGGACAAAATTCTTGATGAGTATCGTGAGATTCTGACCCGGATTGAAGGTTTTATGGAGATTCTGCAGAACCCGGATCGACTGCGTGAAGTAATCCGTGAAGAACTCCACGAAGTGCTGGAGCAGTTCGGCGATGAACGTCGTACCCGAATATTAATTGATCATTCAGAGATGACGGTTGAAGATCTCATCTCCGATGAAGATGTGGTAGTCACGCTATCGCACGCAGGCTATGCCAAAGCGCAGCCGTTGTCTGATTACACGGCACAGAAGCGTGGAGGTAAAGGTAAGTCTGCCACCTCAATGAAAGATGAAGACTTCATAGATAAACTCTTCGTTGCCAGTATGCACGATACCGTGCTGTTCTTTACCAGCGTCGGTAAGGTTTACTGGAAACGAGTTTACGAGCTGCCAATTGCTAGCCGCGGAGCCCGTGGCCGACCAATCATTAATCTGCTGCCACTTGAAGAAGATGAAAGAGTCAGCGCCGTTCTAACGGTGCGTGAATATTCAGAAGAGCAATACGTGTTCTTTGCAACACGCAATGGTGTAGTTAAGAAAACATCACTGGCCGATTTCTCAAGGCCTCGCGCCAACGGCATTATCGCCATAGATCTCCGAGTTGACGATCAACTAATCAATGTTGCATTAACAGACGGCAGCCAGGACATCATGCTGATCTCTAGTAGTGGTCGCGCCATGCGTTTTGATGAAAGTGCCGTACGCAAGATGGGCCGTACCGCTGCCGGTGTTCGCGGCATCAAAATAGCGGAGGGCGAAGCAGTAATTTCCCTGATCGTTGTAGAAGACGAAGGTGATATTTTAACCGCCACTGAAAACGGCTATGGCAAACGCAGTGTCACAACCGAGTATCCAACCAAAGGCCGAGGTGGTATGGGTGTTATAGATATCAAAACCACAGAGCGGAATGGCAAGGTTGTGGGTGCAGTGCAAGTGCAGGAAAACGATGAAGTCATGCTCATCACCAACAACGGTACACTTATACGCACAGCAGTAGAAGGCATCAGTACGCTGGGTCGCAACACTCAGGGTGTAAGACTTATCAGAACCAGTGATGAAGAGAAGTTGGTTCAGGTGGTTAGGGTTATTAATGAGGATGATGGCGAAGAAGGCAGTGAGCCTGCAGAGTCTGAAGGTGGTGATAGTGGCGGTGGTGCTGCAGTTGATTCAAGGGAAGGTGCTGAGTCAAATACCGAACGCTCTGAAGATCCGCCGACATAGGTATGCGTCATCGACCACCTGCAGGGGCGAATGCGAATAGAAAACCGCTTTGGAATTTGCTGGTACTGGATGCTTTAGGTGCTGATCAGACAAGAGTCTGGTGCTAACCGTGGTCCCACGCCTGATTCGCGGCCGATTTCAGGAACGACGACTTCAATTTTGCTGGCTAAACATATTGCTTGAATATGTGAACTCTGCTTGAGCTAAGCGAGTACACTTAGGAGTTTTTGACAATCAGAATGATGCTGCAGTAGCGCTTAATGCCCTCCCTGCTGAGTTAAAAGGATATGGCACATATGTTTCAAGTTTTGAGGCCATCATAGCGCGGGTGGACAGTAGCTATTATTAAATCATTTAGCTTCAAGCATCCATTTTAGGGTGTCTTCCAGGTTATGATGTTTTATCTCCCCGATACATGCGTTCAATTTGCTCGGGCAGCCGCACAGTTTCTTTACTTCTTGCGCTCTTATAAATGCTGGATTGACTGACACTTCAATTGTATGGTTGGTAAGCCTGCCGAGCGTTTCAATTACATTTTGTAGTGTGTGGGTGTGCCCGCTACATACGTTGTAGGTTTCGCCTGAAATGCCTTTTTCAAGTAGCCTCAGATAGATCTTACATATAGATCGAACATCGTTATATTCACGTTCAACACCCATATTACCCAACTCGATGGTTGCGGATTTTCTTTTAAAATGATTAACTATTTTGGGTACTACAAACCGATCATCATGATCGCGGCCCGTGTAGTTGAAGGGTCTGACGGTAACAACCGGTAGCTCACTAAATTCAGCAGCAATCATATGCTCCATAGATAATTTGCTCATAGCATAGTGATTAACCGGAGCAGCAGTGTTGCTCTCTTTGATTGGTGACTGTGCAGAGTTGCCATAGATATTGGCACTACTCGCAATGAGAATCTTTTTTGCGTTAGACTTTTTGCTTGAAACTGCGTTAAGTAAGTTGAGAGTACCTAAAACATTAACTTCATAAAACGCCAGTAGCTCGGAGTGCGTAACAGCACTAATAGCTGCCAGATGTACAATATAGTCGCAATCAATGGTAGCGAGCTCGGCGCTTAAGCCTTGCTTATTGGTTAAGTTTGATTCTACTGGTATTATTGTATACCCGGCAGCAGTGGCCAGCCTGGTGAAATTCTTCCCGGTAAAGCCGTGTGCGCCGGTGATAGCAATGTTGTGCATGTTAAAAAGAAATGCCGCTTTCTACGCGCGCTAAATCTGCGGTTACCATCATTTTGCACAGCTCTTCCAGGGAGGTTTCAGGTTTCCAGCCAAGGATCTTTTCAGCTTTTTCCGGGTTGCCAATCAATTGGTCGACTTCCGCGGGTCGGTAGTATTTAGGATTGATTGAAACCACCTGCTTGCCAGTGGCAATGTTGGTCGCGGTTTCTTTTTCTGCTTTTCCAGACCACTCCACGTTAATCCCGACCGCGGAGAATGACAGAGTAACAAAATCCCGCACGCTGACTGATCGATTAGTGGCGAGAACAAAGGTGTCTGGCGTGTCGGCCTGTAACATCAGGTGCATGCCTTTGACATAGTCATCTGCAAACCCCCAATCGCGTTTTGCGTCTATGTTGCCGAGCTCCATCTGTTCTAACTTGCCCAGCTTGATTCGGGCTGCAGCATCCGTGATCTTGCGGGTCACAAACTCCCTGCCTCTGAGTGGTGACTCATGGTTAAACAAAATACCACTCGATGCGAACATATCGTATGACTCTCGGTAGTTAACTACCATCCAGTGCCCGTATAGTTTAGCTACACCGTAAGGGCTTCGCGGATAAAATGGAGTGCCTTCCGTTTGTGGTATTTCCTGAACCTTACCGAACATTTCTGAAGTAGAGGCTTGATAGAATCGTATCCCTGGATTTACAAGCCGTATAGCCTCCAGCATGTTGGTGACACCCAACCCGGTAATCTCGCCGGTAGTCACCGGTTGTTCGAATGAGACACCTACAAAACTCTGCGCCGCGAGATTGTAAATTTCGTCTGGCTCTGCCTCATTGATAAGGCGGAAACAGTTGCCCTGATCAGTCAAATCATGCTCGACAAGATGGAAATCAGGATGATTTTCAATACCTAGTTCCTGTATGCGCCAGAAATTTACCGAGCTGGTTCTTCGGTACGTGCCTGTTACCGTATAACCACGGTCCAGTAAGTGTCTGGCGAGGTAAGCGCCATCCTGGCCAGTGATTCCTGTTATGATTGCTTTGCCCATTTTTCTCTTTTATGCATACCGATTGTCGGCTGTGTAGAGGCTAAGTATAAAGCAGTGGCATGGCACTCACTCTCGAAGTTCGGAAAGGCCGCCATCGCGTCAAATCTGTGTCGATTACCACCGCATTCGATTGAGATTTTGTGTGGTAGATAACAATTTTTGTAACGTGTCAGTTACACACCCCCGAAGCTATCGGCATGCTGGTATGCTGTCAACCAGACTAGGAGCTTGTCCGAGAATGACGGTCGTAGCGAGAAAGGGAGATTTTGAGTCAGATATTTCGATCGATTGAGGCGAATAGTCATTCATATTTAACGATATCGATCGCAATAGCTGGCCAAAAGATCGCTTTCGCAGTAGATCATTC
>CALIHW010000106.1 GCA_938020525.1 uncultured Granulosicoccaceae bacterium | reverse complement strand
CACTACCGGTACCAGTTCAGGAATATCTTCGGGTACCAGTTCAGGAGTAACTTCAGGTACCGGTTCAGGAATAACTTCAGGTACCGGTTCAGGAATAACTTCGGGTACCGGTTCAGGAATCACTACCTTTACCGGCTCAGGAATCACTACCGGTACCGGTTCAGGAATAACTGCCGGTACTGGTTCAGGAATCACTACCGGTACCGGATCAGGAATAACTGCCGGTACCGGATCAGGAATCACTACCGGTACCGGATCAGGAATCACTACCGGTACCGGATCAGGAATCACTACCGGTACCGGATCGGGAATCACTGCCGGTACCGGATTAGGAATCACTGCCGGTACCGGTTCAGGAATCACTGCCGGTACCGGATCAGGAATCACTGCTAGTACCGGATCAGGAACTACTTCAGGTACTACTTCAGGTACTACTTCAGGTTCTGTTTGAGGTGATGATTCCGTTACAGAACCAGGAGCCTCCTCCCCCAATGCCACTCCATTATCATCGATTCTGCCTTCCTCACGATCTAATTCCTTCTCACCCGTATCGCTAACATCAGTGGTTACTTCCTCAAAATTTTCATCAACTACAGATTCAGCTAACGGCTCTGCAACCAATTCATCATCGATGTCTGCTTCAGTTTCAACACCAGCTTCCAACTCAACATCCACACCTGTTTCAGTTTCTGTTTCTGTTTCTGTTTCTGTTTCTGTTTCTGTTTCTGTTTCTGTTTCTGTTTCTGTTTCTGTTTCTTTAATATCTTCGTTCGCAGCACCTGTAGTCAAGTCTTGCGCATCCTCACCTACTTGCGTCAGCCCAAAATCTATCGCTCGCTGTTCATCCTTAAATATGTGATAAAGGTTTCCAGTACAGTCTGCAACGGCTACCGGTGACTTGTTAAAGCACGCACGTTGTGCCTGTGGGGTATTCGAAACCGACACAAACCAAAGGTCCGCTTCACCTTGCAATTGATAGACACCATGCTGAATCAAGACAGAACCTGTACTCAGCTCATTTTCAGATGAAAGGGTAAATCCAGTTTCATCTACAAAGAGAGATGCACCATCAAAGGAGCTCCCTACGGGAACAATGTAGTAAAACTGATCTAGGATACCGTTACTACCAGTGGTAGCACTTAGTGACCCTGCAAAATGTGTAATGGCTTGCTCGGTGTTGACGGCTTGCCTGTCAGCCCCAAAAACCTGTTCAATAGCGATATCAACAGCCAAATCTTGTGTCGCATCAAATACGGCGACTTCAGTAAAAACATCTGCTGCATGCTGAACTATCGCAATACCGTTTTCAGGATCACCGTCACTATCGAGAGACTGCAACAATCGCGCGATATTAACGACAACCGGATTACTAATGTCATCGCTTGAAGCCATATCCAACGGGGTAATGTGCTCTGCTGCAGCAACTACCGGCAGTGACAGGTTCCCGATTCTGAAGACCACGGTTTCACCCTCACGATAAGTAAACAGTCCATCAGTATTTGTGACTCCACTCACGGTCGCTGTGGAATAGCTCAATCCAGCGACAGGACTGTCGGAAAAAACACCCGTCAACAACTCTTCACCCGGGCTGCCACCGCAGGATGCGAGGACTGACGAAACCATCAACGTACTGAGTATCCTAGTTATCGCTATTTTCACTTGCTCTGCCCTTGACTATTTTCGCACCAGAGCCCAATAACGGGCACAGAAACGGTTAGATGAGAGGCCAGGTAGGAGAATATGACCTCTCTTGAACAACTTTGCGGCAACGGTCGCAGAATAGAGGCAAACCAATTTCAAACCTGAAATAATGCTGAACAACCTGGTTCACATTCTTATTTCTTATGCTGCATTTTCTGGTTTCAGTATTCCTTCTTCTATTGACGCCCGGACCCGGTGTTTTGTCACTGGCAGGCGTTGGTGCTGCCTTCGGTCGCAATGCCGGCCTCAGCTATATGCTGGGTCTGCTGATTGGCACCAACCTCGTCGCACTCGCTGTGGTATCCGGTGTTGCCGCCGTGGTGCTGTCTGTGCCGTGGCTGCGTACGGTTCTCTTAATCGCGTCAATTTGCTATCTGTTATGGCTGGCGTTTCGAATTGCAATGTCAGGCTCCAAGATCAGGTTTATTGAAGCGCAAAAACAACCCGGGGTCACAGATGGTATTATTCTACAAACAATTAATCCTAAAGCTTATGTTGTAAACACTGCACTTTTCACTGGCTTTCCATTCGTCAACCAACCCCTGTTGGTGGAGACGCTGACCAAATTTCTGGTCATTAATATCATCTGGATCGCGATTCATTTGTTATGGCTTGCTGCCGGTGTGACATTGCAAAGCATGGCACTAAAACCCTCTGTTCAACGTGCGATAAATATTGTCATGGCGATCGCTATGCTCGTGGTTGTGCTACTTGCAGCCATCTCGACTTTCAGCGTCAACACATGAAAATTATGGATAACATTTACTTCTACGAGTTTTTACTATGAACAGAATCTGTGTATTTTGTGGCTCTAGCATCGGTGCACGAAAAATCTACAAAGAAAAATGTGAACAACTTGCAGATGCTATGGTAAGTCGCAATATAGATCTCGTTTATGGCGGTGCGAGCATCGGCTTAATGGGTGCAATAGCTGATGCAATATTGGATCGCGGCGGCAAGGTAATAGGAGTGATACCGAAACACCTTGAAAATTACGAGATCAGTCACAAAGGCCTGACTGAGCTCGTGATAACCGATGACATGCACGAACGTAAAGCAAAAATGGCCGCGCTCTCAGATGGCTTTGTGGCCTTACCAGGTGGTATCGGCACACTTGAGGAGCTAATAGAGATTGCCACGTGGCAGCAGCTTTGTCTGCATCAAAAGCCAACGGGACTGCTAAACATTGACCACTACTACGATTCCCTCATAGATTTTCTGAGCCATTCCGTAAAGGAGGAATTTCTCAAGGAACAGCATTTAAGAAATCTGCTACGCAGCCCGGAAGCTGAACCTCTGCTCGAGCAAATGGTATATTTCCATGAAAATCCAGATGAATTTCTTGAGCAAAAAATCAAGATAGATCAATAATCTGTCTGCGGGTCCAGACATGAATGTATTGATACTGGCTGTACACCCACGGAGGACAGCCTCTCGGCGGAAAACAATGGCTATAATATAAGAATGACTGAAAATACCCAAGACTGGCATCAGAACACAGACTTCACTCAGCACAGCCACAAAGATTGGCGTCACGCTGTAGACGAACTGCTCGCGGGCGCAGCCTTTGAAAAGATGCTTGTAAGCAGCACTTTTGACGATATAAAAATCCAACCGCTTTACCAACAAAACAAAGACGCACCGTTTATTGGCAGAGGCGAAACACCCTGGTCAATACAGCAATCCTATTTTACCGGCACGATTGAAGAAGTGAACCATCAGATACTCTCGGATCTATCAGCTGGTGTGAACTCTGTAGAACTGATGCTTGCCATAACAAGAGAGGAAACTGCCAATAAGCAGTCTGCTCTGCCTTGTTACAGCGCAGAGGATGTTGCGCGATTACTTGCAGGCGTTCATATGGAAATGATTCAGCTCTCGCTATCACCGGGTTCAGTAAACAGATTAACCGGCGCACTACTTCTTGCCTATTGTCATCGCCAGAAGACAGCACCTGAAAACCTGCACTGCGCTTTGAATATTGACCCATTGAAATCCCTTGCGGAAACCGGCCTTTGCCCGGACGCTGCTATCGCAACCCTGGCACAGTACGCATCTTATTGTGCAAATCAGTTTCCGAATGTAACCAGCCTGTGCGTTGATAGCAATACATACCACAACGCAGGATGCACCGACGCTCAGGAAATTGCCTACTGTCTGGCAACTACGGTAGAGTATCTACGATCTATGCAGTCACTAACAGTCGACACAGCATTGTCACAGATTCGCTATAGAGTCGCGCTTGATAGTGACTTCTTTTTAAATGTAGCCAAGCTACGAGCAACACGTGAGTTACTCAGACAAGTACAAGAAAGCTGCGGCGCAAAACCTGCCACTAGTCGATCGGCCACCACTCAAATTGACGCGGTCTCTGGTGCAAGAGCACTGACAACTCTTGATTCCGCCACCAACATTTTACGTTTAAGCACACAGACAGCAGCTGCAATGGCGGGCGGTGCAAACGGTTTCAACTGTACAGCCTACGATCATCTAACAGGCACATCTACAAAAGCGCAACGCCTCGCCCGCAACACTCATCATATACTTATAGAAGAATCAGGACTGCTGAACGTTGATGATCCCACCCGTGGTTCCGGCTACATCGAAGCAATGACACAGCAACTGTGTGAATCCGCGTGGAGTCTATTCCAGAAAATTGAATCTGCCGGTGGTATGCAGAAGGCACTAACATCCGGTTTAATTGCCGAACAGATCAGTCAATCATGTCAGAAGCGAACTACTGCACTGTCTACTGGTGAATCGACCATAGTAGGTGTTACGGCATTTGCCGATATTCAGGAACCCCCCTCCCATGCACACACACCCGGTTGTGTATCAAACAGCAAACACACAGACCACAACAGCTCAGCAGAGTCGCCTGCTTCAGTAGTCGCTTTGGTAAATTCATTGTCTGAAGGAGGCACAACACTCGAACATCTGCATCACTGCAGCGGAAAAATCACAAGCAAAGCACTTGAAGCATATAGAGATGCAGAATTATTTGAACAACTTCGGTTAAGATCTCATGCCTATGAGACAGCCAATGGAGATTACCCGGAAGTCACACTACTCACAATTGGCAGCCACAAAGACTTCTCGGCAAGAACCGGATTTTGCAAAAACTTATTCGCAGTTGCCGGAATTAAAACTACTCTTGCAGAATTTGACTCCGTGCTACAAGCAAACACTACAAACGGCAATAGATTGTTTGTACTGTGCTCTTCTGACAAGCTATATCTCGACAACATAGAAAAAATTGCCAGTCTTGAAACTATAGATAACAATAAAAATAAAGGAACCCTGTGGATTGCAGGCAACAATCCCAAGGTGCTATCACGTTTAGGAGACAGCATTTCAGAGAGTATTCACTTGCGTTGTAATAAAATAGAGGCATTGAACAACGCCCTGACGCTGATCGGAGTGCCGGTATGATCGACATCCCTGATTTCAGTAACGTAGAGTTAGAAAAGCTCGCAGGAAATCCAGAGCCTGAATCATTCCGTGTTAATCATACAGCGGAACAAATTGATACCCACTCACACTACACGCTCAGTGACAGCAAGCAAGCACTATTTACTGACACCTATCCTGGTTTTGCTCCATTTGTTCGTGGCCCTTACCCCACGATGTACACAAACAGACCATGGACGGTACGACAATACGCGGGATTTTCAACTGCCAGCGAAAGCAATGCATTCTATCGCCGTAATCTGGCCGCAGGTCAGAAGGGATTGTCTATCGCGTTTGATCTAGCCACCCACCGCGGCTATGACTCGGATCACCCAAGAGTAAAAAGCGATGTCGGCATGGCAGGTGTTGCAATCGATTCAATCATTGACATGCGAACACTGTTTGAAGGCATTCCGCTGGATCAAATGAGCGTCTCTATGACAATGAATGGGGCAGTGCTGCCGGTACTGGCACTTTATGTCATTGCAGCTGAGGAACAAGATGTTAAGCCAGATAAGCTTACAGGCACCATACAGAACGATATCCTTAAAGAATTTATGGTTCGCAATACCTACATCTACCCACCAACTGCCTCTTTAAAAATAATTTCAGATATCTTTGCATTCACTTCTTCAGAGATGCCGAAATTCAATAGCATTAGCATCTCTGGCTATCATATGCAGGAGGCAGGTGCCACTGCCGACCTTGAACTTGCCTACACTCTGGCTGATGGACTGGAATATATTCGCACTGGTGTAGACGCCGGACTGGATGTCGATGACTTCGCACCGAGGCTATCATTCTTTTTTGCTATCGGTATGAACTACTATATAGAGATTGCAAAGCTGCGCGCTGCCAGAATGCTTTGGTCGCATCTGGTTGCACCGTTCAATCCAAAGAATTCAAAGTCATTGTGCTTACGTACCCACTGTCAAACCTCTGGTTGGAGTCTGACAGCACAGGACGTCTACAACAATGTCGTCAGAACCAACATCGAGGCGATGGCAGCAACGCACGGACACACTCAATCACTGCATACCAATGCACTTGATGAAGCACTGGCATTGCCAACCGATTTTTCTGCACGTATTGCACGCAATACGCAATTATTCCTGCAAAACGAAGCTGGCACCTGCAACAGTGTCGATCCATGGGGCGGTAGTTACTTCATAGAGAGCCTGACTCAGCAATTGGCCGACAGATCATGGCAACACATCAACGAAATCGAAAAAGCCGGTGGTATGGCTAAGGCCATTGAGGCGGGGATACCCAAATCTCGTATTGAAGAAGCAGCAGCTCGAACACAAGCACGAATTGACTCGGGCGTGCAGACTGTGGTGGGCGTTAATAAGTACACAGACTTTGAAGAAGAAAATATTGATGTCTTAAAAGTTGATAACCACGCAGTACGCGAACAACAGATAAAGCAACTCCAGCAACTCCGTGAGCAGCGCGATAACCATGCAACCAAACAGGCACTCAAAGCACTGGAGCAGGCTGCAAAATCAGACAATGGAAACCTGCTGGCACATTGTATTAATGCCGCACGAGCAAAAGCCACCGTCGGCGAGATGTCTGATGCGATGGAAGCCGCCTTTGGCAGACACACAGCAGCCGTTAGCGCTATCCGTGGCGTATATACTAATGAACTTAAAAAAGGAGGCGTTGACCTGAAAGAGTTAAACGAACTGCTTGAAAGCTTCACCAAGCAGGAAGGTCGCAGACCAAGAATACTAGTCGCGAAGATGGGACAGGACGGCCATGATCGCGGGCAGAAAGTTATCGCCAGCGCATTCGCAGATCTTGGCTTTGATGTCGATATTGGTCCGTTATTTCAAACACCGGAAGAAGTTGCGAAGCAGGCAATCGAAAATGATGTACATATTATCGGCGCAAGCTCTCTCGCAGCCGGGCATCTCACCTTGTTACCTGACTTACGAGCAGCACTATGCGAGTTAGGCAGGCCGGATATTCTTGTTGCAATGGGTGGCGTCATTCCCCCAGGCGACTACGATGCCTTGTATCAGGCAGGTGCTGCTGCAATCTTTCCACCTGGCACCGTGATCAGTGAGGCTGCAGAACTTTTGCTGAAAAAACTTAACGACAATCAAGAAGAAGTGGATTGATGAAACCGTTAGTTAAGTGCAATCATCAAAAAAAGAAACCTAACGTCTCACGTAGGGGGGATAAGCTTGCGCATCCACCAGACGATAGGGGTGGTTGGTGGATGCGCAAGCTTATCCCTACAAAAGCGTCATGATACTTCTACCCTTTGCAGCATAACCCTCCATGTTTCTACAGCTCCGGTATAGAAATAGAGGACTTGACTCATCTCCAATAATAACAAAAAATTTAATCCTATTGAAATTGCAGAACAGGTTTTAGCATGCGACCGCGCTGCATTAGGCCGCGCTATTACATTGATAGAATCCACACGACCTGATCATCAGGACAAAGCACAGGAATTACTCGAACTGTTATTGCCACATAGCGGCAACTCAATTCGTGTAGGCATATCCGGTGTACCCGGTGTAGGTAAAAGCACATTCATTGAAAGCTTCGGCCTAAATTTAATAGCAGACGGAAAAAAAGTCGCAGTGCTGGCCGTTGATCCCACCAGTGAACGCACCGGCGGAAGTATTCTGGGTGATAAAACCCGTATGAATAATTTAAGCATTAACCCAAAAGCTTTTATAAGACCGTCTCCGACTTTTGGTGTGTTGGGAGGAGTGAATCGACTCACGAGAGAATCAATTAATATCTGTGAGGCAGCCGGCTTTGATACGATTCTTGTAGAGACCGTCGGTGTCGGTCAATCAGAAACCGTAGTGTCCTCAATGGTCGATTTTTTTCTTGTGCTCATGCTGCCTGGTGCAGGCGATGATTTACAAGGAATCAAACGGGGCGTTATGGAAGTTGCCGACCTACTGGTAATCAACAAGGCTGATGGTATAAATGAGCAACCGGCTATTGCGGCGCAAAATGACTATACCCATGCGCTACGCTTGTTAACCGCTGATACTGCCGAGTGGCAACCGCAGGTTCTCACATGCAGTGCAATATTGAACCATGGACTAGACGAAGTGTGGCAGCAAATATTAAAGCACCACGAAATTCAAAACACTAACGGCCAGTTTAAATCCAGACGACAAACACAGCTTCTCGATTGGCTGAACGCAACCATCGAGCAGCAATTGATGAACGACTTTCATAGTAACGAGGCAGTTGTAAACTCCCGCAAATCAATTCGCGCTCAAGTGATAGACAACACACTTACCCCGGTTAAAGCTGCACGTAAATTGATACAAATCCACAGTGAAAGTAAATACAGGGAAAATAAACATTAAAGCGAATACTAATGCAGACCACGTTGGCATTAGTGAAAGCAACGACCAGGAGTTTCGGCACAACCGACACTGCGATAAAATAATTGTGTTTACCCATATAAAAGTGTTAACTGGTTCATAAACACAAATTCAGATCAGCCGCCACAGAATTGAAGACACGCAGAAACCGGGCATCACCCGGACAGGTCTATCTGCTTACAAAATCTGACATTTGAATAAAACCGCTTGTCAGGCACGCCACTTTTAGAATCACCAGGCGTTATTGGGGAGAGATGCATCGCATGATTAAACATATCCTACTGGCTACAGCTCTATGCCTGACACAGCCAACTCTGGCTGATCAGAAATCCGATGAGCTACCAGACCTATTCGGCAAACTGCAGCAAGCAGAAAATCCGCAGCAAGCGGTCATGCTCGAAACCGAAATCTGGAAAAAGTGGTACGAGCGCGATGACGACGACGGCGGCTTGACCATGACAAATGCGGTCGAAGCTATGAGCGCAGGCCGCTATACGGTTGCGCTAACCCTGCTCGATGAACTGGTAACCAAAGAATCAGAGTATGCCGAGGCATGGAATCGTCGCGCCACTGTGCACTTCCTGCTGGGCAACTATCAGCAATCGTTGTCAGACATAGAAAAAACTCTGACACTGGAGCCACGCCACTTTGGTGCTATATCAGGGATTGGCATGATCATGATGAAACTCGGCAAAACAGACAAAGCCATGCACGCCTTCGAACGGGTTCTCGATATATCACCACACAATGTCGGAGCCACCAAAAGCGTTAAGCAGCTTGAGAGTAAATTGGGCCAGAGCATCTAACACCGCGACTTTATACTGCGACAGCCACCGGCCTGCATATGGCCCGCGCTATGCCTGAAAACGGAGACAGGATTCGGCTGATTTACGTCTTCACATATCACCGTGCACAGGCGATTTCTCTCATGTGACTGCGGGTCACGCTTTCTTTTACTCACCACGAACTAACATCGCCTGTGGTATTTGTACAACAAAAATGGCAAATCAGCATCCTGACTGAGACCATCTCTCAAAAACATGGCAAACAAGCCAAGAAGCGGCATTCTTTGAACTGGAACTCGTTGAAATAACCCCGGCGAGTTGCGATACTGCCCCATTGTTTACACTCGCAGTCCAATGCTTTCTGCCATGGGACGACAGGGCCTCACCGCTCTAGAGATGTAAATAATTGCTTGAGCCTCAGCGAAAATCAGAAGGCCAGTCGTACATTAGAGGGCCTGATGTAATGTGGCTCAGACCATCAACCAGTCTAGAGAGAGTTTTATGAGTTTAAAATCCAAATTACTACCATTGGCCGCGAGTGTTGCAATTCTTGCCGGCAGCCAATCTGCACTTGCACAAGACGAACTAAACGTTGCGTACTTCCTTGAGTGGCCAATGCCTTTCCAGGCCGCCAAAGTTGCCGGAACTTACGATGAAGCACTGGGCATGAAAGTTAACTGGGTGTCTTTCGACACTGGTACTGCAATGTCTGCTGCAATGGCATCTGGTGATATCGACATCTCTGTGTCGCAAGGTGTGCCACCATTTGTTGTAGCAACTTCTGCAGGTCAGGATCTGCAAATTCTTGACGTTGCTGTTTCATACTCTGACAACGACAACTGTGTTGTTCAGTCTTCACTTGAAATTGACAAAGACTCAGCTGGCGAGCTAGCTGGTAAGAAAGTCGCGGTACCTTTGGGTACAGCTGCTCACTACGGCTTCCTTAAGCAGATGAGCCACTTCGGTGTTGAAGTTGGCGGCCTGACTGTTGTGGATATGGCTCCAGCAGACGGCCAGGCAGCACTTGCTCAAGGCGCAGTCGATATGGCTTGTGGTTGGGGCGGTGCACTGAGTCGCATGAAAGAGTCAGGCAACATTCTTCTTTCAGGCTCTGAAAAAGAAGAGCTTGGCATTCTTGTGTTTGATGTAACAACTGCACCTTCTTCATTCGTTGCTGAAAACCCTGATGTCGTTTCCAAGTTCCTGGCTGTTACTGCACAAGCTAACGCTGACTGGGCAAACGGCAACCCTGCTGAAATGCTCTCTGTCATTGCAAAAGATGCTGGTATGTCTGAAGAAGACGCTGCCAGCAGCTTAGCTACTTTCGAATTCCCGACTGTTCCAGACCAGCTGTCAGGCAAGTGGCTTAGTGGTGGTGCACAGGCATTCATGAAAGGTGTTGCTGACGTATTCGTTGAAGCAGAGTCAATTGACGCAGCTAAAGAAAGCTATGCTGAAAACGTTAATTCAGGTCCTCTGAGCGATACTCAGTAGCATTGTAGGCAGATACTGCCAGCATGCATAAAACGGCGACCTTCGAACACTCGGGGGTCGCCATTTTTTTTTCCAACAATTAAAACAGATCAGGAGCATCAGTTGTCAGACCTATTGATAAATGATATTTCGATGCGATTTGAGTTACCCAAAGGTGGCTCTGTACAAGCGCTTAAAAACGTTACCCTTGATATCAAGTCGGGGGAGCTAATGAGTGTACTCGGCCCGTCCGGGTGCGGTAAAACAACGCTTTTAAACATCATCGCAGGGTTCCTGGTACCTACTGAGGGCAGCATTGTACTTAACAATGAGACTGTCACTGGCCCAAGCCCCGAGCGAGGCATGGTTTTTCAGCAAGGCGCATTGTTTGAATGGATGAGTGTGCGGAACAATGTATCGTTTGGACCAGATATGAAAGGCACTCCAAAAAAAGAAAGTGCCAAGTCAGTCGACCGGCTTCTGGAGATTGTTGGCCTGGGTGACTTTAAAGACAAAATGGTTTATGAACTTTCTGGCGGCATGCAACAACGCGTTGCTCTGGCTCGCTGCCTAGCAAATGAACCGGACGTAATCCTTATGGACGAACCGCTTGGTGCGCTTGATGCACTGACCCGCGAGAAGATGCAGTCACTGGTATTGGATCTTTGGAAAGAAACAGGCAAAACCATCATCCTCATTACACACTCTGTGGAAGAAGCCTTACTACTGGGTGAAAGACTACTTGTGATGGCACCTCGCCCTGGACGCATTCATAAAGAATATCGATTACCATTCGCAGAAATGGGCGTCGGCCAGGACTTACGTGAAGTCAAAAAACATCCTGATTACAGCAGCACCCGTGAAGAAATTCTAACCATGATCTGGGAGATGGAAGAAGAAATCATGGGCCGGACGGAGGACGCATAATGAGCGGCATACTTCTACTTGTTGTTTATATAGCGCTCTTTTTGCTGAGCATGATTGTCGTCACCTGGGCGACGAAGAAGTTCTTCACCAAAAAGGACTACACTTCACTTAAGTCTGTAACCTTCGGTGATGAAAGTGCCGTACGCGCTAACCGCGCTGCAAGCATTCTCTCTGTATTGGCTATTTTCTTACTCTGGGTTGGCTTTACTAACTCATCTCTGCCATTACCCAAGGCTAAAGGACCGTTTCAAGGTGATGTGTCATTTACCTATACCTCCACGCTTGAAAATGGCGACACTGACGATGCCACAGTCAATGTACTTATTTACAAAGAAGACTTGCAGTTAGACAAAGATGAAAACGGCAACCCACTAAAGATACCTGCAAAGCCAGAGGTAGAAGAAGGCAACGGATTTGCACTCAATGATAGCCTGGTGATTCCACGCTACGGCTCTAAAGTGATTAACGTGTTCGGTAACGATGAATTTAAAAAGAAAGATGGCGCAAAGATCACCCACCTTAACGGTCAGGCTGTTAATCCAGGTGAAGAGATAAAG
>CALIHW010000105.1 GCA_938020525.1 uncultured Granulosicoccaceae bacterium | reverse complement strand
AATTCGGCTGCGGGCAATTCCCACAGGAGCGACAATGCGTCACTACGAGATTGTGTTTCTGGTCCACCCGGATCAGAGCGAGCAGGTACCTGCTATGGTTGAAAGATACCGCGGCATCATAGAAAACAGCGGCGGCACCGTCCATCGCGTTGAAGATTGGGGCCGCCGGCAACTGGCCTACCCGATCAACAAAGTCTACAAGGCTCACTACATACTCACTAATATTGAGTGTGAGCATGCGGCGTTAGAAGAACTTACCAGTGCTTTCCGTTTTAATGATGCGGTAATCCGCCACCTCGTCATCAAGCGCAATGCGCCTGTCACCGGTGAATCTCCTCTATTGAAGAAAGAAGAGGAAGAGACTCGTCGGCCACGTGAAGATCGCCCGCGTGAAGATCAAGGTAGCCGAAGTGACAATTCAGATTCACCAGAAGCTTCAGCACCTGCCGCAGAAGAAGTGGCCGATACAACATCTGCAGGAGAAGAATCCTAATGGCTCGTTTTTTCCGAAGAAAGAAATACTGCCGCTTTACCGCTGAGAACATCGCTCATATCGATTACAAAGATCTTGAGCTGCTGAAAGCATACGTAACCGAGACAGGCAAGATTGTACCGAGCCGTATCACTGGTACCAGTGCGCGTTATCAGCGTCAGCTGGCAACTGCAGTGAAGCGTGCAAGATACCTGTCTTTGCTGCCTTACAGTGATCAGCACTAGGCACAAGATACGGTTCATAGATCTGCAAGTATTACGTTCTAACTGACTATGTGGCAGGCGCTTGCAGGGTTTGCAGTGCGCGGGCCGGTACAAGGCGCGCTACTGGCTTTTAGTACGTTGCTGTTGTCGGTGGTTTTTCCACCGTTGGTGGTTATCAGCAACGCGCTTATAGCGTTGATCTGGTTGCGGCTCGGGCCTGTAAAAGGTTTGATCTGCGTTGGTATTGCTTTAATAGCCGGTACGCTCATCGCCAGTTTTTCTGGCAACCCGGTTATTCCGGCAACTTTGATGTTGTCGTTCTGGTTGCCTGTGGTGCTGATGGCGTATCTGTTGCGCCGTACGGTCAGTCTAAATTTGGCGATGCTTGCAGGTGCTGGCCTGGCACTGATAGGTGTGATGGTTACCTACCTGGTGGTGGATGACCCTTCGCAGTCATGGGAAGTTGTCGTTCAGCAAATCAGGGCGCAAATTGAAGCCGCGACGCAGAGTGGTTCAGATACCACCAGGGCGGAAGAATGGCTGAGTAACGCCGGAACCTGGATGACAGGTTTCAGTGCGTCGACGCAGTATGTTGTTGCGGTATTGAGTTTATTACTTGCCAGAGTCTGGCAGGCGCGGATGTTCAACCCGGGAGGGTTGCAAAAAGAGTTTCATGGATTGCGGTATGGACTCGCAGCTGGGGCGATAGGGCTGGTAATACTGGCCGCATCGGTTTTCCTTGATATTGAGCTGCTTCAGAATCTGGCGATTGTTGTAATAGTGGCATTAGCGTTTCAGGGTCTGGCTGTTCTACACGCTCTTGCGGCGAAACTGGGGATGCATGTGCTGGTATTGGCAGGCATCTATGCTTTTTTAGTTATGCTGGCACCGACATCGGTAAAAGTGTTAGGGATGTTAGGGCTGGTTGATACCTGGATAGATTTTAGATCCAGGGTTAATGTACAAAAACGTGATTAACAAGCGGGCTTGGTTGAACGCTCTAAGACACAGGTAAAACCAAATGCAAGTTATACTTTTAGAAAGCATCGGCAGCGTCGGTGGGCTCGGCGATCTGGTTGAAGTACGACCGGGTTTTGCACGTAACTTTCTTTTGCCCAGCGGCAAAGCCAGACTGGCAACAAAAGAAAATATCGCAGACTTCGAACAGCGTCGTGCCGAGTATGAAGCACAACAAGCTGAGCAGTTAAGTGGTGCAAAGCAGCGTGCGGCATCGCTTGAAGGTGCGTCAGTTACAATTCTTGCCAGAGCCGGTAACGAAGGCAAGCTCTTCGGCTCTGTTGGTGGTGACGAAATTGCGCAGGCACTAACAGCCAAGTACGTGTCTGTAGAGAAGCGCGAACTTCGCCTACCGGATGGCCCCTTGCGCACCACTGGTGAGCACCAGATTGATGTACATATCCATGCTGAAATCGATGTGACGGTTACTGTCATAGTCGAAGGTGAAGAAGAGTAGTAGATACAGATCCAGCCGGCTGTCTCAGCCGGCCTTCTCAACTGGTTACGCTACCAGTTGTAAGGCTAATGAACCGGTTGTGTTACTCATTAAATTGACGCTATCTAAGTTCAGCGCCAGACCGGGTGTGCTACTGGGTCGTTCCGGCTAATCTTACCGGCAAAGTAGTTGCCGTAAGATCCGTCACAGCGTTAAGATGATCGGCCGCTAACCCGTCCGGTACTTCGTTGGAACAAGCAATCCCTCTTGATGCGTCTGCAATAAGACTTCCCCCGCATTCACTTGAAGCAGAGCGTTCTGTGTTGGGTGCGCTAATGCTCAGTCAGGATGCATGGGACAAAATCGCGGATGTTGTTTCCGACCAGGATTTCTACCGCAACGATCACAGCCTGATTTTTCGTGCCATAAAACAATTGGTAGAGCGGAACTCCCCGCGTGATGCCGTTACTGTCTCTGAGTATCTTGAGAATATCGGCGATCTGCCTGATACCAACGGGCTGCCGTATCTAATCGAGTTAGTTGAACAAACACCCAGCGCCAGTAATGTTGTTGCTTACGCTGACATCGTGCGTCAGCGCTCTGTACTCAGACAACTAATTTCTACATGTAACGGTGTGGCAGATCTCGCATATCGGCCTGAAGGACGAGACGTTGCCTCTATTCTGGATACAGCTGAGTCCAGAATGTTTGCCATTGCTGATCAGACCAGTCGAGCAGGTAGTGGATTAACGGCGGTTGGCGATATTATGATGGAGACCAAAGAGAAGCTTGAGATTCTTGGTCAGAACCCGTCATCGCTCACGGGTATTTCCACTGGCTATAAAGATCTTGATACATTGACGTCAGGCTTTCAGAAGTCTGACCTGATCATAATTGCGGGTCGCCCATCGATGGGTAAGACTTCCTTTGCGATGAACATTGTTGAAAACGTAGCACTGACCCAAAAGTTACCGGTTGCCATGTTCAGTATGGAAATGCCTGGTGAGCAACTCTGCATGAGAATGATTGCTTCATTGAGTAAGATCGAACTCAACAAAGTACGTAATGGTAATCTTAATGATGCCGACTGGGCGCGTATTACTTCTGCTACTAATCTTCTGCACCAACACAGCAGTATTTTCATTGATGAAACTCCTGCTATGTCGCCAACTGAAGTGCGAGCCCGTTGCAGGAGGCTGGCTCGGGAACATAAAGGCCTCGGTCTGGTTGTTCTTGATTATCTGCAGTTAATGCAAACCGGCGATCGCTCAGAAAACCGCGCCACAGAAATATCCGAGATTTCGCGGTCGTTAAAAGCGTTGGCAAAAGAATTATCAGTGCCGGTAATTGCTTTGTCACAGTTGAATCGCAGCCTTGAATCTCGTCCGGACAGGCGTCCGATTATGTCGGATTTACGTGAATCAGGCGCCATCGAGCAGGACGCAGATGTGATAGCGTTCGTATACCGGGATGAAGTTTATAACCCGGATTCGCCTGATAAAGGCACGGCGGAGATTCTCATTCGTAAGCAGCGTAATGGTCCAACCGGGATGGTTCGAATGACATTTAACGGTCAGTGGACGCGGTTCGATAACTACATATCTGACGATTACTATGGAGTCGCCGATCTTGACGAATAGCGATCGCCCAAATCGCAACGTCAACTTGCGGATAGATCTTGCATCCATCCGCCATAATCTTAACTGTGCAAAGAAATTTGCTCCAAACAGTAAAATCATAGCAGTTGTCAAAGCGGATGCTTACGGGCACGGCATGATCAATGTGCTGCCTGCATTGCAAAAGGCTGACGCGTTTACAGTTGCAACCCTGGAAGAGGGTGCTGCGTTGCGTCGCAGTGGTGAATCAAAGCCGATCATGGTGTTGCAGGGTTTTCGATCTGAGAATCAATTATATGATTGTGTGACACTGGATTTATGGCCGGTAATCCATGAACGTAGTCAACTCGAAATGATTGCTAATAAGTCGATTAGTAATTTATCTTGCTGGGTTAAGTTCGATACTGGCATGGGCCGGACCGGGCTAAGAGTTTCGAATGCAGGCTCAGTGCATCGGCGTTTAACGGCGTCGTCAGTCAATGTTGTTGGCATCATGTCGCATCTTGCGAATGCCCCTAACGTAGAAGATCTTGCTAATGACAGGCAGTTGCGAGAGTTTAATTCTATTAAATGGCCGGAGCCGGTTTCCCGTTCATTAGCAAACTCCGCAACACTCATCAGCCGTCGTGATATGCAATTTGATTGGGTGCGTCCGGGAATCATGTTGTACGGTGCCTGCCCGCTGGAAAATACTGATGTCGCCTCCCTGGGCTTGCAACCCGCCATGCGCGCTACAGCCCCGGTTATTGCGATTCGCAATCTGGCAAGAGGTCAGCGGATCGGCTACGGCGGACGCTATCAATGTGCAAGTGATATGAAAGTTGCTGTGGTCGGGGCGGGTTACGGCGACGGTTATCCTCGGTCTGTGCCGGATGGTACCGCTGTGATGTTGGGTAATCAGCGTTGCCCGATTGTCGGGCAAATCTCGATGGATTCGATGATTGTAGATATCTCATCCCTGACAGTGCCCCCGCCGATTGACTATCCTGTGACGCTGTGGGGTCACAGCCAGTTGCCAGTTGATGAAATTGCAGCATTGGCAGGAACAATCCCATACGAGCCACTGTGTGGAATTCGTGGCCAAAGGCACTGGATTGACGCGACCACCGAGCGTAATGTGCGAAAAATTGTCGAGGATCTATCAACACATTGATGGAAATTTACAATTTCTCAGTGTCGAGCCCGTCACACTAACAATACTTAAGCTCAATTGAAAACTTGTGTGGGCAAAGGCTTACCAGCTTTTGACTGCTGATGTACAGTACAACTCATGTGAACGCAAGGTTGAAGTGGTGTTTGCAGCAGCCAGAACCATGCTTTGCTTAACACTATTCTGGCATGAACCATGTGTTTACTCACATGTTAAGGAATTAAATCCGGGCAGCAATTGAGACAATTCAGTTGTGGAGCTGTAGCTATAGATAAGATGAAAAATATGAAATCAATTAAGAAGGCAGTTTTTCCAGTTGCCGGGATGGGCACGCGATTTCTTCCCGCTACCAAAGCTAATCCGAAGGAAATGTTGCCAGTTGTTGACAAGCCTTTGATTCAATACGCCGCTGAAGAAGCAGTGGCTGCAGGTATTGAAACACTGATTTTTGTCACCGGTCGAAACAAGCGTTCCATTGAAGACCACTTTGACACTGCCTACGAGCTTGAGCGTGAACTTGAAGAGCGCAATAAAGAAAAAATGCTTAAAGTAGTGCGTGAAATTCTCCCACCGGAGGTTAATTGCGTATTTATTCGCCAGTCTGAAGCACTGGGTCTCGGGCACGCTGTACTTTGCGCAAAGCCGGTTGTTGGTGATGAACCGTTTGCTGTTTTGCTTGCTGATGATTTGTTGTGCTCAGATAAGAAACCTGTCCTCAGTCAAATGGTTGATGTTTTCGAGTATCACAAGTGTCCAGTGCTTGGTGTGCAGGAAGTACCGATGGAAGACGTTCATCAGTACGGTGTTGTAGATGCAAAACTTTCCGGTGATCGCACTTACGATGTGGGTGGAATGGTTGAAAAGCCATCCCAGGCAGAGGCACCTTCTAATCTTGCAGTTGTTGGTCGATATGTTCTTCCGGGTAAGATTTTTGATCTTCTTGAAACTCAGGAACGTGGTGCTGGTGGCGAATATCAGTTGACTGATGCAATTGCAAGATTACTCGATTCGCAACGTGTATTGGCTTATAGCTTTGAAGGTAAGCGTTTTGATTGCGGTAGCAAGCATGGTTATCTGCAAGCGCAGGTCGAGTTTGCACTTGCGCACGAAGAAGTGGGTGAAGAATTTAGACAGTACCTGTTAAGTCTTGACTTAGGCGGTGCATCATCAACTAAAAAAGCAGCTAATGGTTAGTAGTGCTTTGATCTTCTGATTACTTTGGTTAGATTCAAGAAACATAGAAGGCAGCCATTGGCTGCCTTTTTTATTGGTGCGCCGAGCATGGCGCGAAGCGCCATGGTTGGCGTTTATAAGTGGTAAGTGAAAGCGAACCACGAAGTGACTTGGAGGTGAAAGTCCTCTGGGAGCCTTGATAACAGGAACCCCTAGCTGAACAGC
>CALIHW010000104.1 GCA_938020525.1 uncultured Granulosicoccaceae bacterium | reverse complement strand
GTGTAGTGATCACCGGATAACTCAGCGCTGGTTTTTATGCCGCGCAGGTCAGATCCAGCGCCGGGCTCAGTCATGGCTACAGCAAACAATGCATTACCACTGACAGCTTTAGGTAACCATATTTGCTTTAATTCTTCACTTGCGTGGTGCTGCAGGTAATAAGCAACGATGTCATGCACGCCGATACCGCCGGCGCCGGCGACACCACAGCGTCCTATCTCTTCATAGATAACTGATGCCATTCGCATATCTGCACCGGTCCCTCCATACTCTGAAGGAATCATTGCAGACAGAGCACCAAATTCGCCGAGCTGGTTCCAGAACGATCTGGCAGCATGCCCATCAGCTTCCCATTGATCGAGATGGGGGACGGCGTGCTGCTCCAGGAAGCGACGTAATTCATCACGTAGGAGGTCGTGTTCAGCGTCGTAGATTGGTCTTTTCTTGTAACTCACGCGGTATCGGCTCTGGAGTGGAAATCAACGAAAACAGGCACTGTAAAGTATTGAACAGTCGTCTGGTTACAATAACAAAACAGCTGCAAATTGTAAGCTGATAAAAACTCAAGTGAACGTAGCCGCGAAGGCGAGGTACAGGATGACGCAACTCAGTGACAAAATAAAAAATAGCGACTTTGCGATTACTGCAGAGATAGTTCCACCAATTTCAGCCACTCGCAAGCAATTGTTGGAAGAGGCATCTGTGCTGCGCGGTATTGTGGACGGAGTTAATGTAACTGATGGCGCTGGCGCCTCAACTACTATGAGCAGCTTTGCGGCAGCTGCACTGCTCGCCGCGGATGGTCATGAGCCTGTGTTACAGATCACTTGTCGTGACCGGAATAGAATTGCATTAACCGCAGATCTTCTCGGTGCTGCAGCGCATGGATGCTATAACCTTTTAATGTTGATGGGTGATGATCCTGCGAAAGGAGATCAACCAGAAGCTAAGCCAGTATTTGATTTCGACTCACGACAAATAATGCAAGTTGCGACTGCGCTCCGAAAAGACGGCATGCTGCCATCGGGTAAGTCGGTCAGTGAGCCACCACCGTTTTTCGTGGGGGCTGCAGATATGCCAATAGATCCACCGGCAGACTGGAAACCTGAAGGACTGCTTGCAAAGATCGAAAGCGGTGCTCAGTTTGCGCAAACACAGTTTTGCTTTGAGCCTGAAGTTGCCAGACGTTATATCAGTAGGTTGAAAGATGAAGGTATTACTGAAAAGCTTGGGGTGCTGATGGGTATCGGTCCAATACTATCGGCTAAATCAGCGCGCTGGATGAATGACAACCTTTATGGCGTAACCATACCGGAGCATACGATCAAACGTCTCGAGCAAGCCAGTGATGCGAAAGCTGAAGGCAGAAAACTTTGTTCGGAGTTAATTCAGCAGTATCGAGAAATTCCCGGGCTTGCCGGTGTGCACATTATGGCGCCAGCTCAGAAGACAGATGCAATCGCCGAGGCCATCAGCCTGGCTGGCTAGTCGCCTTGAGGCATCACACTAAACCAGTAGCTGTGCGGCTGCTGGCCCGTTCTTTGTTGGCTTTACCGTGATCTGCTAGTCTAGGGATTCAGGCAGGGCATTGTTTTCGCTCACTGGAGGACAACATGGGCAGTGATGGATGGAAAGCGCGTAAACGCTGGTTGGGCAGGCGGCTTAAGTCAGCCGGCATTGTTGTCAGCAGTATTGGACTGCTCTATCTGGCTCAGCAGTTCGTGATTAGCAAAAGTGACCTGGTGCAACGTGTCCCTCAATCCGCAACCTCGATATCACCGTTCTCTATTTCGGCAAAAATCGATGAAGTAATATCTGCCACTAAACCATCATTGTCGCCAAAGATAGAATCCTACAGCGCTGCCGGTGAGTTCACGCTAGCTAAGAACGAATTGCTAAATCGTGCGGTAGAAGCTGCGGGTGCTTTGGATAATGCAGGTCTTGCATTTAATCTTGGTGAGCTCGGAGAGTTGGCGCTGCAGCAGGGTGAGCTGGGAATGGCTGAGGTGTATCTGTCAGAGGCTCTTGAACTGTATGAAGAGCTGGGTGATGGAGTTAGCGTTGCTGGTATTCATGTACAGATCGGGCGTCTTCATTTGTACACCAGAAAAAGAGCCAGACAAACTTCAGATGCCTACGACCAACTACTAATATCCCGATGGAAGGTCAGTAACGGACAATTCCAGCAAGCCGAAGGTCAGCTGAAAGAGATTGTACAAACAAATCTTAGGTTGCACAGATACGGGGCGGCAGCAAGCGCATATGAAACGCTCTTCAGCAGCTATAGAGCAAGCTCCAATGTAGCTGAGGCAGAAACTGCGGGCAGGGAAGCAATAAAACTACATGCTACATCGGGTAATCTTAACGCTGCCAATAAGCTATTGGAAAAAATGATAGCGGGAGGGCTTTCCAGGGTGGATTCTAAGGAACTGTCCAGTCAAATACGTAGCCACTATCAGGAGTACGAGGCGAGTGTGCAAGCTATTGGTGAGGCCCGTGATTATGCACAGCTATATAATCAGTTATCCTCGCGTGGAGATGCTTTGCAGGCCTGGCGCTTTAGACAAAAGGCCGAGAATTCACTTGCTAAAGTATCGAGCCGCGCCCGCTATCGTCGGCAACCTGATGTGCTGGTAGAGTTATATCGATCAAATGTGAGCATGACCGACGCGATTCAATCACTGCAAAAAGCTGATGCTTTGTACACCCGTTACGGAATTATTGAGGGTGCAGAGTTATCGAGGCGACTGCGTGAAGAGATATTTTGATTAAAGGCTCTGGGGACTGCGCGGTAGAACCACGGCCACTGCTAAAGCGTGCTGGTGTTGCTTTGATATCCATCATTTTCGTTACGTATGATGGAGTTATTTCAAACTGTTTCAACACAGCCGGGGCGAATGTAGCCAAGAAATGTATTCGAGTACCATTTGGGACGACCACTAGTCAAATATTTCCTCCAGCTTTGAGTCTTCTTTTGTCGAGTCGTTGTCGCGAATTTTACTGGCCGCTTTTATAGGGTCAGCACTTGCCCATAAGGGTTGCAATGCCAACATGCTCCCCAGTAGTGCGCCACCGCGCAGAGTCCAGCCAATGAAGGCGGCGGTTAAACTAAATGAAACGCCAAATAACGCATCAGTATTTACATCATGGCGCATTTTTTCCTGATCACTGGCTTTCTGCAGATCGTCGGCCAGGTTGCTTAGTGATCGGGAAAAATTCTCGTTATCGATCACTTGCAATGGTGTTGAGCTTACATTTATTGATACGTTGAGTACATTGGTGGTCGAAGAATCAATATGGGAGCTAACCGTTATTTTCTCATGTTTGTTGTGCTGAATTGTTGTGAGTGCCTCAAGTGAGAATCGTGCTATTGGCAGTTGAGCCTTGTTGTCGCTTGCCAGGTTAATAGCCGCTGCTCTATCGAAGCCTTCTATGGTCTCGAGTCCAGAGTCCGCTGGCGGGTTTTGGGTGGATAGCTGTATCGAGTCCGGTTCTACTGCTTCAAATTCGGTTGCGCTAATGATCTGAGCTGTCCCACCAGTGATTGGTATCGTGTTTACAGATGCTGGCGCAATCGACAAAATGTTTGATTGAGGAATCTTCTCAATCACCGGAGCTATAGCAGGTTCAGGCGCTGTTACTAACTCTGGTTGCGGTTGCGGTTCGACTGAGATTGAAACGGTGGCAATTGCAGACACGTTATCCTGATTGGTAAGCCGGTAGGTAAACTCATCCGCTGTAGCTGTGCTGTTTTCATCGTGATGATATATAAACGTACCGTCAGGGTTGAATACCAATGTACCGTGCTTCGGTGCGGTTACAATTGACAGTGAAATATCGCTCTCTATCGTCAGGTCATTATCAAGAATGGATGTCAGTGAGTCGCTGGTATCTAGTGTTGAACCAGATAGAACTGTAAAGTTATCATCGGCGGCTACAGGGGTCGGATCAATACTCTCATTGATGGTTATATTGAATCTCCCGAATACGGGTAGGCTGCTATCTCCGTCCTGCAGCGCTATCTCGAAATAATCAGCCTCTGTCTCGGATCCGTTATGTATGTAAGTGATGTCATTTGATTCTATTTGCGCCAGGGTGAAAGTGTCGTCAATGCCTAGTGCGCTTCCATTCAGGTTCAGTACTCCATGCTCTGGAACTCGTAGTAGAGTAAAGCCAAGTTGAGCGCTATTGCTTTCGATATCTGTGGCGGTAAGTGAGTCTGTATCGATTGCAATTGTACTGCCTTCATCAACTGTGATTCCATTGTTGATTAAATTCGGTGCATCATTGATTGAAGTTAATTCTATAGCGATGAAGTTCTCGGTTGGATCGGTGAATGCACCTCCATTAAGGGTGTTGCCACTGTCCTGAACCAGGAATCCAAAATTGCTTGTATCAGTGCTATTGGGGTTTGCCCTGAAAGTGAATTTTCCAGTCGATATATCAGCGATGCTGATTATTGAATCAGGCGGTTGGATGACTCCGTAGAGCAGTAGTGTGCCGTTCTTTGGTGATGTGGTAATCACGATGCTGCTAAACGCATCGCCGTCTTTAAGATCTTTAAAACCAAAATTGGCCGAATGGAAAACATAATCTGAATCTTCGGCGATGCTGATTATGCTATCGCCTCCCTCCGGGGTGTCACTAACCGGGATAACGGTGAGAGATTTGGATGCGACATTGCTGCTACTTATGCCGTCATCTACGTTAACTGACAAAATACGTACTACATCTGATGGTGCGTCGCTGTGGTTTGTATAAGTGATCGATTGCAAAGCATTTTCATACTGAATAACTGATGCCGCTCCACTGAGAGATAGAATACTGCCAGCGTTGCTATATCTTCCACTTATTCCGGATTGATCCTCAAAGAGTAACTGATCTTCAGTCAAACTAGGTGAAATAGAAACCGTGGCTGACAGGAGGGTTGCATTGTCTGAATCGCTAATATGTAGTGTTTGTAGAATTTCGATTGCGCCTGTGTTCTCCAGAAATGACAAATCTGAATTCCCAGGGTCGGACAGTACAGGTTGATCATTAATTTCATGTATTGAAATGGCGCGCGTGGTAGTCTCACTGTTCAGTTGGCCATCGCTAATTGTAATGCTGACTGTTCGGGAAGAGGTTGAGGGATCTTCACTGATGTTCAGGTAGCGGACCGATTGGATTGCGTCCTGATATTGAATAAGTGTTGCGGTTCCTGAGAGACTTAGTTCGCCGGTAGCCTCGTTGTAGTTGCCTGTTATTCCGGATTGATCGTTGAATAATAATTGATCCTCTGCTGAAGCGAAGCTTGCAGAGATGCTGATTTGTGCTGAGCTCACCAAACTATGATCCGGATCGCTTAATTTGATTGTGTCTGTGATTGCAACTGCAGTAGAATTTTCGATGAAATACACTGGCGTCAATTCAATATCAGATGCAATGGGAGCGTCGTTGACAGGCATTACGGTGAGATCTCGTGTGACACTATTGCTGGTGTCTGTGCCATCAAAAACAGTCACTTCAACGTTTCTTGTGCCTGCCATCGGATGTTCAGATAGGTTTTGGTAGGTAACTGACCTTATCGCAGCGTCATAGTCAGCTAGGCTTGCTGTTCCACTGAGTTGTAGCTGGCCGTTGTTAACATCGTAGGTTCCGGTTATTCCGCTTTGATCGTTAAAGAGAAGCCTGTCATCTGTGGGAGAAGCATTCACTACAGATATAACCGCGGCGGTGAGGTTTGTATTGTCGAGATCATTCAGGGTGATGCCTGAGGTCACCGGCACTGGTGTGGCACCTTCAATATAGAGCTGTGAAGCTGTCTCCGTATTTGTGAGCTCCGGAGCATCGTTTGAAGTTTCTACTTCCACTTCAATGGTTTGGATAACACTATTGCTTTGACCGTCGTTTACGCTAAATGAAATTTCTCTTGTTGAAGCGTCTGGCGCATCGCTATTGTTTAGATAGCTGACTGTTCTCAGAGCTTGCTGGTATTGAGCAACGGTGGCATTGCCAGAAAGAGACAACACGCCATTGGCGAAAACACCGACAATACCGGATTGGTTGATATATTCCAGTTGATCTTCGGCTGGATTATAGTTATTGCCTATAATAACGGTTGCAGATTGAAGGCTGGTGTTGTCCAGGTCATATACAGTTAGTGCGGGAGATACAATAGTACCGGCTGTGCTTTCGATGTGGATTGGCGCGTTTGCTCCACCCAGATCGATTGTTGGCGAATCATTAACAGGGATAATTTCTAGAGCTCTTGTTGCAGTGTTGCTAGTGTGTTGTCCGTCTGTGACTGTAAACGTAATAGATCGTGATTGTGTGCCGGGGTTTTCGCTGTTGTTCGTATAAGATACCAATCTGATGGCAGTTTCATACTCGGCGAGTGTTGCGTCTCCGCTTAGCAGTAGTTGGCCTGTACTGCTGTTGAATGTAGATGTGATTCCTGGTTGAGCGGGCATATTCAGAATATCTTCAGAGGAATCGAATCCGGCATTGATGCTAATTATTGCTGACTGTAGGTGGGTGTTATCTGCGTCACCCAGTGATAGTGACGAGGTTAGAGATGTCAGTGGGTTGTTCTCGGTATAGATAACTGGGGTAGTTTCTACGTTGGCAATCGCAGGTGCATTGTTGTCAGGCTGAATTTCAATTTCCTGAGGGACCATATTACTTGTCAGTTGACCGTCAGAGACGCTGAATATAATAGTGCGCGTAGCGGTATCTGGGTTTTGATTACTGTTGCTATAACTGACTGACTGAAGTGCTGATTGATAGTCCTGCATGGTAGCGGTACCCACTAGACTCAGGGTGCCGCTGATCGAATCATAGACGCTGGTGATACCCGGCGTTGAGTCCATAGAAAGAATGTCTTCATTTGCGTTATAGTTGCTGCTGATTTGAATAGTAGCCGAATCTATAAGTGTGTCATCCGGATCGAGGATTGCTATCGCTGCGTTCACCGGGATTGCACCGGCGTTTTCTGGATAGGCGAGTGGTGTAGTCACCGCACTGGTTAGAGTAGGCGCATCATTCACAGGGGTTAAATCGATATTCCGGGTGCCGGTGTTGCTGTCTGTGTTGCTGTCTGTGTTTTCATCGGATATTTTAAACTCTACAGTTCTTGACTGAGTATCAGGATCATTGCTCGTATTTTGGTAACTAACAGAGCGCAACACTGACTGGTACTCAGAAATAGCGGCATTACCCGTCAGACTCAGTACGCCAGCAGATGCATTGTAACTACCACTTATGTTGCTAGGAGACGGTATGGCGAGTGAGAGAATGTCCTGAGACTCATCAAGGTTTGAGATGATTGAGACTGTGGCGGAACTCAGTTGTGTGTGGTCTACATCGTCGATTTTTATATTCGAAGATATCGGTGTGGCTGGGTCGTTCTCGATATAGACAAGTGAAGCTGCTTCTACTGACGATATATCCGGGGCATCATTAACAGCGACTACTGTTAGTTCACGCATTTGCTGGTTGCCGGTGGCTGCGCCGTCAGAAACGGTAATTGTAAGCTCTCTCGTTGATGTGTCGGGGTTGTCGCTGACATTCAGGTATCTGATCGATCGAAGAGCCGTTTGATATTCTGAGACTGTTGCAACTCCGGAGAGACTTAGAGTTCCGGTGTTTGAATTGAATATACCGCTTATACCTGACTGGCTACTAAACTGAAGTTTATCCTGCCCATCGACATAGTTAGTACTAATTCGAACTACTGCCGATACCAGTGTCTGGTTGTCTTCGTCAGTTAGTTCAAGTGATGAGCTTACTGTTTTTGCGTTGTCGTTCTCTGTAAAGGTCAGTGCGTCCGTTTCTATACTGTTTAGAATCGGTGGGTCATTTTCTGGTGTAATAGAAATATTTCGAATTGCGGTGTTGCTGATAGATTGACCGTCATTGACGGTATAGCCAAGAACTCTCGTTAAAGTATCCGGGTCTTCGCTCTGGTTTTGATATGTAACAGAGCGTAATAGGGTTTGATAGTCATTCAGAGAGGCACTGCCGGTGAAAGTTAATTTTCCGTTAATAGAATCGAAAACACCATTGATGCCAGCTTGCGGAGTAAAGGACAACAAGTCTTCCACTCCCGCGTGGTTATTTATAATCTCAGCTGTGGCGGAATTAATATTGGTATCATCTGCATCTGTAATCGCTATAGATGGACTGACAATTTGTATTCCGTCATTCTCGGTGTAATTCAGCGATGTTGTAGTGATCCCGGATAGGCTGGGTGCATCATTCACAGTTACTACGTTCAATTGCCTCAGCCAGCTGTCGCTGAAAACATTGCCATCGTTGATGTTAAAGCTGAGTTGCTTGTTGTTGATTGTTGGATTTTCCGAGATATTGCGATACGTGATGTCGCGCAGAGCGTTTTCGTATTCTGTAATTGATGCGAGCCCGCTGAGAGTCAATATGCCTGTCGTGTTATCAAAGGTGCTGACAATATTTGGCTGCGAGGAGATCGATAGTTCATCTTCATTGGCAATGTAGCCAGAAATAATGCTAACAGTGGCTGACTGCAGTTGAAGGTTGTCCGGATCAGTGATTGATAATAACGAGCTAACCGGAACAGGGGTGCTGTTCTCGGTAAACGTGACTACTGTAGATTCAGGTGACTGAAGCAGTGGTGGATCATTTACCGGATTCACCTGGATATTAAGTGTTTCAGAAACACTCAGAGCCCCGCCTGAGCCGGTATTGCCCTGATCATTGATATCAATGGTGATTGTGGCAAGACCATTGAATTCCGCGTCAGGCGTGAAGGTTATATTACTCAGCGATGTGTTGATATCGTTTATTGTGCCTGTGAAAACCAGATCAGCAGAACTGTTGGCGCCTGAGACGATAGTACCGGTCAGGTTTACAACGCTGATGATTCCATTATTGACATTTATTGTCGTAAGTACAGAGTTGGTACCACTGTCGATATCTACTGTTTCAACGAAGAGCCCCGTCAGACGGTTCTCTTCATTGGTCTGCCCCACGACAGGGATCGTTGCCGCTGGATTGATTACAGGTGGAGTTGTCGTAAAGTAGGGTGCGTCATTGACTGCTGTGATATTGATCGGGATTAATCCGGCGATCTGATTTTCACCGTTGATGATGCCGACAATTTCATCCTGCGATACAGATCTTGAGTACACCCGGATATCGTCCATCTGACCAATAAAGTCGTTATCGTTGGTAGCTGGGCTGGTAACCGGGCCGGTGGCCTGGCTAGTACCGAGGTAGGTGTTGTTTATTCCAGTGTAATCAATCGGTGCAGGTATGGTTGCCGTTGCTGCTTTTTCTCCATCTATATACAGTGCATGTATGCCGTTTAAAGAGTCGTGCACATAGAATATATGATGCCAGCCGATTCCTGTGAGGACAGTATCAGTATGCAGTTCTACTGTGTTGTTGCCGAGCGTTTTGAATCTGGCAGTGACGCCATTGTGTATGGCATCGTCTAGTGAAATGGTAAGTCGGTCATCGAGAGAGATAAAGTCTGCTTGACCAGTGCCTGAGTAGTTAACCCAGCCACCCAGTGATATGGAGGCGGGTGAGCCGAAGTTTGAGGCGACTACAACGCTATCGCCTGAGCCTGTTAGCTCCAGTACAGTGCCACGAGTAGAATCAATTGATGTATTGGCGCCGCCTATATAGGTGCCATTGCGAATATTGCCATAGCTGTTGTCATTGGCAGTAGAGTCGTTGAAGCTGTAGTGTGCTTCAAGGTTCACATCCGTGGTGGTATTTATGGCCAGATTGTCCGTACCGTTAAATGCAGGGTCAGGCGTATATACAAGATTCTGCAGTGCGTTGTTTGTGTTAGTCTCTGTGCCGCTAATAGTAAGAATATTTGCCGCTGAGCTTGTTGTTGCAGCGCCGTTTGAATCAATAAACATTATCCCCGGTGATGGAGGAAGTTGTAGTACGCCATCGGTCACTGATAATGTAGTCTGCAGCAGAGTGTCGGCACCATAGTCATCGTCGACCCGTATTGAATTGCCGTTGGCGGTATTGAAAAGCAGTGATGTGTCTTCCGGCGTGGTTTGCAGTGCTGGTAGGTCGAGGCTGAGCTCGGAACTGACATCAATCACATCTATCATCACCGATTTACTGTAAGTGTTGGCGTTAGAGTCGGTAACAGTGATAGAGACTGTGTGCGACTGAGCGGTTTCAAAGTCCAGGGTATTTGTGGTGGCTGCAGTGATTTCGCCAGTATTCGAATCAATGATGAAATTTTCGGACAGATCCGTCATCGTGTAGGTGTAGTTGCCAACTACCGCTTCGGCGTCCCACTCTATAATGTAGCTATATGGGCCATTGTTGCTGGCGTCATACCAGTCACCGTTTGCAGCCAAACGTATATAGTCCTCTGCAGGTTGCTCCGAAAGACCCATGTGTGATGCATAGCTGGTGCTAGTGGCACTACCGTTTCGCCCTCCGGTCCAGAACGGATCGGCCGTGTCGGTGCCAGACAGCCAGTTCCACGTGCCCGAGGTGTCTGTTCTTGTTGCACCGAGCCAGATTTGATTACCACTTTGCTGCGCGTACTGCCTGGCCAGTTCATTTTCAAGTTGCGACCTGACGGTAAATAGCTGACCGCTTACGCCGTTGACCAGTTCGGCTCTTGCCGCGCTAAGTGCAATATCATTTCGGACAGGGGTATCTACAAATTTATAGAACTTCCCAGTGTTTGGGTTGTAAGTGAGATCCGGCGTTGTGGACAAGATACCATTCACTGCTTCGGGAATTTCTGTCACTGATATGTCGGCGATGTATGGCCCGAACGGACTGCTGTCAAGAGACTGTAGTGATAGTTCGGCAGTGTTCCCTTGTGCGGTAAACACAAAAGAAAGCCGCTCCCAGTGTTCGTTAATCCAGTTTGTTCCGATATGCTCAATGCTGTATTGCTGCGATTGACCTGCAGCACTTACGATAAAATCCTTGTACTTGGTATCCGCTAGTGCAAAATTGGCGTTGGCGGCAAAGGATGCTGTATACGATTGCCCGGGTACAGTATTAAATGAAGTGCTGATGATGGTTCCCGCATCATCGCCACTCAACTCGATTGCATGACTGCCATTTGGGCCGGCAATTATTGTTGGTGAAGCAAAATCAACTGATCCGTCTGCTACATTCCAGTCACCAACAGAATCACCTGCGTAAACGGTAATGGTGCTGGTTGGTAGCGGATTCTCATTTAGCAGCTTGCCATCTGTTAGAACATCCTGAAACAGTAGTTGATCGGTTGGCAAGACAAAACCTACTGTACTTCCTGCTGCACTTTTTTCCTTAATAGTTAGACGTTCGATCACGTTACTGCTTATGAAACCGCTGCCGACTGAGTGATTTATCGATAGTATTTCAGCATTGATCTCGTCGGTTATTTCTCCCTGGCTGTTTATGCTATGCATTTGCCAGTTTGCGATTAGCCCTGAGGCAGTCAAATATTTTGAGTAGCTGTTGAGCGAAATTTCTGAATCTGTTCTTGCGTGATCCCAGATGCGAATGTCATGCAAAGTGGCATGCATCGCCTGGTCAAATGAAAAACCATTGCCCGGACTTGTCTGGCTATTGCCAATCACCAGAGAACCGTTGGTCTCTAATACACTTCCACTTGCAATACCTGTATCCGTCGCCACCAGGATGCCGTCGAAATATAGAAAAGCAACACCGTTGTTAGAGCTCCAGGTAGCAGAGACTGTGTGGAGCCGCCCGTCATAAAGCTCGGGGAAACTGTCGATGGTCGTCAGGGTGTTTTCGTTGACAGTGAATTCAATGTTGCCAGCTGGGCTAACTTGTAGCAGTACTTCTTTGTTCTCTGCGGCTGTAGCATAAGATAATAGTGTTTGTGCTGTGTTGTTTGGTGGCGCTTCCAGCTGCAGGATGAACTCGATCGTCAGCTCATCCAATCCACCTAGAATCTGACTGCCATTGGCGGCTTGTAGATAGGTGTCATTGCCACCATCAGAGTTTATCTGGATGCCATTTGATAGATTAGTCGGGGCTTGATCGGATTCCGCTGCATCTGTGATTGCAATATCGAGTTGCTGACTTACCGAGTTACCATCGGGATCAGTTATTTCGACCTGAATTGAGTGTAGTGGCAGAATTTCGAAGTTGAGGTTAGCTCCATTTGCAACGCTTATTTCACCACTGAGAGGGTCTATCGTAAACGTGTTTGCAACAGACTGGGAACCGATAGCATAAGTGAGTTGATGGTTACCGAATGTACCGTTACTGCTCAAAACCGAATCGGCATCGTATTTGATTATCCATTTGAATGTGGCGGAGTCTTTCACATCATCCCAAAGACCATCTGATGCAAATATCTTTGCCACGTCCTGATCGTTGACGTTATTCGGGTTGGTGGTGCTCCAGTTGCTGTAAGCACCATCTTCCGGAATATTATGGTCACTGCTGTTTTTCCAGAACAGGCTCCCACTGTCTCTCCATCTCCAGTCACCCTCAACGTCAGTGTCCGTAGCGTTCAGGTGTGTCTGAGACACGCCGGCATCGCTCATGATGTCAACAACAGTTGAATTTTCTGTCGCAGAGTTTATTGACAATAATTGGCCGTAAGCGCCATTCAATGGGATAGTCTGTGCGGTTGCGACAGCATCCATGTGCAGTTGTGGAGTGTGGATAACCTGATAAAATGATCCTGTTTCAGCGCTATGATAGATATCTGCGCTTGATGCAACGATTGCGTTGATCTGTGCTTCGCGATTCGTATCTATTCCGGCTACCGTGCCAATTACTGTTCCGGTTGGCGTGTTTTCTGTGACACGCAGCTTTAGAGATGTGTCGCTCGTGGTGAATCCCGGTTCAGTGACATGCAGTGCATGCAGGTTATTACCGGCAACACTGTCATTAATAACACCGTTTGATGAAAAATGGTCGAATGTCCAGTTAGCGATTAGATCGGTTTCGCTCCAGGGGATGGAGCTTAAGTGAGAGGATCCTATTTCAAATTCACTGCGAACAGTACTGAATATTCTCGCCTCATGCAGCGTC
The DNA here is from genome assembly GCA_938020525.1 of uncultured Granulosicoccaceae bacterium. Taxonomy (GTDB): domain Bacteria; phylum Pseudomonadota; class Gammaproteobacteria; order Granulosicoccales; family Granulosicoccaceae. Next base: position 38,958 of record CALIHW010000104.1, on the reverse strand, counting down.
GCACTGAGTGATTGAGTTTGATCAAAATTACCTTCCTGTGCACCTTGCGATTGACCAAGTACCAGTACACCGGCTGCATTTGATATTGCTGTAGTTGAAGAGCCAGTCCCGTTGTCAACCAGTTCGCCATCGATAAATACCTGCCACTCACCAGTCGTGCTATCCCAGGTAGTGGTTACACTATGCTGCTCGCCGTCATTTAATGCAGCGACATAATCTATGCTTGCTGCAGTGGTTGTGGTGTTGTTTATAGTCAGGATAAAGTCTGTGCCTGCCAGTTCAAGTTTAAATCCATCAGTGGTCGCTGTGCGATAGTGAGCGAATGAATCACCACTTTGTAGCTCGTTAGAGCTAATTTGAATTTCAAAGGTAAGCTGCTGCAAGCCTGAAAAAAGCAATGTACTGTTTTCTGGTTTGAGGTATGCGTCATTGCCACCGTCCTGGTTCAGGCTCAAACCGCCTCCAATGCTGTTTGTGATATCAGCTGAGGAGGCTGGTGCAAGTGCGCCTTGCCATGAATCTATGGTTGCGTCATCGAAGGCTATAGGTGTTGTGATTTCACCGAAAGTAGATGGCAGGGCCGATAGTGAATTCGCTGTAAGCAGCGAGGGTGGCAGCGAATCATTATCAGATGCGGCCACAGTAATGGAGCTTGCAAGATGTAGTTCATTGTCTGGCTGGTACACGAACATATGATGCGTACCGATATCGGCTGAGAAGAGAACTCTCTGCTCAAGCGATTCCAGCACTGCAGTTCTATGTTTCCTGTTGGTCTTGTGACCGGCCGGAGACAAATTGGCTTTTGAGCGTTTTGGCACTGTAACATCCCAGTGATAAAAACAGCATCTTTAAAAAATAAATCAGGATTGCTGGCTAATAATTGCAGTCCTTTACGACAGTGCTGAATTTCATCTATGAAGGTGCATAATATATGCCCTTGTAGCGCTTACAATTCTGGTGTAGTTGAGCTCTGCATAGCATGTTGAATCTTGTCGAAACTGTGATCTGATTAGTAGTTGTTTGACTGAAGCGTGTGAGCTTGTGACTAAAGCTGGTACGATTTATCTGGTCGACGTGCAGGATGTTTGGTTGACTGGATTTGATACGGCATTTTTCTACCCTCTGACAGGCCTTTGACAGTCTTGTTGTGATCTACCGACGCCGGTTATCAGCAGTAGTTGTATACCCAGACTACTAAGCAGCATCCGACAGGCGATCTGTTAATGAAAAAAGCCTGTGCCAAGAAGGCTTGCTGCAAGGATCGCGAGATAACTTTATCAAAGTGCAACCTAATACCAGAATCTAGCCGTGAATCTGCTGCAGAAAATGGATGATTCTTCGACAACCGTCTCGCAGTGTGCCCTCATCGAGTGTGTAGGAGATTCTAATCCAGCCTTTGGCACTATTGCCAAACGCACCAGCATCCAGAACAGAAACACCGGTAGCTGCATAGAGTTCGCGACAGAAATCACCGCTGGATAGCCCGTAGGCACGAACGTCTACCATCACATACATTGCCGCTTGTGGTTTTAAGACGGTAAGTTTCTCGGCATTGGCAAGCTCTGAGCAGACTAGATCACGCCTGCGTTTATAGATGTCACGCATCTCAATGCTGGCGTGCCGTTGTTCTTTTAGCGCATGGGTTGCCGCCTCTTGTACAAAGCCTGGGATGCCGTACAGCATACACAGGGTCAGATTCTCAAAATGAGGCGTCAGGCGTTTTGGCGCTATCGTCCAGCCGACTCGCCAGCCAGTCATGGCGTGTGATTTAGACAGACCGTTTATGGTAATGGTACGCTCGGCCATTCCGGGCAGGGCAGCTATCGTAAAATGTTCTGTCTCAAAAACAATGTCGGTATAAATTTCATCAGTGATTACCCAAAGATTATGTTTAATGGCCAGATCTGCGATGGATTGCAACTCGCTTTTTGTGAGGGCAACTCCTGTTGGATTATTCGGTGTTGTGATGACGATGGCCTTAGTTGCGGGTGTGATCGCGGCTGTTATCAGATTCATGTCTGGCCTGAAGGCGTTTTCGGCTGGTTGCGGCACACAGATCAGTTTTGCACCGCCAAGTTGCAATGAAGCCTCATAACTGACGTACATCGGATCAAGTGCGATTACCTCATCGCCGTATTCCAATAAAACCATGCTCGTTGCAAACAATGCGTTTTGTGTTCCGGCAAAGACGACTACATTGTCATAATGAGTTGGCAACTCGCTTCGTTGTTGAAAATCATCCGCTATTGCCTGACGTAGAGTGGTCCGTCCGGCGGTTGCGGCATAATGTGTATCACCTGCTCGCAGTGCCTCGACAGCTCGGTTAACTATAGCGTCGGGTGTCGGGAAGTCAGGGTCACCAATGCTGAGAAGGATAACGTCCTCGCCGCGCTCCAGTGCCTCACTGGCTTTCAGGTGTATGTCCCAGGCTTCTGCGCCATCCCCGCTGATTCGATCTGTGAATGATGAAACGCCAGGTAGATTACTATTCATTTTTTTTGGAACTCTAGCTTGGATAATTCATGAGGATTCGGCTTCCAGATTTTCTTCTGGCGTCGAATAGACACACTGCTATTTTGTAAAAGGTGCTAATAAAGCGGTTTGGAAGTGTATTCATAGCATTTCGCCAATGTTTACTGGTCGCCTGATGAATAAACCGGGCTAGAAGACCGCTTCAATAAGATAGGGGCCTTCACACTGCAGGCCTTTTTGAATTTCTGTTGCAAGTGTTGAAACAGTCGTCGCTCGACCCGCCTCTACACCCATGCCTTTCGCAAGTGCCACCCAATCAAGGTTTGGTCTGTTGAGTTCCATCATGTCAAGGGCAACTGTGCCCGCCTGCGTGCCGGATACAGCGCCGACATTTTTTAGTTCGTGCTTAAGTATTGCGTAAGCGCTGTTGGATAACAGTATTGTCGTTATATCAAGGTTCTCCCGGCTCTGTGTCCAGAGTGCCTGTAAGGTATACATGCCACTGCCGTCTGCTTGTAAAGCGACGACTTTTCTATCCGGACAGGCGACTGCAGCCCCGGTAGCAAGTGGAAAGCCGGCACCAATGGATCCACCACAGATCTGTAGCCAGTCATGTGGTGCGGCTGTGCTGGTTTGATCAAAAAATGCCGGTGCACAAGTTATTGATTCATCGATAACGATCGCGTTCTCGGGTAACAGATGTGCAACTGTCGAGGCAATAGTTGTCGGGTTTAACTCATCAGTTGCAGGTATTGCTGCAACTGAAGCATTTTGGATCACCGGTGTTGCATCATTTGCATTCAGGCATTCTGCCAGTTCTTCAAGCGCTGCGGCACAATCCTCGTATTCATGCGCAAGTACGTGAGTGCTGCAGTCAGGTGCGTATAATCCACTTGGTTTATCCGGATAGGCGAAGAATGCTACCGGGGGTTTGGCAGACAAACTGATGATGTGTTTGTAAGGGCTTAGTACATCTACGGCGGCATCCACCGGATACGGTATTGTTTTTAGCGGCACGCGGCCACGACCTCTTTCAAGTCTGGCGTTTGAAGTTTGCCCGTATAAATGCACTCCGGTGACCGATGCAATTTTACTGGCGGTTTCCAGTGCTTTTGCGCGTAGTGCGAATCCGGTAATTACAATCGCAGCTGGTTCATCACTTTTCAGGATATCTGCAATCGCTTCAATGCGATCGGTCGGTGCTTTGGGTGTTGCAGGCGTTGCTATCGCAGTTGCCGGACCAACGGATGGCTCCCATGCTGTGTTTGCAGGCAGAATAAGAGTGGCGATTTGTCCTGGATATTTGTTGGCGGCAGCCACTGCCTGCGCACCGTCCTGTGCTACTTCTTTTGCAGATTTACTGGTTTTTACCCAGCCTGAAATCGGTCTGGCTATGCCTTCAACGTCAGCGGTTAGTGGTGCATCGTATTCAACGTGATAGGTTGCGTGATCACCAACAATGTTGACAATGCCGCTTTTGGCTTTGCGGGCGTTATGCAGGTTGGCGAGTCCATTGCCAAGGCCCGGTCCCAGATGTAGCAGTGTGGCTGCTGGCTTGTCTGTCATGCGGTAGTAACCGTCTGCAGCTCCGGTGACTACACCTTCAAAAAGTCCGAGAACGCAACGCATACCTGCCACCTTGTCCAGTGCGGCAACAAAATGCATTTCCGATGTGCCCGGGTTAGAGAAGCAAACTTCAACGCCGCTGTCTATGAGGGTGTGTACAAGGCTTTCAGCGCCGTTCATTTGGTTGCTGGTATTCAAAGGGTATGGCCGTTTTTATTCATCAAAAAGCTTCGCACCAAACTTCAACTTGTTGCACGGCGTTGTTGCCAAAGCCTGCGATATCCCACGCAGGTGTGAGCGGTTGTGTGTTACCGCAAGCATCGGTAGCGCGACAAGAGAGGATATGTTTTCCGGGTGTTGAGTGCCAGTTTGCAGTCCATTTACTCCAGGCATATTTGCTTTTTGACGGTTCGAGCGTTGCTATGTGCCATTGATCATCGCTCCCTTCGCTATCGCGATACCATTCGACCTTTACAATCGGTACACCGTTGCCGGACCATGCCCGGCCAACTAATGGAACGATTCCGGGTTTTACCAATCTCTTGCGTGAACTCCAGTCCGGTATTCCAGGTGGCACCAACAACGACTTGACTCTGATTGAAGTCACTGGCGTGCCATTGTCTCCTCTGTCTTTTCTGTAGACATAAGTGCCTGTCTGTTGATGGCCAGTGAAGGCGTGATCAATAACTTCGATCTTGTTTAGCCATTTGACGCTCGCCATGCCGTACCAGCCGGGTACGATCAGCCGTAATGGAAAGCCGTGCTGCGGCAGTAACGCCTGGTCATTCATTTGCCATACAAGCATTACGTCATCATGCATAGCATCAGCTAGAGAAAGGCTGCGTGCGAAGTGATGAATAGTACCGGCGTCTACGCCTTTATCTGCGCCATAAAAGACGACTTCCTTTGCACTGGAGGCAAGTTGAGTTTCTTGCAGCAGGTATTTTAATGGCATGCCAAACCAGTCAGAGGTTCCCACCGCTTCAACCTGCCAGGGCTGGCTTGGCCATCGTGGTTCCAGTGTAGCTCTGCCATTGCCAGCGCATTCGAGTGTCACTCTATGAGTTCTGGCCAGACTGTTTTGGGTAGCGTGTCTTATTATTTCCTCAAGGCTTCTGGATAACGGTTGATCGACCTGTCCGCATATTGTTACTTGCCAGTCTGATGCGTTACTAACATACGGTACATCAAAGTGGTTAAGTAAATAGTGAGCACCAATGGGAGTTATGTCGTGTTGCAGCGTTTCGAGCAAGGTTCCGCTATTGCGATTTGCGAGACTGACTTCTGAAAGGCTGTAATCTCCATGCTGATGCTGCTTTTGCGGCGGGTTGAGTATCGGGTTTTGCATTATTCGGCTTTATCGCGAGTAAAGACAGGTTCCAGCTCAGTTGACATTTTTTTATTGTATTTATAACCGGCAGTATCGAAGTCTTTAAGGTCAGAAGGCGAAACAATCCTGTTATCTATTATGTAGCGTGACATCATACCGCGGGCTTTCTTGGCAAAGAATGATATTAATTTGTACTCACCGTTTTTCTTATCCTTGAATACAGGTGAAATGGTATCGACAGTCAGTTTGTGTTTATTGACAACTTTAAAATACTCGTTGGAAGCCAGATTGACTACAATCGGTTTTTTCATGTTATCGAGCTCTGCATTGAGAACGTCTGTGACACTGTCTCCCCAGAAGTGATAGAGATTTTGCCCTCGCTTGTTAACGAATTTGGTGCCCATCTCAAGACGATAGGGGAGCATCAGGTCAAGTGGTCGCAAGACTCCGTACAAGCCGCTTAGAATTCGTAGATGTTTCTGCGCGAATTTTATGTCGTTCTTTTTCATAGTGGCTGCATCAAGGCCGGTATACACATCTCCCTGAAATGCAAACAGGCTTTGCTTTGCGGTGTCTGGTTTTAGTGGTTGCTTCCATTCTTTAAACCGCTCCGCATTGAGTTTGGCGAGCTTGTCGCTGATACTCATGAGTTTGCCAACTTTGGCGGTAGAGAGTTTTTTCAACTGATCGATCAATTCCTGGGAATCGTCCAGAAACAGAGGCTGGGTGTTGTCTGGTACCAGCGGTGGAGTTTCGAAATCCAGTGTTTTGGCAGGAGAGACCAGAATAAGCATGGTAGTTCACTCAATTATTATGTTAGATCTTTGACGACATTAGAGTACGTTGCCTGCGGTCTGCTCGCAATGGCATACGTGTGATGAAATCCTACAGTCCTCGAAAGATTTGAGAAAGTTACCAGAACAACTAGTTGCGTTTTGCATGATAGTAGAGTGGGGCTGGCCGAAACGGCTATTTGATTTTATGGCACAGTATTTTGCTTGATATTCGGGATCCGCGGTGTCAACCAAATTTCGGACAAATACTACAAACGGCTTGAACCGAATACATTGATAAGCCGAAAAGTGTCGGCACTGCGGGTCATTTTAAATCACAAGAATATATTGCCGGGTCATATTGCACAGGCAGTCTTAGCCATTCCGTATAAACAGGGCCATATTCACCTGGCCATTTTATATTGTTATATTGGCGTCACTCGGCGGCGACGTTCAGTTCGTTGTCAAAAAACTCTACTTTACCAGTCTCCAGTGAATACTCTGCACCGACAATCTGTAAGCCGTTGCTGACTGCTAATTGCTCCAGTACTCGTGAGCCGTGCTGCAAATGAGAAACACACGCTCTGACGTTTGATCGTACCGCTGCGATTAGTAACTCATCTGGTCTGTTCACCAGGTCTGTTTCAAGCAGGGTTTCTACTGAAGGGCGGATTCTGTTGACAATTGCATGCAGATTTTCTGAGCGTTCATCAGCCGGAATATTAAGCTCACTTAATGTGGCGCTGATCGCGCCGCAGTTTGTATGTCCCATAACAACGACAAGCTGTGTCTTGAATTGTTCTGCACAATATTCGACACTAGCCACCTGTGAAGGCGCGACGATATTGCCAGCTACTCGTATGACAAATAGATCGCCTAGGCCTTGATCGAAGACCAGCTCTGCTGGTACACGTGAGTCTGAGCAGCCAAGAATTATTGCAAACGGTTCTTGTTTCGCAACTAATTCAGGCCGTCTGCTGCTGTTGCGCAATTTATCGCTGCCGGTCTCATCTGCAACGAATCGTTTGTTGCCTTCTTTTAGTCGTACCAGAGCTTCTGCTGCAGTAATCATTGATTTGTCGGTTAGGTTAATAGAGTTCTTAAATTCTATGTTGTGTGGTACATGCTTTCAACTGATGTCCGGTGTTCTGTTGGTCGTTTAAAAGCTGAAACCCCCGGGCGGTTCAAAATGATCTTTGTGCCAGATTAATCTCGTTGGTCCAGGCATCTGTTGATGGGCTTCAGTATGCGCTGGATCTCCCGGGTAGAGGAGAGTGCGGCTATCATTAGTTTTGATTACTTGTGGCTGGATGCTGTATGCGAGGGTTCGCGAAGCATGGTCAAGACATTCCTCTACGTCATTGAATTTTGTAAGTGCATTTAAAGTCATAATCTGGGGCGGTGCGAGTACGATCTTCAAATCTTTGTAGTTTTGCAGGGCTTTGCGGGCGGTGATCCACTGGCTGTCTGTGGCTTCAGTTCCATCATGTATAGCAGTCTGACCGTCCGGCAGCGCGGTGATAAAAAAACGTGCATCAAATCGTTTTTTCATCATTGATGGCTCATTCGGGGTAACCCATCGTGACCAGGTTTGTAGCTGCGACGGATCGAGGCGGACGCCTGTCTCCTCGTGGGTCTCCCGGCATGCTGTTCCAAACAGCGCGGCAGCTAGAGAACTGCCCAGATTGGGTTCGTTGAGTAGTTCTTTAGCGGGGGTAGCTAATTTACTCTGGATAGAGTCTGCCTGGTTCAAATCTGCTTTGTCTACTTTGCCACCGGGAAAAACCCATGCGCTATTCATAACCGTACGGCTGTTACCTCGGCAAAGTAGTAGAGTCTGCAATCCGGCTTTGTGGTTTCGTAGCAATATGACCGTTGCTGCATCAATTGGCTTGTCGAGAATCTTTTCGTTTACCAGTTCATTCATTACTGACGCAACTTATAACCGGATTTGAACATCCACCAGACGATACCAAGGCAGATAAACAGGAAAGCAAGAACCATAATCAGGCTGGTGCCATGATTAACATCAGACAATTCAAAAAAGCTCCATCTGAAGCCGCTGATTAAATACAACACTGGATTTAGCAGGGATATTTTTTGCCAAAGTGGTGGCAGCATGTCAATTGTGTAGAAGCTGCCTCCCAGAAATACCAGCGGTGTTATTACAAGTAACGGTATTAATTGTAGCTTCTCAAAACTATCAGCCCACATGCCGATGATAAAACCAAAGAGTGAGAACGTGACACATGTCAGGATAAAAAAGGCCAACATCCAGAGTGGGTGAGCAATAGAAAGATCTACAAAAAAACTCGCAGTAATAAGAATAATTGTGCCGATTATTATCGATTTAGTGGCAGCAGCACCGACATAGCCGATTATCACTTCAAAGAATGAAATTGGTGCTGATAAGATTTCGTATATCGTACCGGTGAATTTGGGAAAGTATATGCCGAAAGAGGCATTTGAGATGCTTTGTGTAAGTAGTGACAGCATCATTAATCCCGGCACAATAAATACACCGTAGGAAACGCCGCCTTGACCATCAACACCACCGACTGTTTGAATGCGGGAGCCGATGGCTGACCCAAACACCACAAAGTACAAGCAGGTGGAAATAACTGGTGATGCGATACTTTGCAATAGCGTGTTTCTGGTGCGTAGCATCTCGCTTTTATAAATCACGCTGATAGCTTGCCAGTTCATAGAGCGTCCTTCATTGGGTGTGTTTCCTTGGAAGGATCCGGCGGGGTCTGTCGGTCGTTGACCAAATTGACGAATATTTCCTCCAGTGAGCTCTGGGAAGTATGTAGATCTTTCAGTTGCAGTCCTGCTTTATTAACTGCTTGTAGCAGAGCGGTGATCCCGGTGCGCTCGCTTTTGACGTCATAGCTATAAATCAGTTGGGTTCCATTGTCTGAAAGCTGCAACTCATACGTGTTCAGGGATTCTGGTATTGATGAAATAGCCTCGCGCAATTCAATTGAAAGCTGCTTGCTGCCTAGCTTTTGCATTAAAGCGTTCTTGTCTTCGACAAGCAGTAGCTCTCCGTTATTAATAACGCCGACCCGGTCTGCAATTTCTTCTGCTTCTTCAATATAGTGGGTTGTAAGAATAATGGTAACCCCGGATTCTCTGAGGTCGCTGACAAGTTTCCACATGTCTTTTCGCAGCTCTACATCGACACCTGCGGTGGGTTCGTCAAGGAATAAAACCTTCGGGCTGTGCGACAACGCCTTGCCAATCAAAACCCGCCGTTTCATACCACCAGACAGCATCATCAGTGCTGAGTCTTTTTTATCCCAGAGGGATAATTGTTTTAGCAGTTTTTCGATGTGAGCAGGGTCTGGCTTTTTTCCAAACAGACCGCGGCTGAAGGCAAGGGTGTTTTCAACTTTTTCAAACGCACCCAGGGTAAGTTCCTGAGGTACCAGACCGATCAGGCTGCGAGTTTTCCTGTAATGCCGGACGGTGTCGTGACCGTCAACAGTGACCGTGCCAGAGGTCGGTGATACGATGCCGCAGATAGTGGAAATCAGGGTGGTTTTGCCTGCACCATTAGGCCCGAGCAGGGCTATGATCTCTCCACGTTTAATATCGAGATTGATATTTTTCAATGCCTGATGCCCTGAGGCATAGGTCTTACAGAGATCTTTTATAGCGACAATGGGCGGCATAGCAGCTCAAGGTGGGAACCAGTAGCAAGTGTAACCCGAGAGCGACCTTAGTTGCGGTCATTAGTAATGGCTAATGAGACTCTTTTACCGTTCTATTTTGTGCCGTTCCATTTTGGGTAGAGCGCTACTGCTCAGTACGCCACTTAATGTTCCAGTTGTTCCGGTTTATATGTAAGCCTTTCAGGCAGTTGATTTTGTATCACGTTCTTGGATGGTCGAGCACACGGACTTTGCTTAACAGTGATGGTCTGTTGTGTTGCCGTGGTTTTTGCGTAGCTGTCGATGTGATATCTGAAGGGTCGTTTTGCACACTGTTGAGCGTGGACTGAAGCGACTTTATCAGTCGTTCGCTAGAAGCTAACTGTGCCCTTAGTGCTGCGTCACCATCAACTGCTGGATTTTCGTCTGCGGCCTTTACAATAGGGCTGCCTGATCGGGATCTTGTCTCATCAAGATGGCTGTTGCTTGTTGGTGTAGAAGCGTGCTTGGTATTGACGCTTTCTTCAAGATGTTTTGCAATCGGCGCTTGAGATAGCTCAGGTTGAATCTCAGAGATTTGCAGTGCCACTGCTACTTCTATAGAAGATTGTTTTCGATGTGTGCCACGGTTTTGTGTGCCAGGGTGTTTTGAGCCAAGGTTTTTTGAGCCAGGGCTTTGCGAACCAGGCCTTTGATACTTATTGAATGGTATCGTATTGCTGCTGTTTTTTGTCTTATTCCCGTGGTTTGATCGCACCTCTTGCCTTGTGGCAGGTGCAGTAGACTCTGTGGTTTTTACAGATGCAATCTTAAGAGGTTGCTTGCTGTCTTCGTGGGGCTTCTGGATGGTAGAAGTAACTGGTTCCGCGTTTTTATTCAGCGCTTGCTGGCTGGTGGAGTTGTTGTTCTGATTTTGTGCCGACTTCTTCAGCTCTGTCTGATGTTTGCGGGTTTTGTGTGCTGCCGGATTTGGAACTTGAAGCGATGCTTCGCTTCTGGATGAAGGATGTCGCGCCTTCGCTGCTGTTTGATATTTTGATGTTGTACCGGATGTTTTATTGTCAGAAGATTGTGCTGCATCGGTAGTGGTAGAAACAGGTTTTTGTTTCTCAACCCTTGTCGGTGATGCAGTAAGCTTGTGGCAGTCGGAATTAGTTGAGTGGCTGACGCGTTTGACTGGTTGAGGTAACGCCTGAGTGGGCTTTGTATTTTTTGCCACAGTGTGCGCCGGAGTTTGTTGGCTGCAAGTATTCTGTATGGTGGTAGCTGCTTCTGGATCAAGGCTGTAACTGGTGCTCTTAATCGTTTCTACACCAGAGTTTTGAGCGTTACCATTATTCGTGAGTTTAGATTGTGAGCTTGCAGGGTGCTCTTGCCGACCGGTTGCATTTGCAATTTTCTGGTTGGATTTTTGAGTCTGAAGATTTTGGGTGCTTGTAGTGGTCTGGCTGTTTTTTACACTCGGGGCGCTGTCTGGTGTAACGCCAGTGCTCTTGTCAGGCTTAGTACTGCAATGTTGCCTTGTTTGACTGTCTTTCTTTGGAATGCTGGTTGAAGTGCTGCTTTGATTAATTGATGTTTTGTTTGGGGTATTTCGACCTTGCTTTAAAGCCTCTCGATTTTGTTGCTGTAGTTGGTTGGTTGCGTTTTTGTTGGGGCGGCTGATTGGCGGACTGGCAGGATGTCCATCCGCTTGTTGCAGGGCTATTGCTGATTTTGCCTGTATAGAGTGGTGCTCTTGATCCGTGTTTGTCTGGCGGTGCTGTTGACTTGGTGCCGCAGGCTTTTTAGTAGTGGGTATATTGGAGGCGGATTTGCTAAAACCCCACTCAACAATAAACCACCAGAGACAAATAAAAAACAGCAACAAAAGTGTTGCCCACATCAGCGGCGTGGTATGAAGTTCCAGCATGCAGAATCCGAGTTAGACGTGATGACTGTGCGAGGATGATACCGGCACATGGTGGTGTTGCGGTGAGTAAGTCCGAATTGTAACCGGCCAGAAGCAAGCGTTTTATTACCGATGAATGGGTACGCGATCAGCGTTTAATGTGTGCTGTTTTAATTTTATCTTGGTGATTTAAGCTTAAGTGGCAAGATAGTTAGTTTGCAGTAAATGTTTACGTTTTGTTTGTCTTATTCATTGCATAGTTCCGCACGCTACCGAGCGACGGTGACGTACTTTAATTTGCACCTTTGTCGAAGTGGGGTTCATGCAGTTATCGGGAATGAGTCATTAATTTATGGTAATGCCGCGCTAACCTGCTTTTAGACGCAGCCTGCATTTTTATGTTTCGGAATGTCCGAGAATGGCAGTCGATCTAAATTTTAACTAAATCTTTATGAAGCAATGAAAATTTCTAGCCCTTATCTGGTTTTATGTACGGTTTTGTTTAGTGGTGCATCGTTTTCTGTACCACTGTGTCAAAACGCTAACGGTAATTTTGACTCAAATGGATGGGGTTGGGAAAACGGTGTTTCTTGTGTTGCGCCAGGATCGTTGGCAGCGTCTAGCTCTAGTTGTGCCTCAGGTTCTGGTTCTGCGCCGCAGTGTAGCTCGTCAGTGACCGATTTTGACGGTGACGGCTGGGGTTGGGAGTTGGGTCGGAGCTGCAGGGTGTCCGGCCAATCATCATCTGCGGCAATTCCTGGAGTTCCAGCTTGCAGTGATGGTGTCTCCGATTCTGACGGTGATGGATGGGGTTACGAGAACGGCCAGAGTTGTTTGGTGGGCAACAACGGGGCAATCAACACTGCGTCGTCCACTGCGACATCAATAGCCGGAGTTCCTGCTTGCAGCTCTGGTGTTTCAGACTCTGATGGTGATGGTTGGGGTTACGAGAACGGTCAGAGTTGCCTGGTGGGGGTTAATTCGTCAGCCAACAATTCAACCAGTGGCACGGTGGTTCGGGTGCAGTCGAATTTCGGCGCAACACCTAATGGTGTCCAATTTAATCGTTCCACTTTGCGTCGAATCGACGGCAGAGGAGATAACTGGTGTCAAACATGGGCTGCCGACGATAGCGTGGTAACTGCAATGGACGATGGCGACTGGTTAAACACGGGGCGGAGTTATCACAGTCGGCTGTACAAGATTCATGGTGACGCTAATAATTTTTCTCGATCAGAAGTGTCCGAATATCCGAATTTCGCAAAGAGCGGTGATGGGTGGTTTGCGTATGGGATGCTGTCAGTCAAAGGTGTTTTGTATTCACTGGTTACAAAGACACAAGGGGACGGTTGGTCTCAAGGGCCATTTCGAGGCATGAAGATGCTGCGTTCTTATGATTCCGGCAATAATTGGCACCGTGTTGATCGCAACAACAACGATCGTTATCTCAGTCGATGGGATATTGGTCGGGAAGACCTAATCCACCAGGAAATGTTTTTCTTTGAAGAGAGCGGCCGCAATGGTCAAGGCAAGACGGCATGGCCATTTGCCTTTGCTTCTTTTGTACAGAGCGGTCAGGATCATCGAGCCTCGAAGGATGGCTTTGTCTACGTTTACTCACCCGAAGGAGTCAGTACTAACCAGTTGTTGCTGGCAAGGGTCCCTGAAGACCAGGTCGGTAATCGATCCGCGTGGCAGTACTTCAGCGGCTGGAACGGCAGTACTCCCACCTGGAGTGGCAATTTGGAAGCTCGTCAGCCCAATATAGTGCTGCCGGCGCGTAACAACGCCGGTGAGTATTTTGGCTTCTACTCCTGGTTGCCTTCAGTAGTCTGGAACCCGGGTCTGCAGAAATACATAATGGTTAACGGTGGTACATACGGTGGACGTGGTCGGACAAATTCCACAGTTGACTACTACAACGTATGGATGCACAGCCGCCCTGGTAGTCTTGGTTTTTGGTACTCAGATACCCCTTATGGGCCTTGGAAGCAGATTTATTACACTGACTACTGGACTGCAGATAATTCCCAAAATCTGACCTATCAACCAAAGCTGTCGCCCAAATGGATAAGTGAAGATGGGCGTACCATGACGCTTATCTGGTCAGATGCAATGCTAAACGCCAATGGTGAAAGTCACTCAATCAACTATCGGTGGAACCAGATGGAAATCGAAATTCAAACCCGTTAGTTAGCGGTGGACTGGTAGTGTGGCTGATGATCGTTGATCAGCTACGCTTTCCAGTCTTGTTAGTTCTATGATTTAACTTAGTCTGGCTTGTATTGCTGTGGTTTGTCCGGTCATTAGTAGTACTACTACGTCGCCGTTTGTTGGCAGCGGTTGTTCCTGCAGTCTTTGAACTTTTCTCTTTGGCTTTAACACCTTCACGCGGTGGCAGGCCGGTATGCTGCGTTAACACGGTGCCAGCTTCCGGTTGTTTGTTTCTATTCTTCTTTCTATGCGCTCGATAGCTGCCAGGCTCTGGTTGCCAGTGCGGTATCAGGTGTTTCTTACCATTGCCGATCAGGTCTGCACGTCCCATTGTTTTTAATGCTTCACGCAGCATTGGCCAGTTGTCAGGGTCGTGATATCTCAGAAAAGCCTTGTGCAAGCGACGCTGCTTTGTGTTCTTTGCTATGGGTACCCCATCGCTGTCACGACTGACTTTTGCCAGCGGGTTTTTACCCGAGTGATACATGGCTGTCGCTGTCGCCATTGGTGACGGGTAAAAATTCTGTACCTGATCAGCTCTGAAGCCATTTTGCTTTAACCACATGGCAAGATTCATCATGTCTTCATCTGTGGTTCCCGGGTGTGCTGCGATGAAGTAGGGTATTAAGTATTGCTCTTTACCGGCTTTCTTTGAGTACTTTTCAAACAGCTGCTTAAATTTTTCATAAGTGCCAATGCCTGGCTTCATCATTTTATCTAATGGGCCGCGTTCGGTGTGTTCCGGCGCAATCTTTAAGTAACCGCCCACATGGTGCGTTACAAGTTCTTCTACGTACTCGGGTGATTCGACAGCCAGGTCGTACCGCAGACCCGAGCCAATCAATATCTTTTTAACGCCGGGTAGTTCTCTGGCGCGTCGGTATAGCTTGATTAGTGACGAATGATCTGTATCGAGGTTAGGGCAGATGCCGGGATATACGCACGAAGGCTTCCTGCACGCAGATTCAATGGTTTTTGACTTGCAGGCAAGTCGGTACATGTTGGCAGTCGGGCCGCCAAGATCAGAAACGACGCCGGTAAAACCGGGTACATCACGCATGGCTTCTATTTCTCGAATAATAGAGTCTTCTGAACGGCTTTGGATGATTCGACCTTCGTGTTCAGTGATAGAGCAGAAAGTGCAGCCTCCGAAGCAGCCACGCATTATGTTGACTGAAAAGCGAATCATTTCATAGGCGGGTATACGTGCATCACCGTAAGCCGGGTGAGGCACTCTGGCATAGGGTAGATCGAATACATAATCCATCTCTTCAGTACTCAGCGGGATGGGAGGTGTATTCAGCCAGAGTTCCCGATTACCGTGTTTTTGAATGAGCGCTCGTGCATTACCCGGATTGGTTTCAAGGTGCAGCACCCTGTTTGCATGTGCATAAAGAACCGGATCTTTTTTTACTAGCTCAAAATCCGGTAGTCTTATTGCAGCTTTATTTCTAAGTTCGGTATTGCGTTGTATGCGTTGATCTTTTGTAAGTTCTGATTTCTTTTTGAAGGTAAGAGTTATGGGGTTGTCTTGTGATTTATTATCATTTTTATTCTGGTCTTCTGTGTTTTTTGTTTCTGTGTTTTCATACGGGCTAATGTGTTTGTCTACTTTGCCCGGTGTGTCAATGCTGGTTGAATCAATGATCTTTAAGTCTTCAGGCACAGTGCTTGTCATGAAGGCAGTGCCACGAACATCTTTAATATCTTTTATAGCTTCGCCTGCCGCCACACGGTGGGCAATTTCTACCAGTGCACGTTCTGCATTACCGTAAAGAAGAATGTCAGCCTTGGCGTCTACCAGAATTGATCGCCTTACTTTGTCCTGCCAGTAATCGTAGTGCGCAATGCGTCTGAGAGAGGCTTCGATGCCACCCAAAACAATTTGTGAATCTTTAAACGCTTCACGGCACCGTTGTGCATAAACAAGTGAGCAGCGGTCAGGGCGCTGGCCACCGATATCATTTGGAGAGTATGCATCATCGCTACGAATTTTTTTATCAGCAGTGTAGCGGTTGATCATAGAGTCCATGTTGCCAGCAGTAACGCCAAAAAACAGATTGGGTTTGCCCAGCGCTTTGAATGGTTCTGCACTATCCCATGCTGGCTGTGCAATAATTCCGACTCTAAATCCCTGTGCCTCTAGTAATCGCCCGATAATAGCCATACCGAAGCTAGGGTGATCAACGTAGGCATCACCCGTGACAATGATGATGTCGCAGCTGTCCCAGCCGAGTGTGTCCATCTCTGCACGAGACATAGGCAAAAACGGAGCACTGCCAAAGCACTCTGCCCAATAGCGCGGGTAAGAGTAGAGCTCCCGTGCAGTGTGCGATGAGGCTGGATTTGTTCTGGCTTTGCGATCTTGGATTGCGGGCATGGGGTCTCGTCGCACCGGTTGCATGGATGTGCGCATATGAAGACTCATAGTGTACAGCAATGGTGCTGTAGCAGGATTGCTGCTTGGCTGAAGTGATGAACGTGTTTGCTTTGCCGACGCCTGAGGCTCTTATGGTTCTCGTCGCTCTGACATGCCCTGCCGGTGGCCCTGCATATCTGTGCGCTCTAGCGCTCACCCGGACTCCGGATGATTTAAAAAACAAAAAAGAAGCGCGGCAAGGGCGATTTCGTGGCTTTGATATGACCCCACAGTTTACCGGCGTCGAAGTTTTATTGGCACCGGGCTCACGATCAGGTGGTCTAAACGCGTTACTTCAGCAGATGTGGTTGCTGCAGGCAACGTGACATTCGAATTGCATCTTCCTTGCGCTGGTAGTAGCCAGGTACTACTTCGATTTCAGCGTACCCGTGATTGCTATAGAATTTCCGCGCAAAATCGTTTGATTGCCGTACTTCCAGTTGGCAGTGTTCAATTCCGGCGGTAATAGCGCATTGCTCCAGCCACATCAGCAGTCGGTTGCCAATACCGAGAGAGCGCCAGCTGGCATCGACACCAAGCAGGTTCAGGTGTGCTTTGCTGTAACCGTAATACATGACGCCAAGCCCGACTACGGTAGAGCAGTCCTTAGCGGTGACGACGTTGATATCTGGCGAGAGTATGCAGCGTCCGATGCGCTCAGGCGTCCAGTTCCATTGCAGGCCGTGTTCAATAATGTCGCGTGACATCGTAGCGATGCTGTAAGCATCGTTGACATGCGCCAGCGTGATGTTTGTTTGTCTGGTGTCCATGGGACGGTCGCATTCCTGGGCGCTAGCGCCATTGTGTTTAAACTGCAGGTTGGTACAGAGTGCAGGCTTTCCATCGATATCGACGGTCAAAGATTTAAACTTGACGCTTTTCGTGACAAAGTTCAAATTTTCGCTATGAGCTGCCGGTCTTTTGTCATGGGCGGTTGGAGTTTTCAGCTTGCCACGACCATGGGAGTGCATGATTTCAGCTTTTTGGACCGGGTAATTTTGACCGATGTGATCGGTGTAATGGTCCAGATCTCTGCGCCAATATAAGCTGATGGCTCTGTCTGCGGCGAACTGGTTCTGGTCTTCGCCGTACCTGGAGTTAGTGAAATCTGTCTCTAAATCCACTTCTCTGTATGTCAAAATATTGACGTATAGTGTCCAAATTGTTACACTCCGGAAAATCAGTCGTGCCAGACGCGGCTTCGCTATTTGGAGTGAATACTTATGAGATTTTGGACCGGAACTATTCAACTCGTCCTGACCTGTATCGCGATTTTTGCGATGTCTTCGGTGGCCCATGCTGGCAAGTTTGGTGTTCGGGTTCTGGACGCTAATACCGGACTGCCAGTTGCAAACGCATCTGTGTGTCTCGGAACTGCCGCTGATAGAAACCTATATGGTACCGGTGTGACGACTTATTCAGGTATCGCGTTGTACGACAATGTACCAGCCGGTTCTGTGCTTATTACCGTGTCTAAAAAGAACTATCGCGGACTTGCTCTGAGTAACCCTGCGACGGACGGCAATGTCATTGCTGATGTTTTAATTACAGAAGGAATTTCCAGTCGCAAATGTCGTGCACTTAAATACGTAGATTTGAAACCCGGTATAACAGCTGAAAAATATGAAGATGATTGGCCTTTGCAGATCACAGCGCTTTCGTATTTCCCGAGCGGTAATGACGGTTTCGCTTTTCTCTCTTACAGTCAAGGTAAGCCAACGCATTATCGTGTAAGCACTGATCCGGAATTTAAAGGCGCTGAATGGTTAACTTATAGTGATGTGTTTCAGTACTCTCCAAAGAGCACTGATCTTGGCAAGGGCAAGTTATACTTCCAGCTACGAAAAGAAATTAAAGCAGGTGGTGGTGTGATGGAAGCTTTTTCGGAAGTTATCAGTCAGCCTGTAAATTTATAACCGCAGTTGTAAGCGATACGGTTGTATCAGTGTAATCTTTTAATTAGGAATACAACTGCTAAAAATCAAGGGGTATGTCCATAGATATGGTCAGGCCCCTTTTTTATTTGGCTAAGTTGTTGTGTATCAATTTTTTATCGAGTCCAGCTCTTCCTGAGATAAATTGCGCGCATCGGATTCGAGCATTACGGGAATGCCGTCTTTGATCGGGTACGCGAGCCCCGCCTGCTTGCTCCATAGTTCATTGTCTATCTGTACCAGTTTACCCTTGGTGACAGGGCATACCAGTATGTCGAGTATTCTTCTGTCGAGTTTCACGCTGAATTTATCCTTGATCTGTAGTCGCTACGCCAAGCCTTTGTCTGAGTTCCGTGCTTGTGGTTGTGTACTGTAAGTGAATGGGCTTTCCGGGTCTAAGCTTTGCAGCTGCCGCAAAAGCTGCCAGTGTTGCCTCATGAAAACCGCATAGTATCAGCTTTCTTTTTGCAGGATAGCTGTTGATATCTCCGACAGCATAAACGCCATTTTTGTTTGTCTCGAAGTTTGCTGCATCAACGGGTACCTGTCGAGCATGTGTGGTGATGTTCCAGGACGATAGATCACTTTGCTTGGGAGAATTTCCCTGTCGTACGAGCAACAAGTCTGTTGGATGTTTCGTCGTTAGTTCTTTGCTTTGTTGAATAGTGATTTCTTTTAGAGTATCCGTTCCATCGAAGTCGGTGATTTTGCCTTTTATTTGTTGAATATTCTTGCTGTCTTTTAGTGTTGCGAGCTCTGTCAGACTTTGATCACTTGCTACCAGTCTTCTCTTGCGGTGCAGGAATATAACGTTAGAGGCGTGTTTGCTCGAATGGATGGCACAATCAACGGCGGCTTGAGCATCACCGATTACGACAACGGATTTTTCGTTTAAGCGTGCATCTGCCAGTTCAGAATAATAAACTTGGGTGCCCTCAAAGCGGTTAATACCTTCAGTTCTCAACTTTACCGGTGTAAATGCTCCCGCACCTGTAGCTAAAAACACCTGCCTGGCGTTGAATGTTGAGGTCGTAGCCGTCGTTGCAATAAAGCCCTGATCAGTTTCTTCAAGCTGCTCAATCGTCTCTCGGTAGTGGATGTTTACATTGAACGGCTTTATTTGTTCCAGCAATTGGTCAATGAGATCCGCTGCAGTGGTATATGAAATGCCAGGAATATCGTAGATAGGTTTGTCAGCATAGAGCTCTGTGCACTGGCCGCCCGGGTGATCGAGTGCCTCGACAATGCAGCATTCTATACCGAGTAATCCAAGTTCAAACGCCTGAAATAATCCGACCGGGCCGGCACCGATTATCAATGCCTCTGTTTTGATATTCAAAGCGTTAAGTTCCGGGGGCAAAGCTGAGTGGGTTAGACGCAGATTGTATCCCAGAGCGAGTCTGTCTGTTCAATCCCTCTTCAAAACCACACTTAACTGGCAATCCTTCTAAACTGGTCTACTTTTACAGGATGTAGTGTTCAGTTTTGTCAAATAGCACAATATCCAGTGAAAGAATGATCTCAATGAGTTCGGTGCATCTGATGGTTATCCTGTGGGCTGTGGTCGGATTGCTTGCCGGGTGGTCGATGCGTGCGATTTATACTGGTGCCGGTGCGCGCCGGGCAGGTATTCGTGAAGCAGAGGCAGTAGCGCTGTCACAGGAGCGGCTGGATCGTCTGACCGCGACAGAAGCACAGTTGCTGAACTGCAGACAGGAACTGGAGTGTGCCATTGCAGAAAAATATTCACTGCGCAGTGCCATCGATACTTCCAGAGCGCGGTTGCAGCAACAGCAGGTGGCGGGTAGACAGCAGGTCGTGTTGCTCGAAAAGCGTAACCAGGAATTAAAGGGCCAAATAGAGGCAATATCTGCGAGAGTATTTGCTGATAACAGTCATCGAATGACGGAGCAGACTGAAGTACATCTGCAGCATCTGTTAACACCTCTGCGCGAGCAGATAGGCGAGTTTAAACAACGCATTGAAGAAGTGTATGAAAAGGAACAGAAAGACCGTTACCTGTTGAAAGCGGAAATCAGTCAGCTTAAGACGTTAAATGAAAGAATCAGCTCGGATGCGATAAATCTGAGTAACGCACTGCGTGGTAATAATAAGACGCTTGGTAGTTGGGGTGAATTAATACTGGAGCGCGTTTTTGAACGTGCCGGACTCACTAAAGGTCAGGAGTACGATCGAGAAGTATCACTGCAAAGTAGTGAAGGTGTCAGATTACGACCGGATGCGCTGTTGTATTTACCTGGCGGAAAATCAATCATTATCGATTCCAAAGCATCAATTAAGTTCTATGAAAAGTCACTGCTAGAGTCTTGTGATGCCGACTCCAAAAAGCGGCTGTTGCGTGAGCATGTAAAATCTATTAAAAAGCATATTGATGGATTGAGTGCAAAGCACTACGAGTCGCTTGAAGGAGTGAGCTCGCTGGACTTCGTGTTGATGTTTATTCCTGTAGATGCGGCGTTGCAGTCGGCCCTTGAGTTTGATCAGTCGCTTTATAAAGAAGCTTATGATCGTGATGTAGTATTGGTAGGACCCTCGTCATTGATGGTTACCTGCAGAACCATACAAAACGTCTGGCACAGTGAATTGCAGAATAAGAACTCGCGTGTTATAGCCAAAAGGGCGGGTGAACTGGTGGATCGGTTTAACGGGTTTGTAGCAGAGCTGGATAATATTTCAGCAGCGCTTAATAGCGCGATGCAAAGCTGTGACGATGCACGCCGCAAGCTCGCAACCGGGCGAGGTAATCTGGTTGGCCGTGCCCGACAACTGCAGGAGCTTGGTGCCGTCAGTAGCAAATCAATATCTAAAAGCCAAAACGCGAAGGGGCAAGCTGCAAAGGGTTAGCGTAGTCTTATTGTATTCAGGATACTGTGTGACCCACTCGCTCTGACCTAGGTGTGCATTTAAATCTTTCACGGTAACACTTCGTAAAGTGCGACTGACTGGTAAAGCCTGCTGCTATTGATACATCAAGGATGGGCAGGCTTGTCTCCATTAGAAGGCGCTTTGCATGTTGCAATCGCAGGTCCATATATTTTTGTTGTGGTGTGCATTGCATGTGGCGCTGGAATAGACGCTCCAGTTGTCTTTGCGATACGCCTATCTGGGCTGCGATCTCACCTGGAGTTAATCGGTCTTCGATGTGGTTTGACATTACTCTGAATGCAGCTGCCAGTTTCGGTGACTTTCTTGCGAGGGCTGTGTGTTGTGCAACACCTTGAACATCGGTCGCCATACGAACGCGATCATGAAACAACCAGGTACATACATCCGTGACGACTTCATCACCATAGTCTTCAGCGATGATGTGCGCCATCATGTCGAAAGCACCGGTACCACCACAGCAGGTACAGCGATTGTTCTCAATCACGTATACGGAGGGATCTGCTTTTATGTCAGGGTATGCTTCACGGAATGCATCAATGCTCTGCCAGTGAATTGTGCAGCGAGTGTCCTGCAATAATCCCGCGTGAGCCAGTAACCATGCGCCGGTACTGATGCTGCCGATGCAGGTGCCACGCTGCGCCTGATGCTGTAACCAGCGTATTGAATATTCGGGTTTATATAGCTGTGTATTCACGCCGCCACAAACAAATATACGATCGAATCGATCTTTGGCGTCAGGTTTTTGATCTGGTGTCAGTGTGATGCCATTGCCTGCTCTAATCTGATCTCCGTCGTCTGTCAAAAACGTCCAGCGGTAGAGTTCTTTGCCAGAGGTGACGTTGGCTGCTCGATACGGTTCAACTGCTGAGCCGAATGCCAGCATGGCAAGGTCCGGTGTTAACAGGAAGCCGATCTCTATCGGTGCTGCTGCTGAGTGGGGTGGGGCAGAAGTTTGCGTTATTGGATCGTTCATTGTTCCAAGAGTACCAGCGTGATGACGAATTTACGATAAAAATGACTATCGCCGGTTCGGTAATTCGGTACTTGGTATCGATCTATTTCAGCGTTTAACCGATTCGCACATAGCTAAGCTTCTGTTTTTTTGTTGTTTTTGCCGGATTAGCACATATAATACTGGTAACCGCGTGGATGTAAGCGTGGGTTTTTTGTGATTGTGTGGTCCGCGTGTGAGAACTCCTACTGCCCTGAACTCCAAACTCAAGCCCGCCACGTTGGTGTTCATCGCCGGCGTTAGTCGGCTGTTTAGATAGAAGTGCTTAATATAAGTAGCGCGTGTTACATAGAGATCTGATTCACAATGTCTGAGAAGCAACAAGGAACCGTAAAGTGGTTCAACGATGAGAAAGGCTATGGCTTTATCTCACGGGAAAGCGGTAGTGATTTATTTGTCCACTTTCGTTCAATCATTGGCGAAGGACGTCGCACCCTGGTAGAAGGCCAAAGCGTGTCTTTTGTCGAAACAGAAGGCCAGAAAGGCCCGCAGGCTGAGGAAGTAACACCTGCGTAGTGGTATTGCTGTTTAAGTAATGCTCAAAACGGTCGGCTTATGTCGGCCGTTTTTATTTGTTGGAGGTTGTTTTACCAGCAATCTGCGGTGGCTGGAGCCGGTAGCGTTTCACCCTTGTGATTGATTTTCAAGACAGTACAACCGGTATCGTTTGCCTGAGCACCACCAGGCTTTGCTGTGGCTTTCAGGGAAAAACTAGTTGCTGTCGCGCCGTTTTCCAATTCAATTTCGTAGTGGCCTTGCTCTGTATCTTCCTTTGTGAATGCGCATGCAGCAGCTATATAGCTGAAGTGTCTGGTGCGACACCGCTCCAATGCCTGGGCTGCAGCCCGTAGATCTACATGCGCATCAGTCCTGCGAGCGTTGCTCATGTATTTGCCATACTGAGGTAGAGCAATGCCGGCCAGAATGCCAATTATCGCAATCGCAATCATCAATTCGATCAGGGTGAAGCCGGTTTGTCGATTCTGCACTGCGCACTCCATAAAGGTTGGCTGGTCGGTCTACTAACGGGTGATCGGCCAAGGCGCGGGATTATTTAGCAAAATCGAAGTTATCAGCGCTAATTGGATCTCAGTCGATTGGCCTGACTATTGCGAAACCCTGTGATCGCATTGTTCTGAGGCCAGACCCGCTGGACATGAAGCATTCAGCCTTAAAAAGAAACTCCGGTGTCACCTTTATTGAGTTAATGATCGTGGTGGTAATCGTTGGCATCCTCGCTGGTCTGGCGGCACCTCAATACGGTGCTTTCATTGACCGGACATCGTTGTTATCTGAATCGCGAAGAATTACTTCTCTGTTGAAGGTCGCTCGCAGTGAAGCGCGTTCGCGTGGGACGCTTGTTATTATCACCGGGCCTGCTGATGGCAACTGGGCAGGGGAGTTAATCGTAAAAGAATCAGCCGGTGACGAGGAGGTAAAGATTTCTGAAGGCCGGGGTAAGGTGGCTGTTGATACAAGCTTTGATTCTAATTCCGTTACTTTCAATTCGCGCGGCTGGGTAGATTCGAATGGCCCGTTCACGATTGGTATTTGTACTTCAGCAACCAATAACACACACGGCAGACTGATCAGCGTTAACCGTGTAGGCAAAATCACAGAAGGACCGCTGGAAGATGAGGCAAGCTGTGCTCAATAATCGTTCGCGGCAGCGCGGCATCGGCTTAATTGAAGTATTGGTCGCGCTGGTAATTTTTGCGCTGGGTGTGGTCGGCATGGCCGGGCTGCAATTGCGTACGATGAGTTCGACTATGGATTCTACGCAGCGCAGTTACGTGATAGCCAAGTCCCAGGATATAGCAGACACGATCAGAAGCAATGGTATCCCACCAAAAGATTATCTGCGAACTTATAACGAAGACGATGACTACTGCGATACCCCAGTGATAGGTCGAACTGTTGGTCAGATCGCAGCCTTCGATATGTACGAAGTATTTTGCGCCGGTGACACAGATCACGCCAGTACAGGAAGCTATAACAAACAAGTGGCAGAGTGGATGGTGGAGATTAGTTGCGAGTACCCGGATGCAGTTACCGGCGTTGTGACTCCGACGACAAGCTGTGACGAGTTTGCAGCACAAGTAGTCATAGAGACCAGTTGGTTTGCAAGATCAGTCGATGACGATCTTACAGCTGATCCAAAAAGAGACTCAATGACCTTGAGGTTTATACCGTGAGACTGAATCTGTATTGTAAACAGCATGGTCTCAATCTGATTGAGTTAATGATTGCGATCGTTATCGGGTTGTTTATTAGTCTGATGGTTGTGCAGTATCTTTCCACATCGACCAAGCTCTTCAAGCAGCAGGGTACAGATACCTCACTCGAAGCCAATGCGACATTTGCAACTTCTTATCTCTCTCAGTTCATTCGGCAAGCTGGCAGTCATAATCCGATCGGAACTGTCGTTCCATTTTTTTTCGGTGATTGTGGTGGTACTGATCCTAATGATTCCGACGATCCCTGCACCTACAACGGTGACGCGCCAGGAGACTCCGACCAGATAGCAATACAGATGGTGCCCTGGAACTTGCAAGACTGTGCTGGTCAAGACGTTGATGAAAATGAGCAAATTGCTAATGTATTCAGTGTTGTTGATTCAGAGCTTTTGTGTCGTGGCTACAGTGTGACTAATCAGGGTTGGTTAAGCACCGACCCGGCGGAGTCATTGATTGATGGAATAGAGCAGTTGCAGATACTCTATGGCGTCAGTAATGCTGACGGAATCATAGACCAGTTTGTCGATGCATCTCAGGTAGCTTCAGCAGGTCTTTCAGAGGAGCAGGAAAAGCTGGCGTGGGATCGAGTCCGTTCCGTAAAGCTTGCCCTGCTGGTGTCTGATGGGGTAGATGGTTCCGGCTCTGAAAGGGAAGAAGCCAGAACCTATCAGCTCTTTGATTCGCCAGAAATTGTATTCACAGACAGGGTGTCGCGTAAGGTTTACACGACAACCATAACAATCAACAACAAATTGCCATGAATATAAAACCAGACCATTCAAGACAGTCCGGTGCGGCGCTAATTGTTGCTTTGGTAGCACTGCTTGTTCTTACCTTGCTTGGTGTAAGAACCATGGGTGATGTGATGAATCAGTCTTCTGTGGTCAGAAACGAACAATTTAGACAGAAGGTGTTCTACGCTGCTTCAAGCGAGACAAATTTGCAGATTTATACGGTAAACGATAATGAGCAAATTGATGATGACCCGATTATCGATAGCCTGCTTGCCACCGGTAGCAACGGTAAAGATATGCGGGTTCATATCGGGCACGACACTACCCATAAGGTTCTGACTAATCCAGAAGATGTGAATATTACTGCATCTGAGATCAGGGGTGATCGAGCAGATTCCGGTATTGGCTGTTTCGGGGAGAGTATCGGTAAGGTAAAGCAAATTGCAGGAGTGATAGAGACTACCGCTTCGCTGGATGATGGGCGTGTAAACAATATTGGCAGCATAAAATCCAGGCAGCGCCAACGTTATGTTTATTGTTGGCCATAAACAGATTGACTCTCAAGGTGATTTTAAAATTGAACAAGTTACTTTCATCTGTATTAAGCCGGTTTACGTACCGCGAAGAGTTGCCAAAACTCAAAGTGCTTTTTATTGCATCGGTATTGAGTTATTCAGCTGGCGTAAGTGCTGACGATACCGATATCTTTTTTAGCGCTGAATCTTCTCCGCCGAATATACTGTTTGTATTGGATAACTCTGGCTCAATGAGTTTCAGAGATGGTGCGGATGATACTGGTCCTACGAGAATGGAAAAAGTGCAATCGGCCCTAAGGCTGCTTGTAACTGCTCTTGAAGGAGTCAACGTTGGTATTGTCGAATTCGAATCAACACCTGAGCTAACAGTGCCTATTGGCGATATAGAGGCTATTGAAGATGATTTGCTCGATGCAATAGACGCGATGGTGCCAGCTGGTGCTACGGGAACGCAGACAGCACTTTGGCATGGTCGTGACTATCTGCGTGGTCAACTTAGTGGCCCGACTGGTTTTTATCAGTCACCGATAAATCATGAATGTCAGGCCAATCATATTATTGTCATGACAGATGGTCAGCCAACGGCGCTATTGAATATTGTTGATGAAGTTGAGAGCGTTATTGATGGGGGGGCATGTGATGAGGTGAGATTATTAGACGAAAATGGTCTGTCAATAACAAACGCAGATGGGACTCCAGTCTACGATGATTCTAGAAAGTGCGGACAAGAAATTGCCGAGCATCTGTTTAAGGAAGATCTTAGCCCAATCAATGGCATTAACAACGCTCACACTCACACTATTGGTTTTAATTTCTCTGACCCATGGCTGGAATCAATAGCTTCAGCTGGTTCTGGTACTTATTTTGAAGTCGAGTCAGCTGAAGGACTTGTCGATGCAATCCGTACTATTATTGAAGGCATCGGAACAACATTCGCGGCACCCACGGCACCAGTTAACTCGTTTAACGAGAGTCGTCATAGTGGTGAGTTGTATTTTGAGCAGTTTCTGTCCAGTGAAAGCGTACGATGGAACGGCAACATTAAAAAATACACATTGAGTGAGATAACTGATGATGTGACAGGAGAAACGCAAACCGTAATTGTAGATGCTAACAATATTCCTTTGCTGGATGATGCAGGATCTATAAACGCGAGTTCTCAAAGCCTTTGGTCAGCAACAGCTGACGGTGCTTCAATACCACAGGGCGGATTTGCGCATAAGTTGCCCGACTATACCGATCGGCATTGGTATACCGATGACAACAGCGCGAATCATGTCACTGTTAAAGTAACCGCGGATGAACTGGACACGCTGCCGCCAGAGAGTCTGGGTGCGGCTGATGAAACAGAGCGTGATACTTTGGTTTCATGGGCTCTCGGTCGTGATGCCGAGGGGTTTGATGAACTCGTTGCCGCTGCTGCAATTGACGCTCAGGATACAGCAAATGCAGCGGCCGCAGCGGCTGCTGTTGTCGCGGCAGAAACAGCTGTTGCTGCTGAGGCTGCGGCGTTAGTTGAGGCAGATGCAATTGCGCTGGAGTCTGCTACACGCACTGCGGCAGATAATGCCGAAAATGCGTATAACGATGCAGTTGCCAACAACACTGGTGATCCTGTAGCACTCTTTGACATATGGCAAGCAGCCGACGGTGACGCGATTAATGCAAGTGCTGCAGCCACGATTGCAAGAGCTGATGCTGATGCTGCCAGGCAAGCGGAAAGCGATGCTGCGGTGGAGTCGTTAGCAGCGGCTAATGACGCGTCGTTGTCGATTGCTGCAGCTGTGGAAGCCAACGATGAAAATCATAACTTTGTTGCAGACTCTCTGCATAACAGCCCGTTGGTTGCAAGTTACTGGGCCATAAGTGGCACAGACGATACTACTCCAGGAGAAGTTGGAGAGATACTTTACTCTGCGAATAATATGGGCGTCCTGCATGCGATTGATCCGGAGACTGGTATTGAGCTTTGGTCTTACACACCCGAAGAGCACCTTGGCAATATAAAAAAATATTTCGACAATGAAGTGAGTTCAGATCACGTATACGGATTAGATGGTGAGTTCACACTGCACACCACAAGGATTGATCAGCCTGATTACGACTTCTATGTTGATAATGCATGGCTTTACATGACAGAACGACGCGGTGGTAACAGGGTCTATGCACTTGATGTGTCTGATGGTTTGACTGATCCTTCTCTCAATGATCCGTTTTCGGTCATGTGGAAAATCACAGGCGGTGACGGTGGAACAGCAGGCTTTGCCGATCTGGCACAGACCTGGTCAAAGCCGCAAATGGTGAGTGTTCAATACAATTGCCCTGATGACTGTCAAAGCAAAGATCTGCTGATGTTTTCAGGTGGCTATAACGCTTCAATCTATGACGAAGAGACTCTCGACTACAGTGGCATGACAGTTCCTGAAGATAGTCATGGAAACGCTGTCTACTTTGTAGACCCTGCAACGGGTGCATTAGAGTGGTCTGTTGGCAACGGTACGGATCACAAACTGAATCTTACCGACATGAATCACAGCATTCCATCAACCCCGGTTCCGGTTGACACAGATCTGGATGGTTATATTGATCTGTTGTTTTTTGTTGATATTGGTGGTGATGTTTGGCGGGTTGATTTTGGCAGTGAGGGTGACAACCTCGAAGAGATTCATGTCGCAGGCGGTAAGATAGCTGAGTTGTCGCCTGCCGGGCAATCACTTAGATTTTTTAATCCGATTGATGTGGTCATCAGTGGTACCAACATTAGCACTGCCTTTTTCAGTCTTGTGACTGGATCCGGCATGCGCTCCAGCCCTTTGTATGAAGAACCAAATCTGAATCGGCTCTATGCGATAAAAGATCGCTGGGTTAACCAGGCACCATTTCGATTCGATGCAAGTGGTGATAAGCAATTTGACTACAGGTATGTGACTGACGCTGCGGGTGATCACAGTGTGATCACTGCCAGTGAAGATATTTTGAAGAATGTCAGTGACACGAACAGTACTACCACTGACGCTTATGGCTTTTTCAGAACCTTTCAATTAGGTGAAAAAATACTTCAACCAACTCTGGTGACCAGCAATCTCATTTTTGCAAACTCTTATGTTCCTCCGGTGCTTATGGGTGGCGCGAACTGTAACTTTGATATTGGTAATACTCGCTTGTATATCACTAGCTTGGTGGATGGAGAGAGCTCGGTGCCGGATTCTCTTAGTGCGGCCCCTGACGATTTCATCGTGGTAGGTAAAGGGCTTCTGGCGAGCGGACAGATAATCGATACCGGGCAGAGTGGTGCACCGTTGTTCTTGGATCCCGGTGGCGTCACGCCATTAAAGGAAATCACTAACAATGAAGCGTTCAGACGTTTTAGGCGAACAGGTTGGGTAGAGCTAGATGAAAATTAAAGCGATGATTAAGCGGGCTCCAGGTTTTACGCTAATTGAGGTCATGATCGTTGTGGCGATTATCGGCATAATCGCCGCAATTGCTGTTCCTTCATACACTCAGTATCTGCATAAAGTCGGCAGATCAGAAGCCTCTGCATTACTGTTGGAAGTGATGGAAAGGCAGGAGCAGTTCTATCGCAAAGAAGTTACCTACACTACTGATCTTACAGATCTCAACTATGGTGCGACACTTGAAACTGAAACCGGCAGGTTCAAAATAAGCGAGATGAAGGCTTGTGGTGCATCTATTCGCCGTTGTGTAGAGGTGACAGCAACCGCGCAAGGTAAGCAACCGGCAGGCGAGGTTATGACGCTAAATAGTAAGGGTAAGAAAACCGGTGACTGGAATTAGCATCGCTAAGTATGTAGCACTAGCTCAGGCTAAGTAAAATTTACCGAATTACCGGATTAGTAGAGGGCGATACTGACTCAGTTTAGATAGAGCCAGGCAATAACTGAGCTATGCCGTGTACGGTCTCACCTGTTGAACGTTTGTCATCGTTGATGTTGGCGGTGGATGTAATCATGATTTTTTCAGCGGAAAAACTGGCTCCACCAAGAGCGATGGATGCGCCGAGCAGAGTGCTGGAACCAACGGGTGTCAATACAACCTTTGCCGATGAAACAGTAGAGCGGATGTTCTATGCTGTGGCGCCGGTGGGAGCATTTCCGACAAGCGCTTGACTGATTAAATCTCTGTTCCCAATAGCCAGGGCAGCTGCACTTTCAGATGCCTAAAACGTAAAGATCTTCTCGTTTGATTGACTGTCGGTTTTGTGAACCCGATAGCACTGACAATCAGCTGTCGTTTACAGGGAAATCTGTGTTCTGGCAGCTGTCACTATTCGTGCTTCTAAAGAGTGAGCTGAATGGGTCTCGAGCTAAAATGAGTCTGCGTCTTGGAATTGATACAGGTGGTACCTACACTGATGCGGTGCTGGTTGATGCTGCGTCAAAAGCTGTGCTCAAGAAATCGAAATCACTCACTACCCGCCATAATCTTATTGAAGGAATTGCCAGTTCTATAGGAGCGACACTCCTTGAAGAAGATCCCAAAGACGTTAGTCTTGTCTGTTTGTCTACAACGCTTGCCACCAATTCAATTGTTGAAGGTCATGGTGCTAAGGCGGCGTTGGTATTGTTGGGTTATCGGGAATCGCAGCTAGCATTGGCGAATCTTGATCAGGCATCACGCGATATGCCAGTGATTATGGCGCAAGGGGGGCATGATGCGGCCGGTTTGGAAAACTGTGAGTTAGATGTCGACTCGGTTGTACGGCAGATAGTCGAGCTTGGTGGGTCGATCTCTGCGGTTGCCGTATCGGGTATGTTTTCAGTTCGAAATCCGTCACATGAAGTTGCCTTACGTAAAGAGCTGCTTGAAGTGACGGGTTTACCGGTTACCTGTGGTCATGAGCTCAGTGCATCTTTAGATGCGCCGCGCAGAGCATTGACCGCACTTATTAATGCCAGACTAATACCATTAATTAAAAATCTCATCATCGCCACCCGTCAGACAATGAGGGATCACGGTATTGATGCATCGCTTATGGTGGTACGTGGTGACGGCACCCTGGTAAGTTCCGATTTTGCAGAGCACTCGCCTGTAGAGACTATATTGTCTGGTCCCGCCGCGAGTGTCGTAGGTGCACAGTTTCTGGCAGATAAGCCTGACATGCTGGTGTCGGATATCGGTGGCACTACCACAGATGTGGCCCTTATTAAAAATGGTGAGCCGGTACTGAGCAGTGAAGGTGCGAGTGTTAACGGCTGGCGTACCATGGTGGAAGCGGTAAAGATTGATACTCACGGCCTTGGTGGTGACAGTGAAATTCTGTACGACCGTGAGCAGCGCAAGTTTACAATCGGCCCTAACAAAGTCATGCCGCTGTGTGTGTTAGCAGCCAGGCATCCGCAAATAGTAGATGACCTGAAAGAGTTTGTTGATGCACCATGGACTAAAACAAACATGGCGCGTTTTATTGTATTGATGAACGAGCCTGATGATGCGGCTCGACTTACTAGTCAGCAACGCTCGTTAATAAACGAAGTTAAAAATCATCCGCAATCTATGCAGTCAGTTTTTGCAGAGCGGCATTTCTCGCTTGCGATGAGGCGACTTATTGAGATGGGTATTCTAACGCTTGCGGGTTTCACCCCGACAGATGCTGCTCATGTTTGTGAATGGCAAAAAGACTGGTCTGCAGAGGCGTCGCTTCTGGGGGCGACTCTATTGAGTCGCTATAGTGAATTTAATCTTGGTCAGAGCTACGAGAATCCGAAGGCTTTTAGCCGAAGTATGTTGCAGCAGACATCTCGACAATCCGCTTTATGTTTGATGACTGCGATGATCAATGACGCTGAAGGGGTCTTCGGCAGACCTCTAAATTCTCATAACAAGAAGCTTTTAGAGCGAATGTTTACCGATGAAAGTGGTGTTAACGATAAACAGTGGATGGGATTGACGGCAAGACTCAATGTGCCGGTCATTGGTATTGGTGCACCTGCGCAAAGCTTCTATCCGCCAATAGCAGACTTTATGGATGTTGAGGTTGTGGTACCAGAGCATGCAGAGGTTGCCAATGCAGTAGGAGCGGTTGTGGGTGTGGTGCGTCAGACCGCACAAATAACCATTAGTCCACTGGCAGGGCACAGCGTCATTGTGCATGCTCCGCAGGAACAAAGGGAGTTTGAAAATCTCGAACTCGCAGCTCGGTGGGCAACTCAAGTTGCGACCGAGCTCGCGACACAAAAAGCGATTGGGGCGGGTGGATCCGAGATAGTCGTAAAAACTGATCGGTGCGATAACTCAGTTGAAGAAGGTGGTCAGGTGACGTTCTTTGAGTCAATTATTCTCGCCACTGCAACAGGTCTTGCAGGCTAGTAGATCATGTACCTGCAATTTTCTAGTTAACCCGACCATCCGGGGCAGGAGGCTGTAGAGTTACAGGCTCGCTAGCCAATGGTTGATCAGATGGTTGACTTGGATCTGCCTGATTTGGATCTGCCTGGGTTGCTGCTTCTGGCTGGGTCACTTGAGGCTCTTCGATGGCAGGTGCAGGGTTTCCGTTTGGTAAGAAAGCTGATCCCGAGCCGCCGCTGGCAAGATCGGAATTGGCGGGAATTATTATCAGTTCTTTGATGACTTCTTTGCCGTTCTGATTCTCGTGCACGATCATATGATTGGGGGTAATTTTACTGATGGCATTTGCAACAGAGGTCATGCCAACACTCAGGGTCACTCGTTCATCGGTTTCGGCGACAAAATTGATTGGTATTCCCGTGAGTTTTTCGAGTTCCTGAAGTAATTCAGTCAGGCTCGCATTAGTGGCTTCAACGGCAATATCTTCTTTGTCGACATCGATATTGAAGTTATTTGCGAGTGCAGTGTTGCCATTCATAACCAAGCCGAACACAAATCCGGAGATCACCGGGCGAAATTTTAACGTCGCCAATTCCATTTCTATCAGTCTCATAGTGGCTTCTTATGCCTGCATTCTTACAACGGGGATAATCAAGTATAGCTGCTGTTAATATTAATGAATAATTCACCTTTTTACTGTCGCACAGGTGCATCCGATGGTGTATCCCAATTTGTTAGTATTGGGAACCAGCGCAAGCGTCTGATAATAAATAAATTTCTGGAGAGAATTGAATATGCGAAAAGCCTGTATTTTGATATGTGCTGTGGCGGCTAGTGAGGCGTCCCTGGCCGGGGGTTTTGCGCTCATAGAGCACGGAGCATCCGGACTCGGCAATTCCTATGCGGGTGCTGCGGCTGTCAGTGATGATGCGTCGACCATATGGTTTAATCCTGCCGGCATGAGTGAGTTGAAACAACCGCAGCTTTTGGTCGCCGGCCATGTTATCGGTGTTAGTAGTGATTTTACTG
This sequence comes from uncultured Granulosicoccaceae bacterium, assembly GCA_938020525.1. GTDB lineage: Bacteria > Pseudomonadota > Gammaproteobacteria > Granulosicoccales > Granulosicoccaceae. The sequence goes on along the minus strand of CALIHW010000104.1, from coordinate 5,939 downwards.
ATCGTGGCACTACGTTAAACAACTCGTTTGGTGGTGGGTTTGTAAACCCGGACTTTGCTACTGCCAGTACCGTTGATGCCAGTGGTACGTCCGTGATTCCCAATCTCTACTATGTGCATCCGCTAAAGAACGGAGTAACTCTGGGGGTCGGCTTTGGTGTGCCATTCGGTAACTCAAGTGATTATGATCCTGCGTGGGTGGGCAGATACCAGGCCATCGAGTCAGCGGTTGCAGCGTTAGATATTAATCCATCGATTTCTTATCTGGTTAACGAAAACCTCAGTATTGGCGGTGGTATCAGTATCCAGAATTTAAGTGCAACTCTGGGTAGCGCTTATGACTCCAGTGGTACTTGTCTGGGGCTTGTCACTCAGGGGTCATTGCCTGTAGATACTTGCATTCAGTTGGGATTAGAAAATTCTGGCGTACAGGCACTTGATGGTTTGGCAGAAGTTGAGGGAGACAGTACCGCTCTGTCGTTTAATCTTGGATTACTTTACAAACCTCGTGTCGGCACCAAGCTCGGAATTGCCTACCGTCATGGCATAGAGCATGAGCTAGATGGCACCGGTGAATTCACTAACAACCCAGCCTTTCAAGCAATCATTGATGGTGGCTTACCTTTGTTTGTTGATAGTCCGGCAACTGCAGATGCGAGTTTGCCGCCAACGCTGATGTTTGCTGGCGCACATGAGGTGAATGATCAAGTCGAATTGCTAGCTGCTGCAACATGGACCGGCTGGAGTAGCTTCGATGAATTGCGAATTGAATTTGAAGGCTTGCAGCCAGACACCTTTAACACGCTGGAGTTCGAAGACGTCTGGCGTGTATCTGGCGGGATAAACTATAAATTCAGTGATCAGCTGACTTTCCGTGGTGGGGTTGCATTTGATCAGGATCCTGTTCCTTCACCGCAACTAAGAACACCACGGATTCCAACTAGTGATAGAACCTGGCTATCGTTTGGGGTGGGCTATCAACACAATCAGAAAGTTGGCTTTGATGTTGGTTTTGCGCACTTGATGGTCGACGATACACCACTGGATAATGCCAGCGAATCACCGGGTGGCACAACACTACGTGGTGAGTTTGAAACCAACGTTAATATCTTAAGTGCACAAGTTACTGTGCAATTTGACTAGTACTGGAGTCTGATCTAATGAAGCTAATATATACACTGCCATTACTAGCGTCTTTCATTGCAATGAGTGGCTGCTCTGACCCAACTGATTACGACTTCGAGGAGAGTGTCGCTGATGCCCGTGCTGCAGCTGATCCACCTCCACTGCCTTTCCCTACATCTCTGTTTTTTGCGGGAAGTACGGATGGTACGCTGAATATTCCGCTTGGTGCGAACGATGACCCGGCCGACTTCGGTAATCCACGGGTAGCATTGAACACGCTTGATGGATTCTCTACAACGCAACCCTTAACAAGTAGTTTTTCATCACCATTGGATGCAGCAACACTGCTTCGCGGTGAAACAGTGAGGGTGTTTGAGGTTACTACTGACGGTAATCCTGACTCTCCAACTGCTGGCGCTGTGATTGGTCTGGTTGGTGAGGTACCGCCCCAAACCTATGTACCGGTTGTGTCCAGAGAAACTACGCTGGCAGTTCAGCCACTGGTGCCTTTCGCAGAAAGTACCGACTACATGGTAGTTGTCACCAATGGTGTTACTGACACTTCAGGTATGCCTGCAGTCAATTCTATTTTCCGGCTAACTTCAGGTCAGCTTTCATTGGAAAATAGTGACTTTGCACAGCTGGAGGGGGTTCGGCTAGCCAATGGAGCAATGCTGCAGGTTGCCGAAGCTGCGGGTGTTGAGCGAGCCTCTATTGTGCAAATATGGAATGTTAAAACGCAGTCTATTACGCCTGTGTTGCAGTCAGTTGCCGCGGCGACTCAGCCGGGTGTGATTGGTGTCCAGCCAGTAGGCTTAACAACCAGTGATGTCGGTGGTCGTGGTGCTGCAGATGTATATGTTGGACAGCTTCAGGTGCCTTACTACTTGACGGCACCCGCCAACGTGAATGATCCGGTAGGGGTCAGCAGTTTCTGGCGGGGTGCACCGGCTGGTGACTCACAGGAGGGTAGCTTCCTTACACGCTTTAACTCTATGCCGGTGCGGACCAGTGATCAGACAATTCCGGTGATGATGACTGTGCCGAATATTAATTCTGGTCAGGAGATACCTGATGCAGGTTGGCCTGTGGCGATCTTTGTCCATGGTATCACCCGTGACAGAACCGATATGCTGGCGATTGCAGATGCATTGGCAGGGGTTGGCTATGCAGTGATTGCAATTGATCAGCCCATGCACGGCATTACAGACACGGAGAATGGTTTTCGTACAGAGTTCGAAAGAACCTTTGAAATCGATCTTGCGAATAACACCACTGGAGCTCCTGGCCCCGATGGCATCACAGACAGCAGCGGTACGCATTTCTACTCACCAGCGCAGCTCCTTACAACGCGTGATAACCTGCGCCAGAGCGTTGCTGACTTACTGGTGCTGAGTGCAAGCATTGCTAACATCGGAGCTGTGCCGCTTGATTCTAGTCGTAAAGCACTAATCGGCTTTTCGCTTGGTGGCACTGCTGCTACAACCTTCGCTGCATTCGATGATTCATTGACTTCTGTTAGTCTTGCCATGCCTGCAGCCGGGCTTGTGCCGATGACCTTAGCGTCACCAGCATTTAGAGATCCCATTCTTGCTGGCCTTGAGGCTGCTCGAATCGTTCCGGGCACATCAGAGTTCAGCCAGTTTGTTATTAGCGCGCAAACTATTGTCGATAGTGGTGATCCGATTAACTTCGGTGCTCGAGCTGCAAGCATGTATCGCATCCATATGATGGAAGTGGTTGGTGACGAGGCTGCTGGTATACCGTCTGATCAGACAGTACCCAACACAGTCGATGGTGCGCCGTTAGCTGGCAGTACTGCGCTGGCGCGTGTTATGGGGCTTAATCAAGTGTCATCTGATACAGGTGAACCTGGAATAGTGCGCTTTATCGCTGGTGATCATGGTTCATTGTTAAATCCCGCGGCTAGTCCGGCGGCTACTGTCGAGATGCAAACTCAAGTGGCTGTATTCGCTCGGAGTGGTGGTATGCTGATCGACATCACCGATCCGTCTGTGATTTTAAGTAGTGAATCGCCTTAATTAATGGCGCGTAAATCAAAAGAAGCTGCCGGCTGGGGTTTTCGGCTGGCAGCAATATTTATTACGCTGGTGTTGACGGCCGGTGTGTTTGCTTATGCGTTCGCGAGCACCGGCAATGAATTCAAGTCGATGATTCGCGCAGCGATTCCCTTCGGTAGTGCATTGGTTGTATCTTATTTGCTAGGCAGTATCAGTAAGCTAAGTCATACGCGCTGGCAGATTTTTCTCACTGTGCTTTTGATGGTGGCAGTGATTGTTTGTCTGCGAATTGCCGGAGTAATTTAGCTTTTCAGTATTGCCTTCCAGGTGAAGCCCAAGCGGCTTACTTACAAACTGCTTACTTACCAAGCGGCTTACTTAATTGGGTAACTTAGTAATCAACGCGGCATCTGCCGCGTTGCTTCTTTAAGCAGACTCCTAGTTCTCAAGCTTCTGTTGAACTGCCTTGGCACCTTCTACAATGGCAGCTTTTGCCTTATTGGTGGTTTCGCCTGCCAGATCTTTAGCTCGTGTTACTGCTTCTGAATCTTTAATCTGGGTAGCAACTTCTCCGGCCTTTGCCTTAGCTTCGTCTGCCAGCTCAGCAGCTTTCACTTTAGCTTCATCTGCGAGCTCGGCTGCTTTATCTTTTGCTTCACTTGCCATTACTTTGGCTTCTTCAGCGGCGGCAGCTGCCTGTTTGGTTGTCTCGTTTGCGGTGTCCTCGAGTACATCTTTGCTTGATGCCAGTGAAGCGCGCATCAATTCTTTTGTACCTAGTTTTAAGCCATCAATAGTGACTTCTTTTGGCGCTGTCCTGTAAGTTTCGTTAGAGGCGTTTTCTACCGCAAATACACACAGTGCCTCGCTGCTGGCACCATTGCTGGTGTAAGGAAGCGTCATTCGCATTTCTCTTTTGTTTTTGGACTCCAATATCTCACCAAACTCAACATCACTGTTAAGGATGTTACTGGTTATTTTCATACACATATCAAGGTGAGGGTTGCCGGACGGACTGCAGGCAGCTATCGCAACACCTGTGGTGATGGCAAGTGCAATGCGTGGGTAAATCATCAAAATACTCCGAAAATCAATAAAGCGGATCAGTAATTTATCATGCGGGGAATCACCGGGAAAAGCCCGACGATGTTTCTAACCGCAATATAATTGCAGGCACGTACTTTTACGGTATTGTGTGCCGTCAGTATCAACCTAGTGTAAGTGATCGTTAACACGTGCGTCTGTGTAACACTGTTGCTCAGCCCCAGTCAGCGTTGCGTGCTATAGCAATTCTACTTGTTCTTCGATTACCCAAAAGAATTTTAAAAGCATTGGGCCGTGCTTGTGGCGGGCCTAAACTGCAATAATAGCCAGAATACATACAACAAAACTTAAACACCTGGCTGCACTACTGCCAAATTTTGATTCGTACAACGTGTTGCCCGACATCGGAAGTAAGAAAGATGGATAAAAGATATCTGATAGTTGTCGGAGCTGTTCTGGTGCAGGCGGTAACCATCGGTTGTGTATTTTCATACGGTGTGTTTTTTACTGTGCTTGAAGCTGAGTTCGGTTGGTCACGCACTCTATTGTCGGCTGCCAGTGCAATAGCATTTTTTAATATGGGTTTTTTCGCTATTGTGGCAGGGCAACTCAGTGATAAGTTTGGGCCGAGGGGAGTATTACTCTTTACTGCTCTGTGTACGAGCTGCGCTTACATACTAATGTATTTTTTATCTGCTCCATGGCAACTGTTGTTGATTTACTCGCTTTTTGTTGCACTTGGTCTTGGGTCACATGATGTAGTCACACTATCAACCATAGCGCGTTGGTTCCCGCGCAGACGTGGTGTGATGAGCGGTATTGTTAAGGTTGGAACTGCGTTGGGTCAGATGTCTGTCCCGGTAATTGCTGTAGCGTTGATTACCGCTGTCGGTTGGCGTAGCGCTTTTTTGCTGCAGGGCATAGGTGCCGCTGCAATTCTCTTAACAGGAGCATGGCTGATTGGACTTAATCCATTTGAGTCGAAGAATTCAGTTGGGAATAAACCAGGCGAGAATAAATCGGATGGGTTGGGGGGAGTGCCTGCAAGCCGTCAGGGGATCTCGTTGTCAGAGGCAAAAAAGGATAGTGCAATATGGGTGCTTTGTGCGATGCAGTTTTTCTTTTTCGGGTCGGTGATCACGATACCCACTCATATTGTACCGCACGGTATAGATAGTGGCTTAAGCCCTGCACAGGCCGCATCAATATTATCTGTTATTGCTGCATTCAGTATTGCCGGGCGTTTGTTTATAGGCCGCTTTGTCGACAAAATTGGTGGTAAACGTGCTTATAACTTTTGTCTGGTGTTGTTGTTTGTAAGTATTGTATCACTGCTCTTTATAGAGAGTGGCAAGCTGTTGTTCGCATTTGGTGCACTGTATGGAATGGCGCATGGTGGTATGTTTACAGTGGTATCACCTACGGTAGCAGAGTACTTTGGAATGCGATCACACGGAGCGATATTCGGTGTCATTGTGTTTACCGGTACTGTCGGCGGATCGTTATTGCCAATTGTCACCGGCCTGATTTTTGACAAGCTTGGCAGCTACCAATGGGCATTTGTATTACTTGCCACAATGGTATTTATAAGTTTTGTATTATCCTTACGCCTTGCACCAATGAATACTCCGCGCCTCGAATACTGATGCTGCCATATTTTCGTAGGGGGGATAAGCTTGCGCATCCAGCCAAAGTGCGGCTTGTAAGATACGTAATTACCAAGTCTATCTGGCGACTTAATTCGCTGTTA
>CALIHW010000103.1 GCA_938020525.1 uncultured Granulosicoccaceae bacterium | reverse complement strand
GTAGCGAGAAAGTGAGATTTTGAGTCAGATATTTCGATCGATTGAGGCGAATAGTCATTCATATTTAACGATATCGATCGCAATAGCTGGCCAAAAGATCGCTTTCGCAGTAGATCATTCATTCTCGGACAAGCTCCTAGTACACAACGATTAAAATCATCATAGTTGTACGCCTCATAATGTCTACTACCGGGTTGTCCGTAGGTCTTCTTCGGGCTCGTTTTTGTTAACTTATTTTTTGTGAGCAGACCCGCAAATTAGCTAAGAAATTCGATATCTTTGTTAGCTAATCGCGCTCAATGGTTTCGTTCACTTCGCGGATCAAAACCTGAGTGTCAATTTTTCTATTCAAATACCGATAGTACAAAGTCTATAGATAAGAATCCACGCGCAATGTCGATGTGGGCACGGCAGAGTACATATGACTGATACAGTTGACCTGATAGTTGTTGGCGTTGAGGATGATATTCCTCGGGCTGATATGTCTAGTAAGTTGGTTAAAGCATTCAAGCAAGAGGCATTCACATTTGAATCTCTGCTGGATGGAGCTTATGGTGAATCTGCGCCATATGCCGCACAGACTAATGTTGAGAAATCGCTTGCAGACAGTGGTCGGGAACAGCTTGAGAAGCTTGGACTGATTTGTATGGTTCTGCCGACTGGTCAAATGCCGAAACCCGTCGACTTACCACCAGTTGCAATACCATCAGCAGAACAACAAGAGCACGCTCAACAGCCAGCGCAATCAGAAATACCAGCAGGCGAAACGTCAGACAGTAGTCTGGAGCTCGATGCGAGTGAGGCTGATACCGCGCTTGCTTCTTTCAAAACTGATGACAGCGATGAAGCTGAAGGGTTAAGTGTTAAGGAGGAAGTTTCGTTTGACCTTGATGAAGACCTTGTCAGTGAAGAAACTGCTTTAGCCTCCTTTAAAAAGGATGCAAAAGCGGAGAAAGGTTCAGCAAACGAGGCAGTAGATTTTTCTGATGACCTCGAATCTGTAGGGGCTAATGTACCGTCCGTCGGGCTGATTGATGCCAAGCAGGCGAAAAATGATGTCTCGGCGATTGATGATTCTCTTAATCATGATTTTAGTGATCAGATAGAAGATGTTGGTGCTGATCAGATAGCCACTGGCTTAAAAGAGGCGCAAAGCGCAAAACCTGACTTTGCAGCGAATGTGAAAGAGGTAGATTTCTCTGCTGATGTGGAATCGATCGGAATCCATGAAGAAGACTCGACCACTCCCGAGCTTTCAAAATCAAAGCTAGAAGAGGAAGTGTCGGAGCGAAATCTTGCGTCGTTTCCAAAAGAGGAAACAGAGGAAAGCATTGATTTCTCGGATGAGCTGGAGATACTCTCCTCAGACGCTGTGCCTGTCGCTTCCTCTCCTGAAGGTGCGAAAAACAAAGCTGATGTACCTGAAGCCCTGGCTGGTGGTGTGGCTGACGCAGGTGATGAACTGGAGGCCGACCTGATAGATCCGGTAGCGATCGAAAAAGAAGATAAAGAAGCCGTTGAGATAAATGACGGTGGCTTGTCACTAAGTGCAGATAATGATGCCCCACTGACAACACCAAAAGAAAAATCGAATACCGCGGTAGATGACGGTGGATTGAGCCTGTCAGACGATCAGTCTGCGCCGCTGACCGCACCGAAGAAAAAAGCCAACCCTGATGCAGCGGATGATGGAGGATTGAATCTCTCAGCTGCCGATTTTGCTGATGACGATGTAGCTGAACAAGTACAAGTACAGGCAGCTTCTGATGGTAGCGCAGCTAAAGATACATTGTCTGATGCTTCTGAAAAAGTTGAGACACCCAAGGTTGATACCCCTGTAGAAGAACCGTCTGCGCCTGTTACTGAAGAACAGCCAACGACTGAAATGAAAGCGCTCGATACGGCTCCGGAAGTTCAACCTGCTGTTGCGGCGGAACCTGCCCAAGAGGTAGAAACAGCCCAGGCTAAATCCCTGGCGCAGCCCCAGACCCTGACTCAAAGTGCAAATGTTACACCCACGGTTACAAGCGAGGATAAAGCCGAAGAAAGCTCTGGTGCTGTGTCCGGAGGTTTGGTATTGCCAGGCCAGCTCAGCAAGTCGGTGGTGCCAAAAGTGGTATCAGAAGAAGATCTCGATGATGCCGGCTCCTCTGTTACCGCACAATTGCAAGAAGCCATGCCGTCGTCTGGTAGTAGTAGATTCGATATAGAGGACGCTGAATCCGAAGCGTCTGAAGTTGTGAATGATGCATTAGCCAAAGCCGGCAAAGAGCCTGCAAAGAAAAAGAGCAAGAAGAAACTCGCAGTGGCAGTCGCAGGTGTTGCCATACTGGCAGGTGCTGGAAGTTTTGCGTTCATGAACGCGGGGTCTATTGCACCAATCGCTGCCAACCTTAGAGCCAATGCGGTAGATATTACTGCGGTAAAAGACTCAAGCAGTGTAGTAGACAAAATGCGGGTCAATATTGCGGAACTAACACCGGACGCTGATCTTGATAATCTGTCGACTGGTGAATTGCTGGTAAATCTCAGTAATAACCAGAGCAATGGCATTGTCGATTTAGAGCCATACTTTCTCGAGTCTGGGGATCAGGTTAAAAGAGGTCCGAGAATTGGTGCCGCAATACCTGCTGAAAGCGAATGGATGATCAGGAATCGTCAGTCCCATCCGGCAGATGCATACTTTGATAACTGGTCTAATCGTGATGCTGATCTATCGTTGTTTCTTGCGTTGCTTGATAACCTGATTGAAAAAGGCGAACTGGAAGTCGCACAGCAACTGAGCGATAGAGCTAAAGACAAGCTGTTCTCTGTGATGAGTACACAAAGACTTGCCCGCGCGTATAGTGATGTTGGCCAGAAATCCCAGGTAACTCGCTTGATGACTCTCGCAAGTCGCGATACTTACACGATTAAAGCACCTGAAGAACGAGTGCTTGCGCTGTCTGACTATGCGTTTACCGAGCAGGCTATCGGTCTCAATGAAGGTGCTATGGACACTTTTCTCAAAACTTCAATACTGGCTCGTAGTCTGGTACAACCTGAAAGACGGGCTGTCGGTTTGAGTTCTGCCGCAATGTATTTTCATCGTTCAGGTAGAACCGACCAGGCGCAGGAGTTACTCCAGCAGTCTTTGCAGGCGGGTAACGAGTTGCCCAAGAATACTGCTGCCAGAGACCTTGCAATAAGATATATCGCTCTTTCAGAAGGGCGCATGGGGCTTTTCAATCAGGCACTGGAACACACGAAGTTAATAGTAGATCCTATTGCCACAGTGTCTGCTTATCATGGTATTGCGCTAGCGATTGAAAGTAGTGGAGACGATACCAATGCTAGAAAAGTATTGAATATGGCCTACCGGGCAGGAAGCCAAATAGAAGATCCGGACGAGCGCAGTAATCTGTTGTCTAAAGTAGTACTTGCTAGTGAGGCTGAATAGACTGCCTTTACTGTAGACCACGCTACGTGTGATGAAAATGGAAAAACAATTGAACATATCTTACGTTAATGGAGTTATTGCAGCTGCAGTGCTGACTGGGCTGACTGCTTGTGGAGGAACCACCACACAGCCAACACCTGTTACTGAAACACCCGATCTAATTGCTGCACCGGCATTGGGCTCTGCAACTGATAATGGGAGCCCCGCATCGGAACCAAATCCGGCGGTGCCAAACCCGCCATCGGAAAATCCTGTGGTGACCACTCCTGTAGTGACTACCCCTGCGGTGACCAGTGTAGAGCCACCAGTTACTGATACACCAACGGTGGATTCGGATGTTGTCGATACAGGCGTTACGGATCAGATGTTGATCGGTGCTGCCTCAACTGTCGGGTGTGACGCTGACGCTGCAGAATTTAATCCTACCATGCTTGCATTGATTAACGCGTCAAGAGTTGAAGCACGCATGTGTGGCAGTAATCTCCGCGCACCGGTTCCTACTTTGCAGTGGAACGACAAGCTGGCTGTGGCCGCTACCATGCATGGCAACGATATGGCTTCAAATAACTTTTTTGATCATACCGGTTCTGACGGTCTGGGTGTTGGTGATCGCGCAACCGCCGCGACTTACAATTGGCGCGCGGTAGGTGAGAATATTGCCGCCGGGCAGCTTGATCAGGCTGAGGTACATCAGGGCTGGCTTGACAGTGAAGGTCACTGTATCAACATTATGAATCAGTTGTTTACTGAAGTGGGTGCAGCTTGTATAAGCAATTCCAGTTCGGACTTTGGCAATTACTGGGTTGTAGTATTTGGTGATTCAAAATAGCTGAGACCTGTGTCGGTTGTTGTAGCCGAACAGAAAGACGCAGTGTTTATGTGTGCGCAGTTAATTTAACAGGTCATTCGCAGTGGCAGTCTTTATAGCTTGCTGACACTGCATCGGCGAGAGTCTGGTACTTTCCGGACTCGTTGAGCTCTGCATTAGATTCAACTCTTCATCGCTATGCTGCCCACTGTTCGCCAATATATGAAATAGCTCGTGCGCAATGGCATTGCCGGTATCCGGTGTCACAGCAGTGATCCACAACGTATTTCTCATCCAAGATCGAGTACCGGTATTGCCAATACCGAAAGCCTCGGCATCAAATTTGACGTGCATATCAGTGTCGTTGGCGAAGTAAATAGTCACGGGATTAGCAGCGAGGTCATCAGCTAGATATCGACTCAGCGTTATTGCGCTGCCAGGAGATAGATTTGAGATATAGTCTGATCCGGTTACACGGATAAGTTGCTGTGCGCTTATACCTAAGCCACACTGGCGAAATATTTTGTTTACCAGTTTCAGTGACGCCGTGATTTTATCTGTCGTCCATTCATCACTCAACGCAACAAGGTTGAGTGCAGATGTGAACTGCGATCTTTCTGTAATCGGTTTGAAAGACGAGTCAGTATTACCATGAAGCCCCGCAGTGTCCGCCATTGGGTCGCCGATGTAGCCGATTGATACGTAACGGCTGGTTTCGGCTCTGGTGGAATAGTCTCTGATCTGTTGTTTAAGTTCTTCAAGTGTCATGTCTGGTCGTTTTGCCAGAAGTCTTGCGGCAAGCGCTGTCAGTCGGGATACTGCATAGCTTGATCCGGACACCTTGGTTTGCTCAGAACTGAAATCTGTTGCGGGGATATTTTCAGCTGGTAGTAAATAATCTACCGATAACCTGCCGTAGTTGGTGCGTTCAGCCGGGCGGATTGTGTCATCAGCGGATGTGACAACAATAATATTCGGGTGATCGAATGCGGCAGGGTATACCGGATTGAGGTCAATATCGCGGCCATTGTTACCGGCAGATACAACGAACAATATTTCAGGGTGGGTATCAACCGCTTTTGAAAATGCAGCCCACTCTGAATGGTTGTTACTACCGAGAGGCATGCCAATAATCCTGATAGAGTTTGCTGCAGCATGCTCGATCAGTTGAGTCATTCTGGACATATCAGGACGTGGATACCGGTAGGGGACAAGCGCGATATCCGGTGCCTCGCGTAAAAGAATTGATGCGGTACGGGTACCATGACGCTGAATGAAAAACCATGAACGCGCTGGGTTGGCATCAAAAGGTGTGTTGTCGTTGTCCCAGTAGTCGTAGCCGATCGGATCGCCATTAGCGTCTACTGCCAGAGACCGGGCTATCTCATCCAGTTGATAATTAACACCCGAGTCTATAAGCGCGACACGTAACCCATCGCTTTTACCAGTGTCAGGGAGTGGGGGGTTTAGCCATTCACGGTTAGTTGTGGTTGTTAGTGAGTTGTCTAGTGTGTCTATGTACAGCACAGTGCTGTCATCGTAGACAGCGCGCTTTGCCTCTTGTAGTTTGCAATCAGCATCAAGGATCATCCAGATACCTGGCATATTGATATCGTTGCTGTCTGAGGCTGATAAAGCGGTACGTTTTGGTCGGCCAGCCGGCTCGATGATATCGAGCTTTACAGAACCTGTTTTTGAGGTGAAAAGTTTCTCCAAACCAAGGCGTGAGCCGCGTGCGATGATTTCATTTTCAGAGTACTCGTGCCCGCTTAGCTGTGAAGGAACTTCATCCGGCTGTAAGCACAAGGATGTGGCCAGAGTAAGTATATTTTCAGATGTGTCCAGCGCAAATGTTGAATGCGGGATAGAGCTGATTATTGCCAGCGCGAGTAGTCTTAACCGTCTTTTAGTCATTGCAAACTCGTTTCCTGTAGTGCCGTGCTCGCTTAAAAACAGCTTCAGGTCAATAGAGGTTCAATGTAGTGATGCTAAGCAACAGCTAAGCAGATGACCTTGTCATTTTGACGTGCTGAATGCCTGCTTCCTCAAACTGATCACCACTTTGAACGAAATCAAACTGTTCGTATAGTCCAATAGCGGAAATCTGAGCATGCAGATACAGTGTATTCATGTTGTTACTTTCTGCAAGCGTGATGATATCACGCAACATCTGCCCGGCTATTCCCTGACGTCTGAATTCATCCAGCACAGCAATACGCGTGACTTTACCGTTTGGCTGCAGTCTTGCGCAGCCAATAGGCGTGCCGTTTGTAAGCTCTGCTAATACGTACCAGCTGTCGTTGTCATAATCATCCGATTCCAGTGAGGCCGGTACGTTTTGTCCCTCGACAAAAACAACGCGGCGAATCTGCATTAGTGCTGCTTTGTCGTCATTCCAATTTGCAGTGCGGGTTGAGAAATCTGGCATTGGCTTAGGTATTCTGGTTGTCTAAAAGTAAAACCTGTCTCTGACATAGTTTGGCTAACAGATCTGATGATTCGTAAGCCTCTGATTTGTTACTCCTGGTGTCATCGATTACAACACGATGACGATTGCATATTGCTTCCGCCAGTGTAGGGTTGCAGTTGTAATCCATGCCATTTGCAAATAAGGTCGCTTGACCATCCGATTGTGTGTAGGCAAGTCTCATTTGTGAATTGCTTAATAGTGCACCACCACCTGATAAATGGTTCGCTATGTGTTCCTGTGAGATACCGTTTGGTTCTGTTGATTCTTGCGGTTCTTTGGGCTCGGTGATACATCTGCCGATCCACTGATTCAGTGTTTCATCTGATTGATTCAATGCTTTAACAAGCATGCTTCGAATTGCTGCAATATCAGTGTCGTCAATCTTGCCAGGTGTGACGGTTGCAGCTCTGCGCGGGTCCCTGAAGCGTACAGTCGCGCTTTCATCTTCCATGAGATAGTTGATAATATCCGGTAGCATTTCATCCACCGACGGTGCGCGGAATCCAATCGACCATGTCATGCATGGCTCTGATTTCGCTACACCGTGATGGGCGTACTGTGGCGGTAGATAGAGCATGTCACCGGCTTGTAGTTCCCAGGTATCATCTGCAATGAAGTCACCAAGAATGGCGATAGTATTGCTAACCGATGTATTGTTCTTTACTCGCGCTGTATTTTCTATTTGCCACTCGCGAATACCGTCTGCCTGTAGCAGAAACACATCGTACTGGTCTACATGCGCACCGACTGAGCCGCCCACAGGGGCGTAGCTGATCATCAGGTCATCTATGCGCCAGTCAGGCAGGAATCTAAAGGGTTGCAGGTAGTCCCGGAACTCCGGCAATAGCTTTTCAACATCTGATACCAGCAGAGACCACTCATGACCAGTGACATCATCAAAGAAATTATCGCTTAACGGGCCTGCACATAAGCGCCATTCATTGTTGCCAGTGTGTTCAATGTACCGCGCATTGGAATCTTCGTCGCAAGCCAGACCCGCCAGTTCATCCGGGTCGATCGGGTTGTCGAAATTTTCAAATGCTGAGCGGATGAGTAATGGTTTCTGCTGCCAATACTCTGCCAGAAAAACTGCTTCGCTTAGTCCATCTGGCCAGTCTATTTTCATACGATTCAATTGCTAGTAATGTGTGTCCGGAAGCATTGCCGTCAATTGATCTGCAAGACCTGTGTAGTTTGCTGGTGTCAGCTCACGCAGTTGTGCTTTGACTGCATCATCGAGCTCGAGTGAATCTATAAATGTATGTAGTGTCTCGCGGGTGATTGCTTCCCCGCGGGTCAGTGCTTTTAGCTTTTCATACGGATTTTCAATGCCGTAGCGTCGCATCACAGTTTGTATTGGCTCTGCAAGTACTTCCCACGATGTATCGAGGTCTGCTGCTAATCTTGCTTCATTGACTTCGAGTTTGTTGATGCCTTTTAGTAGAGACTCATAGGCGATGAGGCTGTGTGCAAATGCAACACCCAGGTTACGCAATACAGTAGAATCAGTGAGATCGCGTTGCCACCTTGAGATTGGCAGCTTAGCACTGAAGTGCGTAAACAAAGAGTTGGCAATACCGAAATTCCCTTCTGCGTTTTCAAAGTCGATCGGATTGACTTTGTGTGGCATGGTGGACGAGCCTACTTCACCATCAACGACTTTCTGCTTGAAGTAACCAAGTGATATGTATGACCAGATATCTCTTGAGTAATCGATGAATATGGTATTGATTCTTGCATACGCATCGAATATCTCCGCCATATAGTCATGCGGTTCAATTTGTGTGGTGTGCGGGTTATGCGTGAGGCCGAGAGACTCAACGAAGTCATAACCGGTTTGCAGCCAGTCTACTTCCGGGTAGGCGACTACATGCGCGTTATAGTTACCCACAGCACCGTTCATTTTACCGAGGAATTCAACCGTAGCTGCTACCGTGATCTGCCTTTGCAGTCTGGCGACGACATTGGCCTGTTCCTTGCCAAGCGTTGTGGGTGATGCTGTCTGGCCATGAGTACGACTAAGCATCGGAGTTGCAGCATGAGTAGTTGCCAGTGATTGAATGGCGTCTGTGACTTTTACAACAGCAGGCATCATGACTTCAGTGCAGGCCTGCTTCAGACTTAGTGCATGTGAGAGATTGTTTATGTCTTCACTTGTGCAGGCAAAGTGAAGAAAATTTCCGGCGGCAGCCAGCTCATCGTCACCGTCGAACTTTTCTTTCAGCAGGTATTCAACCGCTTTCACATCATGATTAGTGGTGGCCTCAATTTCTTTAACACGATTGGCATCATCGACATTGAAGTCTTCGATCATCTGCTCGATTTTGGCACTTGCATCGTCGCTTAGCGTAAGCTCGACGATAGCCTCATTTTGAGCCATTGCCTGCAGCCATCGCAGCTCAACAATCGCACGGTTGCGAATCAGGCCATATTCGCTGAAGCTCAGCTGTAACGGCTCGGTTTTGCCGGCATATCTGCCGTCGATAGGAGAAATGGCGAGGAGGCTTTCAGGCATTAGAATATTGGATCTGCAATTAACGGATTGACGCAATTATCTCACGAGCGCGCAGCGTAGCGAGAATATTTACAGGGAGGAATTTTGTCTTGCGCCTAACATGAAGTGTGCGATGTAAGGAATCGCCTGAGCGGAGTCCTGAGCAGAAGTCGTGGGCGCAAGTCCTGAACGCAAGTTAAGGCTGATTGCGCTATTTTCAGTTGGCGCTGTGTAACGCCAATTAGTCGGGATTAATTGGTAGGCGCGATTGGATTCGAACCAACGACCCCCACCATGTCAAGGTGGTGCTCTAACCAACTGAGCTACGCGCCTGCCGTGCGACAGATTGTAAACGATGCCCGGCAAACTCGCAATCTAGCCAGCAGTATTCACTGGGTTGCCGGGTCCAGCGACCGATCAGGAATCGAATTACCGAACTTTATCAGTATTGATCGCTCTCTCTGTACCCAGACGGCTGCGAATCAGGCAGCTTTGTCGGGTGCGTCCTGAGGATCTGATGAATTCTCCAGCTCTGATTCTTCAACCATTGACTCCAGGGTTTCCGTGTCATTGTCGTCATCGCTGGTGAGTGACTCCAGTACCGGCAGCGGATCAATGGCTCGCCATGCCGGCATAGAGGCCATTACACTCGCGAGCAGAGTTCCACCACGGAGCAGCCATAAGATATAACCAACGGAGAAGCTCGATGTCAGGGTGACTGATGTTGCGAGTACCGTGGGTGTTATCACCTGGCTATTGGCCATTGCCCCTCTGTTTTTGTCTGCTTCCGTTGCCAGATTGTTCATTGTTAGTGCGGTAAGTGCGGCCTGTTGTTTGGTCTGCTGTGCCTCGATATTGTTGGCAGTAAGAAGCACATCAAAATCGTTTGCTAAAACAATACCGATATTATCGTTTGTAGTGAGGACCGACGTACTTGCTGTGGTTAATGCGTTAAGCTGAATAACATCAGGCAGCTGTCTTTGAGTCTGAGTGTCTTCTGAAATATTAATTTTGGCTGCATCAAACTGTTCTTCTGGTGGTGGAAGTAGATCATGATCGGGTGAGCTATCTGCATCCTCGATTATCACCTCAGGTTCTTCTGTTGGTGCAGTCGCAACCTTTGTCGGTGCAGTTGTTGGAAACTCGGCTATGGAATTTGCTTCTGCGATAGCTGGTTCTGGTTCTGGTTGAATTTCGATCGTCAATGTAGATGTTGCAGTCAGCCCCCCCGGGTCTGTTGCTGTAACGAGCACATTGACCGGGCCGACTGGTGCATCTTCTGCGATTGTGAATGTGCCGTCTTCGAATATGACCCATGCTGGTAGTGGAGATCCATCTTCCAGTGTAGCAGTAGAAACAAGTGAATCGCCATCCGCATCAATGAACAATGTCTCAGGTAAAGAGAAGGAGAAAGGTGCTACGTCAGTTTGATCATTAGCTGGTGCAGGTTGAACCGGCGCTTCGTTAACATTTAGTACCTGCAGTACGATGTCATTTGTTGCGACGGAACCGGCGCTATCGGTAACCGTGACCTGAAGCGATATCTGTGACTCTGTTTCAAAGTCCAGTGTAATACCTGGTTTAAGTGCAAGTGCGCCGTTTACCACTTCAAATCTTTCATCGCTAACGCTGAATACATGAGTGTCATTGATGTCTGCATCACTGACTGTGGTATTGTCAATACTGTCTGCTGCTGAATTCTCCGTTAGCTCAAGGTTGTCGTCGATACTGAGTGTTGGTGCATCATTGATTGGGTTGACGTTGATTGTCAGCGTATTGTCTTCTGTAGATATTTGCTTGCCGCTGACACTCTTACCATTGTCGAGCACTTTGAACTGAATGCTTGCGTAATTAACACCGAATTCGTTCGGAGTTGGTGTGAAGGTAAGCAAATCTGCGTTGAGATCTGAGACACTCACAAAGGTGTTGTCGCTCACCGGTAAGCTGTCAAGCAATAACGCGCCGTTAATCGAGGATGTACTGATGAACACACCTGCCAACGAGTGTCCGTCTATGGTGTCGGAAAAACCGAACATGGCAGCATCCAGAACACTGGTGCTATCCTCGTTTAGCTCGATGGTGTTGTCACGACCGATTGGCGGGTTGTTATCTGTGGCAATATTGATCGTAATCTTGTTTACGGTGGACGCTGTGTCCTCCCCGTTATTGGATGTGCCCCCGTTGTCAGCAACTTTGAAATCGAACTCTGCAAGTGATGTAACGCTCAGTGGGGCTGGTACAAATGTCATTAGGCCGCTTATAATTTCGTTGACATCAATCTGATCGCCTTGTGCGACTGGCGTCCCTCCAAGTAGCAGTGAGCCACTGCCCGGAATTGTTTCAATTGATACAGACTCGAAGGAATGCTGGTCAATTGCATCGGTGAATCCAAAGTCATCAGTTGAAAATTGAATTGGCGTCGACTCATCTGTAGCCAGTATACGGTTTGCTCCTGATGGAGCATCATTGACTGGTGCAATATTGAAGGTGATCGTATTAGTGCTCTGGTCTTGGTCTATGCCATTATTTGCAGTACCACCATTATCGGAAACTACAAACTCCCATGAGTCCTGGCCATTGACGTTGGCGGCAGGGGCGTAAGTGAAATTGCCGTTGTCAAGATCGATTGTGGATACCTGATCATCAACGTTGAGTGGCAAACCATTCAGTAAAAGCGTGCCGTTTAAAGGCAGGGCCCGAACTGTGATTCCGTTGAATGCGTCTGATTCTACCGGGTCCGAGAATCCGAAATCGGCAGTACTAAAGGTGTACGCAGTGTCTTCAAGAATGCTGACGGCTGTGTCGGTTCCTTGCGGAGCATCGTTGACTGGAAGAATGTTGATTGAAACCGCCTGCTCCGCACTCACCATGTTACCTGCTGTGGTGGTATCCAGAGTTTCCCGACTGGCATTGTCGGCTGTAAAGCCGCCGGTAAAGGATCCGTCGACAGCACGGAGTAACAAATCGGCAGGTTCTCCGTGAAAGTTTGTTGCTGGTGCAAAGCGAATGAACGTATCACGCTCAAGCAATAGAGCGTTGGAATTACTCACTGTATTGACATTGTACCAATCTGCCCCATTTATCGAGTACTGCCAGTTGCCCTCGTTTGCGATGGCCGGATTCTCTGTCACAGCTATTCCGGACAGGGCGGCGGTTCCGTCAGAGTCGCTGTACTGTGCTGCAAACAGATCGGCAATCTGCATAGGCGTTGTGGTAATGGTATCTTCTGGCAGTGAATCAAGATTACTGTCTGCAATTACCGGCGCGTCGTTAACCGGGTTAACCTGAATTGAAATTGCCGCGCTATCGCTGAGGTGGCTATCAGCACTGATGACGTTTGTATCTAGCGCTATTCTTTGCGTCTCTGTACTGAATGCTCCTGTATAAGAGCTGTCAATTGCTTTGTATGTTAGTGGGTAAGGTGTGCCGTTGTAGTTGACCGCAGGCAAGAATCTAATAGTGGTGTCTTTGTCCAGGAACAACGCGTTAGCTCCGTTGAGCAGGGCCTGTGAGTCATCGATGTTCTGCCATACTCCACCTAGTATTGCATACTGCCACACACCGTTTTCTGGTGATTCGGTATTGCCTGTTACCGCGATGCCCGTTAGTGCATCTGCGGTATCGATATCGGAAAATGCCGTACCAACCAGAGATGTGATTACTTGCCCAAATGGCATGCTGTCTTCTGAGATTGTTGGCAGGTTTACGTCAACGGTTGCAGGTGCGTCATTGACAGGCGTTACGTTAATATCTACGACTGCTGGTGCAGAGGTGTCTGTGCCAAGGTTGGCAGTACCGCCGTTGTCTTTAACTGCAAATGTAAACGAGTCTGCTCCGGTGAAGTTGGTGGCTGGTGTGTAGGTTACTGTTTGCGCTATGTTATCAGCAGAAACCCGCGGGTTTGTGGTGTCGACAATGATTTCAAGCAGGTTGTTGTTATCCGTGTCGGTAAATAGAAAATCAGAGAACGGAATGATGTAAGCCGTGTCTTCTGAGGTGGTGATGCTGATATTGCCGGTCTGCGGCGCATCGTTAACTGCTATTACCTCCAGTGTTCTGGTAGCGATGTTGCTATCATGAGTTCCGTCATTAACTGTGTAGCTGAGCGTTCTTGTGGCCGTGGATGGGCTTTCGCTATGATTGACGTAGGAAACTGATCTCATGGCTTGTTGATAATCTGTGATAGTGGCAGTGCCTAACAAATTTAATTCGCCGGTTGAGATGTTAAAGCTTGAGGTTAAGCCGTAGAGTGTACTCAATGTACTGTTATCTACAATGAGCTCGTCTTCTCCCGCAACGTAGTTATTGCTTATCGCCACTACTGCGTTTTGAAGTGTGGGGTTGTCAACATCTTCTATTTCAATAGATGTGGTAGTAAGCAGTGCGCTGTCACCCTCAGTAAACTGCAACGGCGTCTGTTCCATGCCTTGTATTGATGGAACGTCATTTATGCTTGCAATTTCGATGTTGCGAGATATTGGTGCACTGTTGGTATCGCCATCGTTTACTGTGATTGTGATGGTGCGGTCGGCGACAGTCGGATTATCGCTGAGGTTCTGATACTTCACGGCGTGTATTGCAGCTTCGTAGTTTGCAAGGCTGGAATTGCCGGTGAGTGTAAGCTCGCCGTTGGCCGGATTAAAGGTGGCGTTTATACCGGATGTACTGTCGAGCTGAACGCTAAGTACGTCTTCTGTTGGCACATGGTTGCCGGTGATGGCAACAGTGGCAGAGTCAAGGTTGAAATTATCGGTATCAGCAATTTTCAGGTTGCCGGTGATGCCCGCTTGTGTCCCGTTCTCAATGAATGTTGCAGGTATTGACTCGATATTTGACAGCACCGGTGTATTGTTTACCGGGGTAATATGGATGTTTCTTGTAAGCGTATTGCTGGTAGCGCTGTGGTCATTGACGGTGATGCTGACCGTTCGGTCCAGTGTCGATGGGTTGTTGCTGGTGTTGTTGTAGGTAACAGACCTTATAGCATTTTCATAGGCGACAACACTGGCATTACCGGATAAGGTCATTATGCCATCAGCAGAATTGTATGATCCAGAAATGCCAAACTGATCAGTAAAATCGAGTTCATCCTCGGCCGCAGAAAAATTAGTAGTGATAGCAATAGTCGCTGATTGAATGTTGGTATCGTCAACGTCATTCAATGAGACAACATCGGTAATTGCAACTGCTGCGAGCCCTTCTGTGAACGAGGCGGGCAGTACCTCGATACCGGAGAGAGCAGGTGCATCATTCACACCGGCGATGGTCATAGTGGCCGTTGCAGTCTGTTGATTTCCCTGACCGTCATCGTAGGTGTAATCAAAGCTGTCAGAACTTGTCTGTTTTGCATTCAGTGACTCGAATGCGCCATTGGGTTGATAATCAAAGCTGCCGTCAGGGTTAACGGCAATAGTGCCTGTGGTGCCCGAATCATCTACACTCGCTACAAACGGTGCACTACCGGTACTGTCGTTACCCAGCAAACCCGGTGCAGCTATCGACAGTGTCGAATCTTCATCAGTGCTATAAACATCATCCAGTGCACCGGTCACTGTCACTACAAAGGTGCCTGTCGCGGGCTGGGTTCCATTCTCTCCACCATCGGCGAGACCAAAATCGAAGCTGCCGTTCTGAGCTGATAATCCATCGTGCACAAAACGCACTACATTTGCATCAAGGTCTGCTTGCGTGAAAGAACTGATCGCTACACCCGGATTACTGCTTAGCTCCACCTGACCGTTGGCGACCGCCGTGATGTGGTACGTCATTCCAACACTATCGTCATCCGGATCGGCCTCGCTCAGCACCGTACTGTTGATGTTTACCGTGCCGCCAACTACAGAGCTGGGTCCTGTATTAATTGACACAAGCGGTGAGTCATTGACCGGTATGTTGACAATATCTCTTGAGAGTACAATGCTATCGACATCCCCGTCGTTGATGACAAACTCAACGGTCCTAACCTGACTCGACGGGTTCTCACTTGTGTTGAAGTAATTGACTGAGTGTAGCGCGGTTTCGAATTCTGATTTCAGTGCTGGACCTGACAGCGTAAGAATACCGGTAGTCGCATCAAAACTTGAGCTGATGTTGGGCTGTGCCGGCAAAGACAGTACATCCTCACCTGCAATATAGTTGTTGCTTATACGAATACTGGCCGTCAGCAACTCACTGTCGTCAATATCCGCAAGTGACAGATTGCCCGTCAGTCCCACTGCATTGCCATTCTCTATGTAGAAAACAGGCTGTAGTTCGATCGTCCCAAGTGTTGGCGCATCGTTTATACCGGTAACGCTAATGGTAACTGTCGCTGTCTGTTGACTCCCCGAGCCGTCATCGTAGGTGTAGTCGAATGAATCTGTACCCGAGTCTCCTGCATTCAGTGACTCGAACGCACCATTGGGCTGATAAACAAAGCTACCATCGGGACTAAGTGCTACGCTACCAGAAAGGGAGGAGTCATCCAGCATACCTACTGTTCGAGAACTGCTGGCGCTGTCATTACTCAGCACCCCTGGCGCCGGTATCGACAGAGTCGAATCTTCATCAGTGCTATAAGCATCATCCAGCGCCCCGGTCACCGTGATTACAAAAGTGCCTGCCGCCGGTTGTGCCCCATCCTCACCACCGTCGGCGAGGCTAAAATCAAAGCTTCCGTTCTGGATAGATAGACCATCGTGTATAAATCTGACCAGTCCTGCTTCTATATCTGCCTGGGTAAATGCACTGATCGATACACCCGGTGCACTGCTGAGTTCTACTTTACCGTTGGCAGATGATGTGATGTTGTAAGTTAAGCCAACGCCAGTATCATCAGGATCTGCCTCGCTCAGCATGGTGCTGTCTATTGCTGCTGTTCCGCCTACTACAGAACTTGCCCCCGTATTGGCTGACACAACAGGCGGATCATTGACTGGTATAATCTCGATATCTCGGGTCAATACATTGCTATCGACATCACCGTCGTTTACGCGAAATTCAACGGTTCTAACCAGATCTGATCGGTTCTCACTGGTGTTGTAGTAATTCACTGAGTGAAGTGCGGCTTCGAACTCTGACTTCAGTGCCGGACCGGTTAACGTAAGCGTACCGCTAGCTGCATCAAAGTTTGAGCTGATGTTGGCTTGTGCTGACAGGGAAAGAACATCTTCACTTGGGTTGTAGTTGTTACTGATGGAGATGGTGGCAGATTCAATATCGATATCATCGACGTCGGTCAGTTGCAAGTTACCTGTGATACCGACTGCAGGCCCGTTCTCAATGAAGAATGCAGGCATTGTTTCGATAGTTGCCAAAACGGGTGCCTTATTGTCGGTCTGGATACTTATTGTGGATATAGCAAGTGGGTTGTTAGTGTCACTGCCATCGGAGATTTGCAAGGTAATCTCGCGTGGCGTGCTATCAGGATCAAGACTGGTATTTAAATAGGTAAGTGACTCTACTACAGTCGACCAGTTGCTATGGGTGGCAGGCACCATTGCCGTGGTGGAAGTGTCTGGAACTATAGTCAGTTTATCGTTGCTGTATGTTTGGACCCATCCGTCCGGGATAGTCGCTTGTATTGTTTCATTGCCCGCATCCTGAGCATTTGTGATGCTGACTACCATTTCGGTGATAGTTGTATTGTCGATATCGCTTATTGCGGTGGTCCCCGTTATTGCAACTGGTCCGTTACCTTCAATAAATTCGCTAGTGAAATGATTGTGGGCTGCGTTGCTGATATCAAGATCCAGCACCGGTTTGTCATTAACTGGGTGGACGATAAAATGTACATGATTCGCAGTAGAAAACGCCCTTGCTGTAATTCCTTCGATGGTGTCTTTACTAAACGTATCTATATAAACACCGATGCTATCCATATTTCCGTAAAAATAGTTAGGCGTGCTTCCGGGTGATGCCCCTAGTGTCGTGGTTGCCGCAGGATCGTCCAGAAGCAGATCTGCGGTATAGTTTGTCTCTTGTATTAGTGTGCCATCTACGTACAAGGCCTGCGTGCCAGCTACAGTATCGACCGTATAGTGTAGGTCATGCCAACGGCCAGTAACCAAATTTACATCCGTAGCAGTTGTCTCACGATAGTCACCTGCGCTGGATTTGTAACTGCCGGATAACTGATTGTTTTCTGTGTTTAGCGTCAGAGCAATTGAGTCACCTATTGAAATGATCGTCATCTCACCTGCGCCAAGCGGGTTGGGCTGTGAAATATTTATTCGTGCTCTTATTGAAAATACATCTGAGATCCCGAAGTCCGTGGGTATTGACACGGCATCGCCGTCTCCATTGAGGGTCAGGTATTTTTCACCTGAGGGACCTGTTGTCACCGTGGCATTATCGATGAACGTGCCATGGTTTGATGTGGTTGCGTTGTAGTCAGTGGCCTGGTTATCGCTGAACCAGTACAATCCTTGTTGGTTTATATTTCGCGATAACCAGATATTGATTAGATCGGTTGTCTCCCCGTTGCTGTTGTAGTCGGGGTTGGGTGTGTATACCAGGCTGGCTAGCGCGTTGTTTATCTCACTTCTCGTGCCCTCGATGGTTAAAAGTGATTTGTCGCTGTTACCTGTTACCACAGCATTACCTGGGTGTTGCACTGACAGTACACCATTACTGGCTCTAAGAACTGCACGCTGTGGGTAGTCTTCGCTATTGCCGTGGTCTATAAAAAATTGATCAGATAGTGTGAAAGCGAATGGCACATCCTCGTCGGTTTCAAAACTGATGGGTGCTGAGATGGTGGGCGGAGGCGATGAAATTAAGACATTTAGTGTGATCGGGTCCGTATCTACTTGTTCTCCTCCCAGGCCTTGTGCGCCTGTATTTCCGTCATTTAGCGCAACGCTCAGATAAATAGATGATGAGTCGGTGCTGTTGGGATTTGAATATCCGATCAGGCGTATCAGATTGTTTACCGTTTGTGATGTCGGTGCTAAGCCATCGGCGTCAGTGAATGTTATCTCCAGATTACCGTTGCTAATTGAATATCCAGCAATAACGGCCCCGTTATGCATGACTACATTGGTCGACGAATCCAATGGCGCGGAGTCGAGATAGAAACGATCATCAGGATCAGATCGACCAACAGTCAGTGATGCGCCGCTGTAGTTTCCTGCGCCGCCATTCAGGCTGTCGAGCTCTGGGTCCTGCACCGATACAGAAGTGTCAAGATATACAGGGCCATTATCAGGGAAATATGTTTGACTAGCATTGAGGTTAACGATAGCGGGTCTATCGTTAACCGCTAGGATATCGATACTTCTGGATAACGGGTTGCTGTCCTCTGTGCCGTCGTTGACAGTAAAGGATATCGTTCTTGCATGCGTTTGAGGTACATCGCTGGTATTGTTGTATTGAACTAACCGCAGCGCGTTTTGATATTCTGCAATACTGGCAGCGCCTGTCATTGTCAGTACACCAGTCACCGGGTTGTAGTTACCTGCGATACTACTGGTATTGGAAAAAGTAAGTTGATCTTCGTTTGAACTCAGGCCTGCGGTAATAGTCGCAGTTGCTGATTGAAGAACAGGACTATCTGCGTCGATGATCGACAGGCTACCGGTGATGCCGGTTGGGCTGTTCTCCAGGTGTTGCGCGTTGGCAATCTCTATCGTACTCAGGGTAGGGCGGGTATCTTCTACATTGATAGCTGCTGTGCCTACGGCGGCACTATTGGAACTAGCACCACCGAAACCAGAGTTCTGAATATTGAAGTGAGTGCCTGCGGGTTGGCCAGGGGCAGGTGTCCAGTCATGAGCGCGGAAATCAATTGTTGCCTGGCCAATAAAATCTGTATTCGGAACAAACCGTACTAGTGATGAAGGCTTTAGCAGCAGTGCGTTCTGATCCCATACAACTCCTGTTGACGCTGAGGTGATTGGCGACCAACTTGCATCACCAGGATTGGCTTTGAATTGCCAGCTACCGTTGGTCTCATCGGCGGCAATTATTGCAATTCCCTCAAGCGCAGTGGAGTCAGTATCTGTTATCGCATCAACACCGACCGATTGCAGTATAACATTGACGGAATTGCCTGGTGTGTTTGTGATATTAACCAGGGTAGAGTCGAGATAAAATGTTGCTGAGTTATCTAATACTGGTGCGTCGTTAACAGCCGTTACATCAATGTTGAATACTTTCACTTGACCGGTGTGGTTATCATCAGTGACGAAAAACGAAAAATTATCTGGCCCTGGGGTACCCAGGTTTTGATAGATAACTTTACCGGCAGAGATATCTGCCTGTGTGAAGGTGCTGTTTGTTGCAGTAACAGGTGCACCATCGACTCTCAACTCACCGTTAGCCGGGAGAGAAGTTACTGTGAAATGTATATTGTCGGGCGTGGTATCAGGATCAGTTGCCATCAAATTGTTGAAGTTGATTGCAACCGTGCTGTCTTCGCTGAGCACTAATCCCTGGTTAGTTGATATTGATGGCCCGTACCAGAATGGTGCCTGTGGCGTTGATTGGCGAAATTCATAAGCACCAATGTCCGCGGTGCTGTCACGTGCAGCCCCGGTGGCATCAACAATTTGTTGATCAGCATTGGTATCAATTAAAGCGCCAGCATCGATTGCCTGACTGTTTTGCTGTAGTGCGTAGGTTTGAACACTACCACCATTGTCAGTCAGAGCTGTGTCTAGGCCAGTAGAGGTTAACTGTTGATCACTTGCATGTGGATTAACAATGACACTATCGGTGAGGTTGAAGCCATTGGACATTACATCCTGGTGAATAGTGTTGCTTGCACCATTGCGTGCGATCAGCGTTCCCTGAATACCAATATTAGCACCTGGGTCAAGATAGAGTGCAGCTCCAGGCGAGGGTGACGTGTTATCTGCAATAGTCGAACGGTAAAGCTGGGTATCACCTGCGATGCTCTTAACTGCAGCGCCGAAACTGGTGGATGCGTTCCAGGCCAGTGTTGTGTCCTGCAACTGGGTAAATCCTCTGTTAAGTACCCCGGCACCACCATCGGCAGTGTTGTATGCAATCAGGCTTCGATCGGCATAGCTGGCTCCGTTGCTGTAGATGCCCCCACCATCAAACCGCGCGGTGTTGTAACTTACTGTGTTGTCGGACATCCGCAGTTCGCCGTTAACATATAAACCACCACCTAGCCCGGAGAAGTTATCTTCAACGTTGCTTGCGTCGAGGTAAAGTAATCCATTAACGAATATACCGCCGCCTTGCCCCGTAAGGGCGATGTTGCTTGCGCGGTTGTTGTTTATGTCGAGCTGGTAGCCGTGGACGGTTGAGTTGTTGATGTATATACCGCCTCCCTGTTGGCTTGCATCGTTGAATGCAACAGTGAGGTCATTAAGGTAGGCATCAGAGTTGTCCAGAAAAACTCCTGCTCCAGCAGGAGCTTTGTTGTCTAGTATGTTCACTGATTCGACTGTTACGTCTGTCTCTAAGACATACAGGGCACCACCGGAGTCTGACGCTTGTCCGTTTTGCAGTGTCAGGGACTGAAGCGATACGGTGTCAGCCTGGAAGATACTCATTATCCGATCGCGATTTTCACCGTCTATGGTTGTACCGGAGGCAGCGTCGGTTCCGGTTCCAATGATGGTGACCGGATTATTAATATTAAGATCACCGTGATACGCGTCGGGTAACGCCGGGTCGATTGGCGCATTGAGTGTATAAGTGCCTGAGGACAGATAGATCACATCAGCATCAGGCTCTGCGTTGGCAGCTATCACTGCTTCTCGGAGCGATATGAATCCGTCTGGTCCTGGTCCCTGAGCACTATTGAGTAACGCGCTAATTGAGCTAAGGTCAGGTGCGTCTACCAGATCATTGAACGTGTCTACGGTTATCGCTGCGAGCACTGATTCCCAGTGTTGCAATGAGTCTGCGATATGTTGGGTGTTCGACTCTATCAGGCCGGTTGAATATTCGAGTTGCCAGTTTGCATTTAAGCTGTCGTGACCTGTCCAATCAACACTGGCGCTGACATCTGCATTGGTTGCTTGGGCAATTGCGTTCACCAGAGCTTTGCCATCATCTGTCTCTGCAAAGTTGCAGCCGTAAAAAAGTATATCGCCGTGCTCTGAAAGTGCATCTCCCCAGTTGCTGAAACTGTTCTGATGTTGCGCGATGTTATCGTTATCTATACTGGTTGTACCCAACCGCAGAGTCGCGTCTGTGCCGTGAGTGATAAAATGTATGCCTGTCAGATTGGTGTAATCTGACAGCAAAGAATCTACATGCTCGATCGACTGGGTGCTATGCAACGTTCGAATGATGAAATCGGTTTGCGGCGAATCGTGGCTGAGGGAGTCAATGACTCGATGAAAGTCAGGTACCGTTGTGTCAATGATAACAAGCTCAGTAGAGCGCACAGGTTCCGAGGTGGCTGCCACCGTTGTGTCGAACGCGATATCTAGCAATGTTGCCGGCGTTGATTCTGGCATTGATTCAGGCGCGTCGGAACCTCCGGCTAGCAAGCTGTCGCTTAAGCCCAGAGGGTCTGCTGAAAACAGCACGCGGTTTGACAGAGCCTCAATGATTGGGATGCCGCGGGCGTTTTTGCCTTTGTTCTTGTTTCCTTTCACTATGCGCTTTATGAATTCACGTATGCATGGTTGCTATCGACCGCTGTTAAGAAAATAGTAAGAAATACACGGTAACATTTTGAAAAATGAGGACTAACTACCGTGCAGTCACGATTGGCAAGGGTAGAGCTTTAGCTACAAATCTGCCAGGTTATTGGCTCGAGCTTGTGACCATCACGGCTGGCAGTGAGTCGAGCTTCTGTTTGACCGAGCACTTCGGATTGGCCAGGCATCTTGTCTGGCGCCGGCCCCGGTATGCTCAATCGCGAAACCGCGATGATGCTACATTTCTAAGGGCAGAGTAATGAGCTATGGTTGCGGGATTGGCAGTGTCCGGCTAAAGCTGTAAACAGGCTGGGCGAACTTCATGCAGCTGCCCCATCATCCATACCTTTACCCAAGAGAACCCTATGTCTGATAAGTTTTTTAGCGAAGACGTGACAACGCGCGATCCAGAGCTGGCAGCTGCAATTGCGGACGAACTCAAGAGACAGCAGCACGAGATCGAGTTGATTGCCTCTGAGAACATTGTCTCGAATGCAGTGATGCAGGCTCAGGGGTCTGTGATGACAAACAAGTATGCGGAAGGTTACCCGGGACGGCGGTACTACGGTGGTTGTGAGCATGTGGATGTTGCCGAAGAATTGGCGCTTGAACGCGCCAAAAACTTGTTTAACTGTGAGTTTGTCAACGTGCAACCTCACTCCGGTGCACAAGCCAACCAGGCCGTTTTCCAGGTCTTGCTTGAGCCGGGTGATACCTTTATGGGTCTTGACCTTGCCGCTGGTGGACACCTTACGCACGGCTCTCCGGTGAATCAGTCTGGCAAGTGGTTTAACGCTGTGTCCTATGCGGTCGACAAGCAAACCCACCAGATAGACTTTAACGAAGTGCAACAGATGGCAACAGAGCACAAGCCGAAACTTATTATTGCCGGTGGTTCTGCGTATCCGCGCATCATCGATTTTAAAAAGTTTCGAGAAATCGCAGATTCGGTTGGCGCAAAACTGATGGTTGATATGGCGCACTTTGCCGGTTTGGTCGCCGGTGGGGTGCATCCGAATCCGCTTGACCATGCGGATGTTGTGACCACCACAACGCACAAAACTCTTCGTGGCCCACGTGGCGGAATGATCCTGTCTAACGACGTCGAGCTTGGTAAGAAGATTAACTCTTCAGTATTCCCCGGTCTGCAGGGTGGGCCTTTGATGCATGTGATTGCAGCCAAAGCAGTGGCATTTGGCGAGGCATTGCGTCCGGAGTTCAAGCAGTATGCACAATCGATTCTTGATAATGCGCATGCATTGTCAGATGCGATAAATGCCGGTGGCTTGAATCTGGTCTCAGGTGGCACTGATACACACGTACTGTTGGTAGACCTGACTGCTAAGAAGCTGACCGGGAAGGCTGCCGAAGCATCGTTGGGTAGAGCCGGTATCACTTGCAACAAGAACGGCATTCCGTTTGATCCGGAATCGCCGTTTGTAACCTCCGGTGTTCGCCTCGGCACTCCAGCTGCAACATCACGTGGTTTCGGTACTGCTGAATTTACCCAGGTGGGAGAGATGATTATCGAGGTGCTTGACGGGCTCGCACAGAACGGCGAGGCAGGTAATGGTGACGTTGAGAAAGCAGTCAAAGCTCGAGTGCTGGATTTGACGGGTAAGTTTCCGATTTACACCTGATCTGGTTTGAGTATTCTGAGCGGTCATAACCTTCCCCAGCGCCCCTCCTCAGCGTTAGACGCTGACCCTCCCGCAAGCGGGAGGGTGTCGAGTGGCAAACAACTGGGCTTAAACGACGCCCCAAAATAGCCATTCTCCCTCTCGGGAGGGTGTCGTAATAGCCTTTACAGGTTTTCCGATTTAAAAATTGAAGAGCGTAGGTGCGATTTAAAGTCACTCTCCCTGCGGGAGAGTCCAATGCGTAGTTTGCATTGGGATAGGGATAGTTCTGGCAATGAATTCAAAATTTAAGCTCGAAGTCTTATTGAAAATCTAACCAGACACACCCCTCGTCCGGCGCAAACTACATGCCGGATTCTCCCCGGGGAGAATGACAAAAGCGGCACTGGTTAAGGTCATGTGATAGGCACCTAACCCGGTTTATTCATGAAAATGACGGCATTCCGCTTCATCCTAGATTCCACAGCGAATTTTTTCTCTTGCAAAAATCAGTAAGCCAAGTAAATGAAAACATGGAACGCGAGAAGAAAATACCCTGTGAAACCAATGCTCTGCGCGCTATGCTCGCCATTTCACGAACAAACCGGGCTAGTAATCTCCGACGGCAGAAAGACCCATATGAGCTGATATCAAATTCGCTATAAAAGGCATGAGGAAATAAAAAGCTACCAGCCTTAATTTTGATACCCGCACACCACCAATCTAGCCTGGACGCCAATCCTCATGAATAAACCGGGCTAGACTGGCTGCAATAACCGCTTGGTACGAAATACATATTGCTGTATGTCCTCCCGCATGTGTTGAATCGTCTGCTCGCTGAGGGGATTCCGATTGCCATCGCGTAGCTGACCATCAAGCTCTGCTGCAAGCTCTTTGGCTTCCTGAAGCAGAAAGTCAAAAGCAACACCAGAATCCAGTTCTATAGGCAAGCGCATAAAGAGCGTGATGCCGGGAGTTTCGAAGATGCGCATTTGGTCTTCGTTAAATGTACCTGGCTTAACCATATTGGCTACTGAGAAAACTTTTTCTCCTTCAAGCGTACAATGGTAAAGCGACATTCGACCAAACTTGTACCCATGCTTATCAAAAAGCGATTTGAGATCGTTGCCATAAAACCTGCGACCACTCAGCGCGACCACATGAATCGACACGAGTTTTTCTTCGAACTCTTCCAACTGCACCGGCCCGGCATAAGCCTCGAATTCTTCGTAAAAATTATTATCGAGATCATCAATGTCTGCGGCCACAAGTTCATCCTGAGCATTGGCAGCCTGTACAGCACTTGCGAAACTCGTTACTTTGGCCGTCTCTCTGGCTGATTCACTGGCCGTTTCTCTGGCCGTTTCTCTGGCCGGACTTTCATCTCTTGATCGGCTACCAGAAGACTCACTATCAAGGGCGATATCAATTTCTTCGAAGTCATCGCTTGCAGCTGACGTGGGTGAGAACGATTCGGATTCGTAATTTGCTTGCGAATCTGGATGATCGTTAACTCCTAGCTCACTAACCACTAGCTCATCGACCCCTAGCTCATTAAAAATTTGCTCATCCGAATATCCCTTCATGTCATCAGATGATTCGTACTGATCTACAGTTGAAGAGTCCACACTAAAATCATTTCGCAATGGGTCGTAAGCGGGCTCAGGCATATCGCCAACGCTTGTGTCTTTGACAACCGGTTTGGCGATATTCGTACGGCGAAATGAACTTGGCGTCTTGCTGCGGTTCATCAGGAATGCAACAGCCAGCAAAACTATCCCGGCAGCAATCAGAATCCAGCGGAAGAATTCCATGCGCACCATCCTTTCTTGATTAGGTAGAGGTAACGGTTAGTTTACAAAACTAACTTTTGCGCGTCGATCACAGTAACTGCATTTAAGGTTACAAATGGGCTAGTAGAAACAACACCCCACTAAATCCTATTCCCCACTGATATACCAATTTTTGGCACGTTCCATAGCTTTACGCTACCGCCAGCTCCACGGCCTCATCGACATCCACAGAAACAAGCCTCGAAACACCTGGCTCTTGCATGGTGACACCCATGAGCTGGTTGCTAAGCTCCATGGTGACTTTGTTGTGCGTGATGAAGATAAACTGCACCTGACTGGACATTTCTTCAACCATTTTCGCAAAGCGCGCGACATTGGCATCATCCAGTGGCGCATCGACCTCATCGAGCATACAAAAGGGTGACGGCCGCAGATGAAAGAATGCAAAAACTAGCGCCACTGCCGTCAGTGCTTTCTCACCACCAGAGAGCAACTGAATGCTGCTTACCCGTTTGCCAGGTGGACGCGCCATCACTGCAACACCTGCTTCCAGTAAGTCTTCACTGGTGAGTTCAAGCTTGGCCTGACCACCACCAAATAGACGCGGAAAGAGTTCCTGCAGCTTGCCATTTACAGCGTCAAAGGTTTCACGGAACATGGCTTTGGTTTCACGATCAATCTTGCCTATTGCATCTTCCAGAGTCTCGAGTGCTTCGGTTATATCTTTATACTGCTCATCGAGGTACTCCTTGCGCTGCTGTTGCTCCTGGTACTCTTCAATTGCAGCCAGATTAATTGGGCCAAGGCGCTGTATTTTTCGCTCTACTTCAGCAAGATGCTCGGCCCATTCTTTTACGGTGGCTTCTTCTGGAATGGTGGGCATTAACTCTTCACGATCAACACCTGCCTCTGTGAGTTGCTCGTCTATGGTTTTAAGCCTGACTCGCGACTCCTGAGATTCCATATTCACTTGCTGCAATAACTCACGCGCTTGCTGCGCCTGTTGCTCAAGCCGGTGACGATTCTGTTCCTGAGTACGCTGCTGGATGTCATGTTCTTCAAGCTGCTTGCGTGCTGCCTGCAACAAAGACTCTACCTCGCTGCGACTGCGCAGAAGAGCCAGGTGCTCGGTTTTCAGCTGCTCTATCTCGTTGTTATCGGGTTGTTGCTGCTGATCGAGCTCGCTACGTCTGACTTCAAGCTGCGTCAATTGCCGCTGCATACGCTCACGGTTTTGTTCTATTGATTCACGACCTGACTTCATGGACTCGAGCTTTACAATAGTAGCCTGACCAGACTGTCTAACGTGATCGAGCTTTTGTCTCGCATCATCGCGTAGCGTTCGCCCCTGCAGACGGCGCTCATCCATTTCCGCCAGTTGCTGCTGCAATTGATGCAGACGCTTTTCTGCCTCTTCTGATCGACGCGAAGCTTCCTGATGTTCCCGATCAGAGCGTGCAGTGACTGCCTCAATTTCTTCAAGCTCGGCGTCTACTTTTGTCGCCCGCTCTCCCGCCTGATCAATTTGTGCTCTGGCAGATTCGATCTTTCCGGCAATTGTGCTGATCTCACGATGCCTGGTGTTGATCAGTGTCTGGAGTTTATCGCGATTATTTTCTCTTTCTACCACCTGCTGCTTGTATTGCTCATGCTCCGCTTCAAGAGAAGATATATCATCTTTTAATAACCGGATCTGCTCAACAAGTGTATCCAGTTCTTCCTGTCTTTCAAGCACGCTACCGCTGCCATCATCAGAGCGTACACATAACCAGTGCCGCCCCATCCATAGACCATCTTTTGTCACGACAGATTCACCGGCACTAAGAGAGTCACGCGCTTCGAATGCTTCTTCGGTGGTTTCACAGATCGTCACACCATGCATCAACTCAGCAATACCGGCACGACTGCTGACCATGGTGGCAAGCCATCTTTCTTCTGCTTGGTCTTTTGGCTGGTCTTTTGGCTGCCCATCCGGTTGCCCTTCTGGCGAATCACCTCTTACACCATCTTTAACA
Source organism: uncultured Granulosicoccaceae bacterium (assembly GCA_938020525.1). Classification (GTDB taxonomy): domain Bacteria; phylum Pseudomonadota; class Gammaproteobacteria; order Granulosicoccales; family Granulosicoccaceae. The sequence continues at coordinate 58,335 of CALIHW010000103.1, read as the reverse complement.
ACATTGATTCCGGATTGCGGCAGATTACCGAGTTTCTTACTGAGAGCGTCGTAGTCATCTACGCAGACTGCATCAAGAAAATCACCCAGCACTGCTTCTATGGCTTTTTCCCAACCCTTGTCTATATCGAGTAGCTTTAACAAAGGTGGTGCATCGGCAAGACCGTTTTTCTCAAGCCATTCAATTTTTTTCTTCTCACTGCCACCAGTGGCTGCTTGCTGTAAAGCCTGCAAAGAAGAAAGACGTCCGCTGCTACTTTGCAGCTTGGTGCGTTTGACGTCGAGGCTCTGTGCTGCCTGAATAACTTTCTCACGTACTTGCGCTAATGACTTACCTGCATTATCAAGCTGCGTTCGCAGTGCGAGTTCTTCTGTATTCTTTGCTTGCTGCTCCGAGATCAGGGTATTCAGTGCACTGTCGCTGCCACGTTCTGAAAGCTCACCCTTCTCACGCTGCAATCGCTCATCGCGCAGCTTTAGATCGGCGACTTTCTTTTTAAGTTCTTCCAGTCGCGCTTGCTCTACCTGAGAGATGGTTTCCTGTTCCGAGTGATCCGCACTCAACTCTTCCCAGGTTGCAAGTGCATCTTGAAAATCACTCTCAGCCTGCTCGTAACTTTCCGTCGCTTCTTCCTGCTCACGTTGTACGCGCTCAATCGTAGGCCCTGCATCAGCAAGAGCTACTTCCACTTCTTTAATGCGCTCTTCATCGTTTTCAATGTTGGTTTTTATTTCCGCAGATTCTTCTTCGATGCGTTGCAGTTCTCGGCTGCGTTTTTCGCGCTCTTCACGTGCATGTTGAATAGACTGTTCAGCACGCGTGATGTCTGCACCTACTGCGTAAAATTTAGCTTGTACCTCGTTAAGTTCACCTTCAACCTCTTTGCGTTTCTCACGCATTGTGGCGATATTCTCTTCCGCCTCGGCACGCGCCTCATCTGCAGAGGCTACGTTGTTTGTTCGTTCTTCAAGCCGTTCATCGAACGAGTTTAGTGCATCGTGGTACTCACGCCAACGCAAGCCGAGCAATTCAGACCGGTACTTTTTTTCATCTATCTTGAGAGTTTTGTATTTCTCTGCCGTGCGTGACTGACGCTGCAATTTCTCGAGCTGTTTTTCTACCTCTTCACGCAGATCGTTTAATCGATCAAGATTATCTCTTGTATGACGAATTCGGTTTTCTGTCTCGCGCCGACGTTCCTTATATTTGGAGATTCCAGCCGCCTCTTCGAGATAAACCCGCATCTCTTCAGGCTTGGCATCGATCAATCGCGAGATCATGCCTTGTTCGATGATCGCATAGCTACGTGGACCGAGTCCCGTGCCAAGAAATATATCGGTAATGTCGCGGCGGCGGCACTTGGTGCCATTAAGGAAATACTGTGATTGCCCGTCTCGAGTTACCTGACGCTTGAGTGCTATCTCTGCGTAGGCTGAATACTGACCTTCAAGCTTGCCTTCACTATTATCGAAAACCAGTTCAACTGAAGCCTGCCCTACCGGCTTACGGGAAGAAGAACCTGAAAAGATAACATCCGACATCGACGCGCCACGTAAGTGCTTAGCGGAAGACTCACCCATGACCCAACGAACGGCGTCAATAGTGTTTGACTTACCACAGCCGTTGGGGCCGACAATACCTGTAAGATTAGTTGAAAGCTGTACAGTCGTTGGATCGACAAAAGACTTAAAGCCTGCAAGCTTGATTTTGCTCAATCGCATGTAGGGGCCGGATATCTATAGCGCTTTCGTAAACGAGGATGATAACGTGCAGGAAAAAATTATTCCCTTACTTTTAGCCGTTTTCTATCAATTGCTACCCGACGAATAAGTCTTAAAAAAGACTTGTAGCTTTTATGGTGCATTTGTATCATTTTTGAAACAATAATGGATGTATAACTCGTGAATCGCTTTCTACTTATTATCTCTGGCGCAATTCTGACTTTTGGTCTTTCAGGGATTGCCCTGGCCGATGACTTTCGTTTGCCGAGATCCCAGCAGACACCGGGTGGCGTCGCAAGCATCAACCTTGGCAAGCTGGATGAAAAACCCTCAGCGCTGTTCAACGACTTGCCGGTCGCGGTGGTAAAAGTTGCAGACAACTATCACGCCCTGGTAGGGATCCCATTAAGCACCGAGCCTGGCTGGCATTCACTGGAAGTTACTTCCGCCAGCGGTCCTATCCCATCTTATGAGTTTGAAGTGGTCGGCAAGGCCTATCCGGAGCAACACATCACCATTACAAACAAACGCCAGGTAAACCCAAATGAAACCGATATGGCTCGCATCAAAAAGGATCGGACTTCGATCGCGAATGCGAAAAGATACCGACACGATGAGGTACTCGGTATAAGCTTTGATATACCAGTCAAAGGAGTACGCAGCAGCTCATTCGGCTCCAGACGATTCTTTAACAAACAACCGCGTCGCCCACACGGCGGTATGGATATCGCAGCAGCGGAAGGCACGGATATACTTGCACCAGCCGATGCCTATGTTATAGAAACCGGTAACTATTTTTTTAGTGGCAAGTGCATTTTTCTTGGTCACGGAGAGGGACTGCAGACCTTCTATGCTCATCTGAGCAGCATAGACGTCAGCCCCGGGGATAGAGTGACACGCGGACAGAAGATCGGTGAGGTTGGCGCTACCGGTCGCGTTACCGGTGCGCACCTGCACTGGTCAGTGGGATTAAATCGCACGTGGGTTGACCCGGAGCTTTTCCTGACTGATTCTGAATAACGCGAAGAAAATGAATCACACGTGGGGTGATGCAAACCCATGGAAATAGAAATGTAGAGCTGTTGGCATATTTTGTCGCAAAACAGTCTTTGTGATCGGCTTCAACAATGCCTGCATACCTCAAAAAATCAGTAACTTAGCCACAACAAAAGGCAGCACGTGTAACATCAAGTAACAATCTAACTCAAGAACCCGCCAGCCGTGTCGTTACCTTGTGCCAGTGCTTGCAGCCACCTCCGTGACTGCTGTGTGCCGGGCGACTAAAAAAACAACAAGACCCGGCATAAATAAAAGCCCAACAAAGGCCAGGGGTTGAGTTTTGAAATTTTCTAAATCACAAGTATCTATGCGCGTGTCGCAAACTTTATCAGTTATCGCGCTGATAGTATCTGGTGCTTCAATTGCACCATCATACGCAGAGTCATTAGACAGTGGTTACGCCAACAAAAGCGAAACACATATTGGCAGTGATAAGCACGCTATCGTTCCGATAGTTTTCCGCGACGGTACCACCCACATGAGGGTACTCGACAGCATAGACGGCGTTGCTATCGCAGAAGGCGATATCATTTTTGGTAATGCCAGTAACTACTTTAATCAAGATTCTAATAAACGCACAGTCCGTGGCTTGAGTAACTATGTCTACGGTGCAGTTTGGCCCAATGGTATCGTCCCTTATCGTATAAGCGGTAGCTTGTCTGACGCTGCCGAAGAGAAAGTACGCTTTGCCATAGCACGCTGGAACGACACAGGTGCAATAAATCTTGTTGAGCGGACTCCTGACACCGAGAGCGCCTACCCTCACTACGTAGATTTTGTCGAAGCAGGTCAGTGTGCGTCATGGGTAGGATTTCAGAACAACGGTGCTCAGAGCATCTATACCGGTGACAAGTGCAGCGAAGGCAGCATGATTCATGAAATCGGGCATGCACTCGGTCTATTGCACGAACACACCAGACCAGACAGAGACAGTTTTGTTCAGATTAACTGGAATAACATTACACCTGAAAAGACGCACAACTTTGATATTCTCGAAGATGCCATCGTATTGGGAGAATACGACTACGATTCAATCATGCACTATGGATCGCATTTCTTTTCAAGCAATGGCACAGCCACGATCACCCCGCTACAAGGCGGCGTGACAAAGATCGGTCAACGTGAATACATCAGTGACGGTGACAGAAATTCGATGATAGAGCTTTATCAAAGTGAATACTCGTTGGTTAGCTCATCATCCACCTCCGCGCTGGTTGGCAGCACAATACAGCTTGATATGTTTGTTACTAACAACAGCAGCATGGGTGCGAATACCGTGCGACTTGAAACCGACGTACCGGAAGGTACTTCACTGGTATCTTTTTCATCACCCTCGTGGATGTGTCAGCAAAGTGGAGCAGGTGCAAACGTGATTTGCCTGTCACCGGCGCTTTCCGAGAGCAGCAGCTCCAATGTATCTGTGAGTTTGTCTGCACCTACAGTTCAGGGCGAAGTCAGCTTTGATACCACCCTTACCGCTAACACTTTCGATACGGATCAATCGAATAATCAGGACAGCACCAAAACGCTGGTAGTCATGACTGCCGATGACCTGGTGGAGCAAGAAAAAGCCGCGTCTGAGCCAGCACCACTCTTTGCCGCAGCCACCCCTGCAGCAGCTGAAGCGGGCGTCAGTTCAGGTGGTGGGTCGTTCGCCGCACTGGGGTTTTTACTTCTGCTGGCGCGCAGAAGACTCCGCTAGCTAAATTCCCGGGAACCTACGGCGTGCACCTCGATTCTTAGAAAAGGTCTATGCGTGGATTCCCGATTAGCGAAACTTGCACCGAATTTAGACAGTTGCTGTGATAATCTCACGGCACTGAATTTTCTAACAAGCTATTGAATGAAAGTAATGATAAGTGCTGGCGAGGCGTCCGGTGATATTCACGCTGCCAAACTCGTTCAAGCACTGAAAAAATGCTCACGGAAGTCGCTCCCCGACGATTCGACATTCGAATGCTTCGGCATGGGTGGTACCCATTTGGCAGAACAGGGCGTCGACCTCTTGGTCGACGTCGAAAACAACGCCGTGATGGGTCTGTTGGAAGTACTGCACAAGTACCCGTCACTGCGCGCAGGTCTTACGACTCTCCGCAAAGCCCTGTCTGAGCGCGACCCGGACATCCTGATACTGGTCGATTATCCTCACTTCAATATGAAGCTCGCGACAGCCGCACGTGAGGCAGGTATTCCGGTACTCTTTTTTATTGCACCAAAAGTTTGGGCTTCCCGACCCGGACGCGTTACCGAGCTTAAAAAAATTGTTGATCATATGGCGCTCATTCTGCCATTTGAGAAAAAGCTGTTTGACGATGCCGAAATCCCTTGCACATACGTTGGCAACCCTCTGCTGGATAACAAACAACTTCTCACAGCAGCGGACAAGCCCCCGCTTAAGACACGCGAAACGAAGCGTGTCGCTCTGCTACCGGGTAGTCGTAAAAGTGAAGTCAGCATGTTGCTGCCACCAATGCTCGAAGCCTGCGAGTTGTTGATCTCGCCGGATAACAGAAAGAAAATTGGCCTTGAAATCAACCAGAAAATCGAATTCGTACTACCCGTCGCAGATACAATCAAACCGGAAGAAATTGAATCACTTGTTCAACAACACAATGTCGATGTAACCCTGATAGAGCCGAATGACTACAGCGCAATCCGATCGTGTGATACTGCATTGGTAGCGTCCGGTACTGCCACACTGGAGCTTGCGATTCTCGGTATTCCGATGGTCGTGATCTACAAACTCAATGCAATTAGTTATCAGGTACTAAAGCGCATGTTAACCACGGAACATGTGAGCCTGGCTAATATCATGGCAGGCAAATCAATCGTGCCTGAGCTCCTGCAGGATGATGTCACTGCAGAGAATTTGGCTCTGGAAGTCGGTAAGCTGCTGACGGATGAGAAAGCAAGGAATACTCAAATCAACGAACTGGCTTATGTGTACAAGCAACTTGGTAAAGATGGTGCGAGCAAGCGGTGTGCTGAGATTGCCATTTCACTTGTACACGACAAAATGACTGAATTGGCAGTAGGTTAAGACGCAGCCATCAGACCACACCCCAAGGTCACTTCAACCGCAACCCTAACCTCAACCCACTGGCAACCTGGTTTCACAGACATTTGTCTAGCTAACAATCCCTCTTTTCGCACTGCGCACAAATTCAAGTAGTTGTTTAACGCCTGCATATTCACCCGCCAACTGCTCTATCTCTGCAAACACTTCATCTTCAATAACACCTTTTCTCCGCACAAGCTTGACATAGCTCTGTTGAATCGCTCTGATTTCTTCTGTGCTAAAGCCACGCCGCTTCAAGCCTTCTTTATTGATTCCTTTCGACTCTGCAAAGTGACCACTAACAAGCACGTAAGGTGGTACATCTTTATTAATAACTGACCCCATCCCGGAAAAGCTGTGTGCACCAATTCGACTAAACTGATGTACCAGAGAAAATCCGCCGAGTATGGCATTGTCGCCTACCGATACATGCCCTGCGAGAGAAGCTGAATTTGCAAATACCGCTCGATTCTCTACCAAACAATCATGTGCGATATGCACATAGGCCATCAATAGATTGTCATCACCCAGCCGCGTAACGCCACCACCGCCCGACGTGCCGCGATTAATCGTTACAAATTCTCTTATTCTGTTCCGACTACCAATTTCAAGCCGGCTATCAATACCGTCAAACTTGAGATCCTGAGGGTCGGCTCCAATAGAGGCAAATTGAAAGATGTGGTTGTCTTCACCTATTGTGGTTGGACCGGTGATAACCGCGTGTGGACCCACCGTATTACCAGCGCCCATTACCACATCGGCACCAATCACAGCGAAGGGTCCGATGGTGCAGCTTTCATCAACACTTGCCTTGGGATCGATTACCGCCGAAGGATGGATCACAATTCGATCTCGTTTTTAGCAATGATTATCTCAGCACTACAGCACAGAGCGTCGTCAACATGCGCTGTTGCATCAAAACGCGAAATACCCCTGCGGGTTTTCTGATGCACTACTTTAAGCTTCATCTGGTCCCCTGGAACAACCTGCTTTTTAAAGCGCGCACTATCAATACCTACAAGAAGGTAGAGAGTTTCCTTACTCGGGTACCCACCAAGCTCGCGAAAAGTGTAAACCGCACAACATTGAGCCATTGCTTCCAGAATCAAAACACCGGGAAAAACCGGAAACTGCGGAAAGTGTCCGGTAAATATTGGTTCATTCGCCGTGATGTTTTTTATAGCATTTAGTTCTACCCCGGGTTCTATTCCGGTGACCCGGTCAATCAACAGAAACGGGTATCTGTGTGGCAAGTATTTTACGATCTCGGTGATATCGAGTGTTTCCAAGAGTCCTCCTCGAGGAATGGCTGACGCCTATATTCTATCGAAAATGTATACCCACTGCCTGCTCGGAACTAGCGAATCAGGATTTCAGTTTACCCACCTGTCGACTAAGCTCATCCAGCCTGTGCAAACGTACTGCGTTTTTACGCCACTGGCTTGATGGCTCTAGCGGGAAGCCTGACGAATAACTACCCGGCTCTACAACAGAACGGTTTACGAAAGAGTTGGCAGTGATCAGAACATTATCGCAAATACTGATATGACCAACTATCGATACCGCCCCGCCGATTCTGCAGCCAGCGCCAATTGTTGTGCTGCCAGCGATACCGGTACAGCCAGCTATTGCTGTGTTTTTGCCAATCGTGACGTTATGCGCCACCTGAATGTGGTTATCGAGAATTACTCCGTCGCTGATGACAGTATTTTCAAGCGCACCCCGGTCGATCGTAGTACACGCACCTACGCTGACACGGTCGCCAATGGTCACTGTACCAAGCTGATAAATCTTCTCCCAGCCCTGCTCGCCGGGAGCAAAGCCGAAACCGTCAGCACCTATCACAGCACCTGAATGAATTTCGCAATCATTCCCAATAACACATCCGTGCAAAATGGTTGCATTGGGATGAATCGTTGTACCCTCTCCTACTATAGTGCCGTGCCCGATATAGGCACCGGCACCGATCACTGCACCTTTGCCAAGTAACGCTTCTGCATCAACAATAGCATTTGCACCAATACTTACATCGTCTGCAACAACAGCAGTTTCAGCAACGCTTGCTGTGTGATGTATAGGGGGTGACTGATTATTGGATTCGTGCACTGCCCAAAGACGGGTAAGCTTTGCATAGCCTAAATAGGGGTTATCCATAACTAGGCGAGTAAATTCAGCAGTGCTCGCAATAATATTTTCCATTGCTGGTGCGAGCACAACAGCAGAAGCACAAGTAGATTGCAGTGCGTCGAGATACTTAACGCTGGAGATAAAAGTTATGCAACCGCAAGTTGCAGTATCTATAGATGCTATAGAGGTGATTTCAGTATTGCCGTCGCCTTTAACTTCCGCACCGATTACCTCAGCAAGTTCGCTGCATTTAAATGAGGCGGCATTTGACACTTAGTTATTTTGCTGTTCGTCTAGAGCTTGCTGTAGTTCAAACAATACTTTGTCAGTGACATCCACTGTTTTATTGGCAAACAAAACACCGTCACTAATAATCATGTCGTAGTTATGACGCTTTGCAAAAGTCGCTATGGCATCCAGTACATAAACACGAACTTTCTTGAATTCCTGATTTTTTTGAATATTGAGCTCTTCACGGAATTCCTGTTCATCCCGCTTCATACGACGTTCGATCTTCCTGTATTCACGCTCTTTGGAAGCGCGCTGCGTTGTACCAAGGGCGTCGTCTTCCAGCTCGTTACGCAGTATCTCAAGCTCGGCTTTCTGCTCTTTGATGAGATCTTGTCTGGGAGCGAACTCACTTTCCAGCCGATTGCTGGCAGCCTGCGCCTGAGGGGCCTCATCGATCAGAAACGGGATATCAACAAAACCGATTTTGATTTGGGCCGCAGCCGTGCCGCTCATCATCAGCAACAGAATAATTATCGCGAAACGCGCAGTCAAACGTAACCCCTCCATCGTGAAATTAGAGCCAGAGTGCTGATTCTATCGCAATTTGCGGTGCGTGCTACAACTGCTGGTGCAGCTGTGTGACTTACACCCAATCCAGAGGCGGGATTTAGAATAGAGACCCGATCGTGAATTGGAAATTATCTACCACATCAGTGGGATCATCATTGAAGGTTTGGGCATAACTGAACGTCAGAGGCCCGATTGGTGCCAGCCACACAAACGAAAGCCCGTAGGAGCCGCGCAGTTCATCAGCCTCAAAATCAGATACATCGCGCCAGACATTACCGTAGTCAACAAACAGACTCAGGCGGGTTGCACCATTAATTTCAGTGAATGGCGGCGGAAAGATTACTTCAAAGGAACCAGTTGTTCGGAAATCACCGCCAACAGCATCTTCTGTTTCTTCATCTCGAGGCCCAAGAGTATTTCTCGCATAACCTCGGACCGACTGAATTCCACCCGCAAAGAAACGACGAAAGAACGGCAAGCTACCGAGATCTTCCTCACCTTCCCCGTAGCTGACCTGCGTACTAAACGCCAGAGTCAGGGCTTTTGAAAGTGGATAGAAATACTCGAAGTTATAACCTAGCTTTAGATAAGTTAAATCACTATTCGGTGAAGTCGCCTCCAGTGAAAGTGAATTACGTGCGCCAGAGGTTGCAAAAATGGTTCGATCCCGCGTGTCGTGAGTGTAGCCGACAGTGACATCAAACAAATCATGCTCGTCACCTTCCTCGGCGATGAAATCATTAATCTCTTGCGCACTACCTTCAGTCGAAATCACTTCAACACGTTCATACCCAAGGCCAAAGCTAAAGGTAGAGAATTCACTCAATGGAACACCGTAACGGACTCTTGCACCGTAACTATCAAGTATAAAATTAGCAGTTGAATCTAATTCACCCGTATCTGTATTCCTTACAAAAGCCCGGACGTTTCGACTAATACCATCGTTGGTGTAGTAAGGATCAGTATAGGAAATTGAAAAGTTGTCCTGACTGGTACTGTTATCAAACGCAAGCGATAGACGCTCGCCACTACCAAACAGGTTTTCCTGAGTAAAGTTCACCTGGAACAAAAAACCATCCGACCCAAACCCGGCACCTGCACCGAAAGAGCCTGAAGCACCTTCAAGAACATTGACGGAAATATCGACAAGATCGTCACTACCTGGCACGCGCGGCGTCGTTATAGATACACGGTCTATATAAGGTAATCTCTGCAGCCTGGTTTGCGACCGGTTAAGTGCCGCCGGTGAAAAGCGACTGCCTTCCATTTGCCGCATCTCCCGCCGAAGCACCTCATCCTGAGTTCGATCCTGACCGTTGAATACAATGCGACGAACATAAACACGTTTGCCGGGGTTTAAAACGTACTGCAGACTGACTGTGTTGTTCTCATCATCAAGATCCGGCACGACATTAACATCTGCAAAGGCATACCCTGCTTCACCAAGACGGTCACTGATGGCACTGGAGCTTTCGGTCATCAACTTACGAGAGTAAATATCACCTTCTTTTAAACTCACCAGGGGAAGAAGTGACTCTTCACCAACCACGAAGTCTGACTCCAATCCGGAAATACTGACATCACCTACCGAGTACTGTTCGCCCTCATCAACGTTGATAGTGACGTTGATATCGTACTTGTCAGGGGAGATAGTTACCTGGGTTGAGGTGATATCAAAACGTAGATAACCCCGATCGAAGTACCAGGCGCGCAGAGCTTCTGTATCTGCTGACAGCTTGGCACGCGAATATTTATCTCGTGTACTGAATGGATTCAGACTACGAGTTCCTGAGGCCAGTAGCTTGAGTAATTCGGCCTCGGTAAAGTTTTCGTTGCCAACAATATTCATGTGACTGATTCTGGCAACCACACCTTCATCAATCTCTATACTGACGCTGACACGGTTACGCTCCAGCTCTTCGACTGTTGACTCAACCTGGGTGCCGTACTGACCACGACTGAAGTACACTTGCCGTAATTCTGTTTCAAGATTATCGAGCACAGCGCGACGGAAGATTCGACCAGTAGCCAGACCAACGTCATCCAGCGTTTCGAGGAGTTGATCCGTTTGCAAATCTTCGTTGCCGGTTATATCTATCTCGGCAATGGTCGGCCGCTCTGTGATCTGAACGATTAGCGTCGTGCCGTCACGCGCCAGACTGATATCGTCGAAAAGCTCGGTATCATAAAGAGCTCTAATCAATCGCGAACCGTCCCCAGCCCGAAAGGTGTCCCCGGCTCTGATCGGCAAATTGCTGAGCACATCACCAGTTTCGATTTGATCATTGCCGCGTACAACGACATCACTCACCACAAACTCGGACTGCTGGGCAGTCAGTTTGGCGGGAAGGAAGAAGATGCCTGCTGCACTGAGTAAAACCAGCGCCAGCACACGGCACCGGATTCGGCGGTTAGTACCTAATGGCATGGATGGTATACGAGCGGAGAATTCGACACAGAATACCAACTGTTTCGCGCCAGATGAATTACCGAATCTAAACCTAGTGTAGTGAAACATCCAAACGCCACCAGTGAGTGCTCGCCATTTGTTCCACAGCCGCGTTGCAGCTCTTGAAAAGGGAAGCCATTACCTGCGAGCTGCGCCTTGCTGTGAACCAAATGGCAAACTCTCACTGGCAGCATTTGAATGCTTCACTACACTGGCCTGCATTGGTCCAGGGAAGGCTTTTTGACGAGCCCTTTAATCAGATTTATACACCAAACACTCTTCTATGCGCCAAACACTCTGAGAATATCCTGATAAAAAACGAAGATCATCAACGTACCAAGCAGCACTATGCCAATCTGTTGCCCGAAAATCTGAATTTTCTCTGACACGGGCTTTCCGGTTACCACCTCTACCGCGTAGTACATCAGGTGTCCACCATCAAGCATTGGCACTGGAAACAGGTTAAAGATCCCCAGGCTGATTGATACCAGAGCGATGAAACTCAGATAATGGTCGATACCGACACTGACCGACTGGCCAGCAAACTGCGCGATGGAGATTGGCCCGCTGACAGTGTTCTTCAGCGACGCCTGACCAGTAAGCAACTTACCAATCATTTTGACACTGACCGATATCATTTCCATGGTGCGCTTAAACCCCATACCGAGGGCCGTCAAAGGCGGATATCGCTCGACCGTGCGTAGCTTCTCATCAGCGATTGCCTGCGACTGTGTTTCGCGAGCACCGATAAAGCCGATATTACCCGCGGGGGTTTCACGCAATGCAGGCGTCAGCTGCAGATTGATTTCAGAGTTATCGCGAAGCACCACAATGTTGAGTTTTTTGTCAGCACTAGCACGAATAATATCTACCAACTGGCTCCACGTACTTACTGCGACGCCATCGCTGAACAGGACTTTGTCCCCCTCTTGCAGCCCGGCAGCTTCTGCAGCACCATCAGGCACCACACCGCCAATGACAGGGTCGACATCAGGCCACCAACGCCCAAGCCCTATTGATCCGACAATGTCTCCTTCCTGATTCAACAGCTCTTTGTCGAGCACAAGATTGCGGGTGACGGTTGTCCCATCGACTGTGTCTACCGCTATGTTGATATCACCACCGCCACTGACAATACCGTCCAGCAGCCCAACGTAAACCGTGTTCCATGTAGGTGTTGCGTTACCGTTGATCTCAACAATTTTATCTTCGTTCTGAAAGCCAGCAATCGCTGCAGGTGAATCTTTAAGCGGTTCCCCAACGATAGGCGCAATACCAGTGATGCCGACAATGAAAATCAACCAATAGACCAGCACAGCTAAAATAAGATTTGCCAGTGGTCCGGCTATTACAATGGCAATTCTTGCCCAAACACTTTTGCGGTTAAAAGCACGATCAACTTCCGAGGCGTCTACGTCACCTTCACGTTCATCGAGCATCTTGACATAACCACCGAGAGGAACGGCAGCCAGTACGAATTCTGTCTGGTCCCTTCCTGCAACTTTTTTCCATAGCGGTTTGCCAAAACCAATGGAAAACCGCAGTACTTTCACCCCCATTTTCTTCGCCACCCAATAGTGGCCGAATTCATGGATGGTCACCAGCACACCAATAGCAACAATGAAGGCGACAACACTTAGTAAGAAACTCTGCATCAATAATTACCTTTGACCGGGTTTAACCGGCCGCTGCATGGCTTAAGCCTGTGGGTGCTGCTTATATCCCGACTTGCTTAGGTGTGTTGAGGCCCGGTGATAGAACGCCGTTTTGTACCAGCGCCCGTTCTGTAACCGCACCGGGGACAGTGATTTTACATCCCCGTCAAGGGCAGCTCTCTGTCTATGTATTCTAGCGCAAACTGACGAACTGAGTGATCCAGGCGAAAAAGATCTTCTATGTTTTCCGGAACTGCCCCAGTGTAATTTTGCAAAGCATGGGCGTTTATCCGTGAGATATCGGTAAAACCGATTCTCCCTGTAACAAATTGTTCAACTGCCACTTCGTTGGCGGCATTCAACACGCCGGTAGCCCCGTTGCCCTGGCGTAGCGCCTGACGTGCGAGCGCCAGGCAGGGGAAACGCTGCATGTCGGGCGCTTCAAAGTGCAAACTACCCAGGCGGATAAAATCCAGTGGCTCCACACCGGCATCGATGCGGTCCGGCCAAGCGAGCGCATTGGCGATCGGCGTGCGCATATCGGCCTGGCCAAGCTGTGCCAGCACCGAACCATCAGCAAATCTTACCATTGAATGCACGGTACTTTCGGGATGCACCAGAACTTCGATCTGACTTTCATCAACACCAAATAGGTAACTCGCCTCGATGACTTCCAGCCCCTTATTCATTAAAGTGGCTGAATCGATAGTTACCTTCTGACCCATCTCCCAATTCGGATGACTCAGCGCCTGCTCTACCGTTACAGATTGCATCTGCTCTTCAGTGTATTTTCGAAACGGTCCACCTGAAGCCGTTAAAACAAGAGATGACACACCACCATGCAGTGTCTTCACAGGATCACACCGGTTGCTCTCTGGAAGACATTGAAAGATAGCGTTATGTTCACTATCAACCGGAATAATGCTTGCTCCACTTTCCCGTGCTGCCTCGTTAAGCAATTCACCGGCAACCACCATAGCCTCTTTATTGGCAAGCAGTATCCGCTTACCATGTCGGGCAGCTGTAATCGTTGGTTGTAACCCCGCAAACCCAACGATCGATGCCATCACAGTTTGCACCGATGGATCTGCAGCGATCTGTGACAGAGCATCAGTTGAATTTATAACTGTTGTACTACTGTTGGCCGCTTTTAGTCTCTGCGCTAACGCAACAGCTGCTTCCGGTTGTGCCATCGCAGCCGTAGCGGGTTTAAATTTAAGACACTGTTGAAATATCAATTCAACATTGGTGTTTGCGGTCAGCGCCGTCACCTGATAGCGGGCTTGATTACGTTCAAGGACATCAAGTGTACTGGTACCGATAGAACCAGTAGATCCAAATACCGCTACGGTCTCACGTGATGCTTGCGCAGTTTTCACGAGTTACATCCACAGGGCAGCAAAAGCAACAAACGGAATCGCCGCTAACAATCCATCAAAACGATCAAGCACGCCACCATGGCCGGGTAGTAAATTGCCACTATCTTTGACACCACTGGTGCGTTTGGCACGACTAATAAAAAGATCACCCGCAATCGATACAATTGCTGCAAAAATACTCATGATGAGAATTGACCATGCACTGAGCTCTTGCGTGGCAAGAAAACCGCAGGCAACTACTGCAAGCACTAAAGCCCCAAGCATTCCACCAGCTGCACCTTCTATAGTTTTGCCGCCACTAATTTGCTCTGCAAGCTTTCGCTTGCCAAACTTTCGACCCGCAAAATAAGCACCTGTATCTGCCGCTGCAACCAGGGCGATGGCATAGATTACAATTGATGGTCCGTGAACCTGGCGCAACCAATACAAACAACAAACGGCTAGCAATAATAAATAAGACGCTTTAGTTAGCAACAACCATCGTGTTTTCTCTTTACCGTCCGCATCAATTGCCGCGTCGAGAACTGGCCTTGCAACTAGATCACAGACAATCATGATCCATATAACTACACCAGTTAAAACCAAAGACGCCAAAACATATGAATTCACAATCAACAAACAAATTGCAGTCACTGCCGTCACGATCACCACATAGGCTACTCGGAGATTATGCGGTGTTACTGCAACTAGATTGCCCCACTCCCACGCACAAGCACCAGTAAGTGCGAGCAGAAATAGTGCAAAGAAGAAGTCATTCCAGCCAAGCAATGCCCATAGTGCGACAGCAGCAAGAATGACGGCTGTAATTATGCGCTGCTTAAGCAAACCAACCCCCTGTAAATAAGACTGTTAGTGCAACCATCAACCGGATTGCACTTGCTCTCCAGTCTGACCGAAGCGACGTTGCCTGGAGCTGAAGTTTTCAATAATTTTATCCAGCTCTTCGCCATCAAAATCAGGCCAGAGCGTATCGGTAAATGCCAGCTCGGTGTAGGCAAGATGCCACAACAGATAGTTACTCAATCGCTGCTCGCCACCGGTGCGAATAAATAGATCAGGCTCCGGGCATGCCGCCAGCCAGGTATTCGATGTGACTGTTTCCTCAGTGATACTGGCTGCATCCAACTCACCACTTTCGACCTTCGCAGCAATAGCTCGCGTGGCATTGACAAGCTCTGCCCTGCCACCGTAATTTACCGCTATGTTTAAGAACATACCTGTGTTGTGCGCGGTTTTTTCAGTTGCGGCATTAATTTCATCTAACAGACCACCAGAAAATCGCGAAAGCTCACCAATAAACTGTATACGGATATTATTTTCGTGAAGTTTATTCAGCTCACTTCGAATAGCTTTGACAAAGAGCTCCATCAGGAAACTCACTTCCTTTTCAGGGCGCTGCCAGTTTTCACTGCTGAATGCATAAACGGTCAATGCATTTATACGCAACCTGGCACAATGCTCAACAATGCCGCGAGTAGCTTTCACACCTGCCTGATGGCCAGCACTCCGCTGCTTACCGCGTTGCTGTGCCCAACGACCATTGCCGTCCATGATAATTGCGATGTGATTTGGTAGTTCTTTCACAGGTTTATCGACAGAGCAACCAGCTCAAGTTTGGGTCAAGTTTGCGTTAGGGTTAGGCTAAGGATTCGAATCAGACTTCCATTAGCTCTGCTTCTTTGCCCTTAAGCATTTCATCGACCTTGGCAATGTACTCGTCGGTTGCCTTTTGAATCAGATCCTGCCCTTTGCGTTCTTCGTCTTCAGAGATCTCTTTTTCTTTTTGGAGATCTTTAAGATCACCATTTGCATCTCGACGAATATTGCGTACGCTGACTCTTGCATTTTCAGCCTCCTGGCGAACCACTTTTACCAGATCTTTACGGCGCTCTTCTGTCAGTGGTGGCATCGGTATGCGAATCACTGTACCAGCGCTTGACGGGTTAAGCCCGAGATCAGAGTTGATGATCGCTTTCTCAATCGGCGCGACCATATCCTTTTCCCACGGTGTGACCGTCAGGGTTCGCGAATCTTCAATCGCAATCTTCGCCACCTGATTCAAAACTGAGGCATTGCCGTAGTAATCGACTTTGACATGATCCAGCAAGCTGGTGTGAGCGCGGCCGGTACGGATTCTGCCGAATTGTTCCTGCAGCGAATCAAGACTTTTACCCATGCGCGAGGCCGCGTCTTTTTTTATATCATCAATCATTATTTTTTTCTCCACTCTCGCAAAACCGCCGACGCAAAGAGCTGTTCATCGGTCTGGCTGCCTTAGCAAATATTCCGGCCTGAAACTCCGGCCTAAAATTTCGACCTGTAATTTCGAGATAATACCGTACTGCGGACATCGTTAGCCGATGATTGTGCCATAAAAAAGCCGGCACATCGGCCGGCTTTAATCGCTCTATGTTAAATGTTGCGAACCTGGCAAGCCTGCCTCTTTGTCAGTGGCAGCAAACTCAAGCCACCCACCTCACCAGAGACTAGTCGCCTTTGACTTGCGCCATCACTTCTTCAGCGAAGTTTTCAGTCTTCTTTTCAATCCCTTCACCGACCTCATAGCGCTCAAAGAAGTACACCTGAGCACCCTCTGCCTTCAGAAGCTTCTCGACAGTCTGATCAGGCTCCTTTACGAATGGCTGGCCGACCAAGGTAATTTCCGCCAGATACTTACGTATGCGGCCTTCAACCATCTTCTCTATGATCTCTGCAGGCTTGCCGCTTTCGGCAGCTTCTGCCACGAGAATTTTCTTTTCCTGCTCCAGAACATCCGCTGGCACGTCTGCTTCAGCGATACAGATCGGACGGCTTGCAGCAACATGCATGGCGATATCACGAGCAAGCTCTTCTTTGCCACTTACTTCTGTGACTACACCAATACGTTCACCGTGCTTATACACGCCTGCAGTGCCGTTCTTCATTTCGTGACGAACAAAGCGACGGATTTGAATATTTTCACCAAGTTTTGATACCAGCTCCTGACGAATGTGCTCTACCGTGTTGCCACCTGCGTCAAGTGCACCTAATGCTTCCACATCAGCTGGATTGTTATCCAGAGCTGCCTGGCATACCGTTTGAGCAAAACCAGTGAAGTCATCACCCTTGGCTACAAAGTCAGTTTCGCAATTGATTTCAACCATTGCCACACACTTGCCGTCTGCACTGGTCACAGCCGCGATAACACCCTCAGCCGCGACTCGTCCTGATTTCTTGTCGGCCTTTGCCAAGCCAGAAATACGCATTTGTTCAGCTGCGGCATCGAGGTCACCATTTGCTTCAACCAATGCACCTTTGCATTCCATCATGCCTGCGCCGGTTCTCTCACGCAGTTCCTTTACCATTGCTGCTGTAATTGCCATTTGTCTTACCTTGTGAGCCCGTGTCTGGACCCAGTAATTTGGTTCTCGCCGCCGCTGTTGACGACGCCGATGCGCAGGGTGCGCATCGGGGTTTAGATTAGAACTACCACCACTGAACTATTAAGAGTCAGCAGGTTTTTCCGCGTTGGTCTCACTAGCCGGAGCTTCAGCCGCAGCCGCAGCTGCCGCTGCTGTTTCGGTTGCCGGTGCTGTTTCGGTTGCCGGTGCTTCAGCTGGCGCTTCGCTGGTTGTGTCAGTAGTCGCTTCCGCTTCACTGGCCGCCGCTGCAAGCGATGCTTCCGCTTCTTCTGCAGCGGTTGTCGCATCCGCAGCCGGTGCTGGTTCGGCGGGAGAATCTTTCACTTCAACGTAATCTTTGCTACCGGATACTGCACCAGCAGTTTTACCTGCCTGAATTGACTCAGCCGCTGCATCAACATAAAGCTGAATGGCTCGAACCGCATCGTCATTACCCGGGATCACATAGTCAACCAGCTCAGGTGAGTTGTTGCTATCAACAACAGCAATGATTGGAATGCCCAGCTTGCGCGCTTCTGCGATGGCAATTTTCTCATAGCCGGTATCAACAACAAACAACGCATCAGGAAGACGCTCCATGGTTTTTACACCACCAAGGCTTTTATCGAGTTTCTCAAGTTCACGACGCAGTGTCAGTGCCTCTTTCTTGTTTAGACGTTCCTCGCCACCACTGGCAAACATCTCTTCGAGCTCAAGCATCCGCTTGACCGATTGTTTAACCGTCTTGAAGTTGGTCATCATGCCACCAGGCCAACGACGATTAACATACGGCATGTTGCAGGCGGTTGCCGCATCTTTCACAGCGTCACGTGCCGCACGTTTGGTACCGACAAACAACACCCGACCATTCTTGGCCGCCAGGCTACCGAGAAAGTTCATGGCGTCATCAAGCGCCGGAACGGTATTCTCGAGGTTGAAGATGTGGATTTTATTGCGCTCGCCATAGATGTAGGGAGCCATTTTCGGGCACCAGTACCGAGTCTGGTGGCCGAAGTGCACGCCAGCTTCGAGCATTTGACGCATGCTAACTTTAGACATAATACTAATCTCTATTGTATTGGGTTGGGCCTCCGCTCCGTCGAACATGCAACCATATATGCGTCAGCACAATGGCACCCGGGCATGATCAGTACAGGAGCGTGCGAATTCCGGAAAACCGGTTGGAAGGCTGGCGTTCAAAAACCACGCCGGCCAGCCGGTAATTATATTCCAGAATTCAGGTTTATTCCAATACAATAGCGGTTTGGCAGTAAATTTACCCTGTCGCCTCGGCTGGAAACCACGCTGTAATATCGCACCGCGGTAAAAACAAACATCCCGGCAGCAACACCAGATGCTGATCAGGATTCAAGAGACGATACACAAAGATCAACCAGGACCTTCGAAGGACACCCCGAAAAGATGTCAGCAAGACACGCAGTACCAATTAAATCGCCGTCAGAAATTGAAAAAATGCGCGTTGCAGGACGCATGGCCGCCGAGGTGCTGGACCTGATTACCGAACACGTCAAGCCAGGAGTTACGACTGATGAGCTGGACACCATCTGTCACCATCACATCACTGAAATTCAGGGCGGTATCCCCGCACCGCTGAACTACCGCGGGTTTCCAAAATCGATCTGCACATCGCTAAATCACGTAGTTTGCCACGGCATCCCGGGCGATCGTGTATTGAAGAAAAAAGACATCATCAATATCGACGTAACCGTCATCAAAGACGGGTACCACGGTGATACCAGTCGCATGTACCACGTTGGCGAACCCACCATTAAAGGCAAACGCATTTGCGATATCGCATTAGAAAGCCTGCATCGAGGCATCGCGCAGGTAAAACCTGGAGCGACACTTGGCGACATTGGTGCCGCAATTCAGGAATACGCAGAGGGTGAACGCTGTTCTGTAGTCCGCGAGTATTGTGGCCATGGCATCGGCAGACTGTTTCATGAAGAGCCACAGGTATTGCACTACGGTCAGGCCGGTGACGGCCTGACACTTGAAGCTGGCATGGTCTTTACGATAGAACCGATGATCAATGCCGGAAAACGCGCTGTTAAACTGCTACCCGATGAATGGACAGTCGTCACCAAAGACCGCAGCCTGTCTGCTCAATGGGAACACACAGTACTGGTAACAGAAACCGGCTATGAGCTTTTTACTTTGTCGCCTGCAGAAATTTAAACACTAACGATGGATAAACCGCCGCAGGAAATTACAACCGTAATACACTTGCCTGCGATGATTGCAGAGATAGAAGCTGCAAACTCCACTCTAGACGCTTACAAATCAGCACTATCATCCAAATTTGAGTCGCTAAAGACGCTGTTTCACGAAGGCGCACCAGTTTCTGAGTTAATTGGCTGGCAGTCGGCAATAATTGATTCAATTGTCTCTCATATCTGGCAACAGATAATTCCGGCGTCGGCCAGAAATTCTCTTGCACTTGTGGCAGTCGGTGGCTACGGCCGTGCCGAACTGCATCCGCGCTCTGATATCGATATATTGATTCTGACTGATAAAAGCTTCACAGATGCTGATGAAGAAATTGGCCAGTTTGTCACTCAACTGTGGGATCTCGGCCTTGATATTGGACATAGTGTCAGAGATGTAAAACGCTGCATCGTCGAAGCAAAGGCCGACATCACTGTTATAACCAATCTTATAGAAAGCCGTTATGTCTGCGGCAAAAGAGAACTGTTTGAAGAATTATCTCTAAGCATAAAGCCGGAAAAAATCTGGCCAGTCGATAAATTTTTTGCAGCCAAACAACAAGAACAAAGAGAGCGACACCTTAAGTATCATGGTTCCGGATTTCGACTTGAGCCAAATTTAAAAGAAAGCCCGGGTGGCCTGCGCGACATACAAACCGTTGAGTGGATGCTGATACGAAAGTATGGCAATTCAAACCTACATGCATTGGTGTCAGATGGTTATCTAACACAACAGGAACTCGATGAATTAACCGAAGGCAGAGACATACTCTGGCGCATACGTTTTTTGTTGCACACCAAAAGCAAGCGCAAGGAAGATAGATTGCTGTTTGACTATCAGCGGGAACTGGCCAGCGACTTTGGATACGAACAACAAGGTGAATATAGCAACGATGCTGTAGAGCGGTTTATGCAGATTTACTTCCGCACCGTTACCAAGGTAGAAAGACTGAATGACATGCTCTTGCAGCTGATAGGGGCAAGTCACTCTGCACCGGAAAACCTGATTACAAAGCCAACTCACGACAAAAATTTTGTCATCATTAATGAGTACATAGAAACCACAGACGACTCTGTATTTCCAAAGTACCCGCCAGCAATCCTGGAGCTCTTTCAGATATTCGCATCATACGATGAAGTCCGCGGCATCGGAGCACGCACTCTCAGAAGTCTGAAAAGCAACCTACACCTTATCAACCGGAAATTCCGCTCAGATGTCATAGCGCGTGACCTTTTTATGCAGCTCTTCCGTGAACCGGAGAAAATCACACGTAAACTGCGATTAATGAATCGATACGGCGTAATGGCTGCCTATCTGCCGAACTTTGAAATGATCGTTGGCCGAATGCAGTATGATTTGTTTCATATTTACACCGTCGATGAACATACACTGATGGTGATAAGAAACCTCCGAAGGTTTGCCATTCCACAACACGACAACGAATATCCCGAATGCTCCGCGATCATGCAGAGTATCGAAAAGCAGGAACTGCTGTATATTATTGGTTTGTTTCATGACATAGCCAAAGGCCGCGACGGTGATCACTCAATACTGGGAGCCGAAGATGCTACCGCTTTTTGCAAACATCATGGGCTGGATGAAGAAGATAGCAAGCTGGTTGTCTGGACTATAAGGCATCACCTTGATATGTCGATGACCGCACAGCGAAAAGACACATCCGATCCAGACGTAATTCTCGACTTTGCACGTTTCGTTGGTTCACAACAATATCTGGACTTCCTGTTTCTCTTAACAGTGGCAGATATTCGTGGTACCAATCCGGAACTCTGGAACACCTGGAAACAAAACCTACTTGAGCAACTATACCGCCACACAACCAAT
Source organism: uncultured Granulosicoccaceae bacterium (assembly GCA_938020525.1). Classification (GTDB taxonomy): domain Bacteria; phylum Pseudomonadota; class Gammaproteobacteria; order Granulosicoccales; family Granulosicoccaceae. The sequence continues at coordinate 36,635 of CALIHW010000103.1, read as the reverse complement.
GCACTTAAACGCGGCCTTGATAACCCGATTGATGTTGCAGAAATTGTTAAGAGAAAAAAACAACAAGCCACTGAATTTTTGATCGAAAATTCAATAGACCCGACAACCGCAGAGAAAATCTGGCAGCACTGTGATGAACAGTATTTTCTGCAATACAGCTCGGATGAGATTAGCTGGCATGTGACTAACTTATCCCTAATTGAAACAGGTGAACCGCTGATTCTATTACGTAGAGAAACAGCACGTGGCTCCACCGAGATATTTATTCATGTAAATGACTACACCCATCTGTTTTCACATATTGTCTCGACACTGGATCAGCTTAACCTGACTATTGTCAGCGCACAGATTCTTACCTCTCTCAATGGCTGGACGCTAAATACATTTTTTGTACTTGATCGGGAAGGCGAAACTATTCAGGATGAACACCGTCTGGAGAGTATTCGCACTCACCTGGATCTCATTCTTATTGAGAGACACGCCCCGGAAAACGTAAAGCTCCCCGCACCAAGACGCCTGACGCACTTTGAGTTTGAACCGATCATTCAATTCGACAACGAACTTTCTGAAGACTCAACAAGCTTGTTTATAAAGGCGATCGATCGTCCAGGCTTACTGAGCGCAATTGGTAAATGCTTCGCTGAACACAGTGTTCGGGTAATGTCTGCCAACATCACCACGCTGGGAGAAACAGCTGAAGATTCCTTCTACATACAAAATGCTGCCCGTGAAAAAATCACCGATGACGCGGCACTCAATCGGTTGCGCGACTCACTGCATACCACACTGGATAGCTGACCATGTCTGAAACCATTAAGCTAGCTCAACAATTGGTAAAGCGTGAATCGGTTACACCGAACGATGGTGGCTGTCAGAAAATAATAGCCAATAGACTCGCCGCACTTGGTTTCAAACATACCCACCTTCGCTTTGAAGATGTTGATAATCTTTGGTCAGTCACTGAAGGTGATGGACCATTGTTTGTATTCGCCGGCCACACAGACGTGGTACCAACCGGCCCACTGGAAAGCTGGACTCATCCCCCGTTCGGCGCTGAGATTCACGATGGTTCAATTTACGGTCGTGGCACTTCGGACATGAAGAGCAGTATCGCCGCTATGGTTGTCGCAGTCGAGAGGCTTTTTGCGAAGGGACCTGTCAACGGACGCATTGGATTTTTAATAACCAGCGATGAAGAAGGCCCAGCCGTTAACGGTACTGTCAAAGTAGTTGAATTCCTGGAGCAAAATGCCATCAAAATGAACTGGTGTATTGTTGGTGAACCTACCAGCACCAACAATCTGGGCGATGTTATAAAAAACGGCAGACGCGGCTCGCTAAACGGCACACTGAATATAGAGGGCAAACAAGGTCACGTCGCCTATCCGCATTTAGGCGAAAACCCGGTTCATAAATTTGCCGATGCACTCGCGGCCCTTACGCGAGAGCAATGGGATAATGGCAACGAGTTTTTTCCCGCCACCACATTCCAGATCTCCAACATTCACGCCGGTACTGGTGTCACGAATGTTATTCCTGGTGAAATGGAAGTTAAATTCAATTTCCGATTTTCAACAGAGGTTACTTCAGATGAACTACAACAGCGAGTGAAGTCAATTCTCGACGCACACGAACTTAACTATGACCTTGACTGGAGCTTGTCAGGTAACCCTTTTATTACCGGCCGCGGGGAACTGGTGGATGCCACTGTTAGTGCGATAAAAAAAGTTTGTAACACAGACGCAGAACTCTCAACCAGCGGTGGTACGTCTGACGGTCGATTCATAGCGCCTACCGGTGCACAGGTTTTAGAGCTGGGTCCATGCAATGCCACCATTCATCAGATTGATGAGCACGTAGCCGTGGCAGAGCTGGATACGTTGACAGATGTCTATGAGGAACTGTTAACCAAGCTGTTGCGAAGCTAGCTCACAAGGCATCCATAGCTGTAAAACTCGGTATTCAATGTGTCAGGTCGTCTCACTCCACATAAGGGCAGGTAGGGAGGATAAGCTTGCGCATCCACCAAAGTCCACGCAAGCCTATCCCCCTACGAAATATGACATCCTCACCACTGACTATGCGGCTTGCAATAAAGCGCATAGTTAGTGTAGCGCTTATCATCTGACACCTCTTCCGCTAGCCAATCAGGCATTTCAAATACATGCTCGGCTGATGGCAGTTCTATTTCCGCCACTACAAGGCCACCATTAGCGTCGTGGAACTCATCTATCTCCCACACCAGCTCTCCCTGCTTAACCAGATGCCGGGTTTTAGTTACCGCCTGATAATCACAGAGCTTATCTAGCATCGTTTGACCATCCTCCTCCGGAATCGGATACTCATAGTCATAACTTGACAGGTCGTCGATTCTGGCCTTGATCGATAAGAAGAACTGCTGGTTCTTCTGTCTGACGCGACAGACCAGATTGCCCTGCTGTGCAAGGTACCCTTGCCGCATGACGACACGCTGCTCACTGCGTGGCCATTGATCTTTTTTAACCAGAAACTTTCTTTCGATTTCAATCATGGCGCACATTCACTTTTAACGGTGGCTGGAACCAACTCCAGCCTGTATAGATTCATTATAAAAGAACCCGGACCAGGAGTCTGCGCGGTAGAAGTTTGCATAGCGAGAACGTGCCAGGGCGCGGACCCTGTTCCATCATCAATTAGGGTACGATCATTTGAGGCGCATAGTTATTCATATGGAACGAAAATGATCGATGATTAACATTGCCTTGGCACACAGTCAGGGCGCGTTCGCAGTAACAGAGGTTTTGCCGCGCGACTACCAGGCTTCATCTCGGCATCTGTTTGCGGAGAATTGAACAATTAGCGTGGAATCAGCATTGCGCGGTATAATCACATGCAATCAACCGGAGCAAAGACATGGGATTTCTCGAAGGTAAAAAAGCACTGATCATTGGTGTCGCCAGTAAACGATCTATTGCATGGGGTATTGCCCAGTCAATGCATCGTGAAGGTGCGGATCTGGCATTCACCTATCAGAATGACCGTCTTAAGGATCGCGTCGTAGACATGGCTGCAGAGTGCAACTCCACAGCAGTTTTTCCGTGCGATGTCGAACATGACAAAGAAATAGATGATCTCGCCGCATCATTAAAAAGCCACTGGGGTTCACTGGATATTCTGGTACACGCTGTTGGTTTTGCTCCGCGTGAACAACTCGAAGGTGACTACCTGGACAACGTCACGCGTGAAGGCTTTCGTATAGCACACGACATCAGCTCTTACAGTTTTGCAGCACTTGGCAAAGCCTGTAAACCACTACTTAATGAAAACGCAGCTTTACTGACTCTAAGCTATCTTGGCGCAGTAAGATCCATGCCTAACTACAATGTTATGGGTCTGGCGAAGGCGAGCCTGGAGGCGAATACCAGATTCATGGCTCACTCGTTGGGCCCATCCAGCGTTAGGGTAAATGCGATATCTGCAGGCCCTATCAGAACGCTGGCAGCTTCTGGTATTAGTGATTTTAAAAAGCTTCTCAACTACGTTGCAGAGAGTTCTCCATTGAAACGCAATGTCACTATTGAGCAAGTCGGTGATACCGCGGCATTTCTTTGTTCTGATATGGCGGCGGGAATTACAGGTCAGACCGTGTACGTGGATAACGGATTTAACAATGTGGCCATGCCGCCGTCTATGGAATAGTTCTATTGCAAAGTAGCTTCAGGGTTCAGCACAGCTTCGTTCTTCTCTATATCGGCATCAGCTTCCATAGCGCTAAGCAGTGAAGTATATTCTGCAGTTGCAGGTGCCGCTGTAGCAGTTACCGGAGCTGCTTCTTCTGATTCACCCGCTTCAACACCAGTGAACGAAACAACCACCACATCACCATTGCTATCTGTAACAGTTCGATAACTGGCAGAGCCCTCAGCAGGCTTCGGCATAGTAAATAGTGCACTCACCAATGTACGGTCAGTTTCTGAATTACTTCGCTCAAGTGCAGCAGTTGCAATAAATTCGCCTTCGTTTGCGGTCGCCAGCGCTTCCGCTTCAGCACCACCTTCAAGCTCCGTTACCATTGTTTCTGCAAGTGCTGTTAATTCTACTAAGGATTTCTCGCTCTGAACCCGCTTAACAACATCTTCACGAACCTCATCAAGTAGCTTGGGCTTGGCTTCTTCATAATCAATAGTACGCAGCACTACCGCATGGTTATCACCCACGGTCAGTACCTCGGAGTTCAAACCATTGTTTCGCACATCATCAGACAGTGCTGCCGCAATTACTTGTGGAAACGCACCGACTCCTTCTGTGCTGTTTTGATCTATCCAGTCAGTAGTTTTTAACTCAAGTCCAGTTTCATCTGCTGCGGGCTGGAGCGAATCATTGTTCTCATAAGTTGAATTCGAAAGCGTATCAGAAGCCTGAAAAAACTCGGTCTCTGCCAGCTCGGCGCGATACTGGTCTTCCACCTCTGCTTTCACTTCTTCAAACAGCTGGCCTGTCTCGCCGATGATTTTATCCAGTTGAATAATGTGGAATCCAAACTCTGACTTCACCGGATCACTAACCTCACCTTCATTCATCGCGAATGCTACTTCTTCAAACGCACTAACCATCACACCGCGACCAAACTCCCCGAGACTGCCGCCATTATCAGCAGAACCCGGATCATCTGAAAATTCAGGCGCAAGCGCTGCGAGTGTTTCACCTGCGGCGATCCGCGCAACCAGCTCATCAGCTAGAGATTTCTTCTCTTCTAAGGCCGAGTCGGAAGCATCGCTATCGACCGCGAGCAAAATATGCGATGCCGATCGTTTCTCAGGCACTACCCAGCGGGATTTGTTTTGCTCGAAATATCCTTCTAAATCTTCTTCTGTGGTTTCAACATCATCTTTCAAGACGTCGATATTAAGCTCAATGTATTCAATCTTCACTTTCTGAGGGTTGTTAAACGCCTCTATATTCTCGTCGTAGTGAGTCTGTACTTCTTCGTCTGTAATCTCGAGAGAGTCAGCTTTTGACTGTGTATCCAGCTTAATGAAAGATGCGAGTCGTTTTTGGTTGCGTAACGATGTAATCAGCTCATTCTCATCACCTAGTGAAAACCCGGTAGCAACCACTCCGTTGCGAAACTGTTGCATCAACAGATCACTTCGATACTGTTCTTCAAACTGTTCTGCAGACATACCTCGAGACTGCAAAAATTCAGAGTAGCGTTGCTTGTCAAATGCACCGTCTACTACAAACGCATCAATAGATAAAATCTCCTTAGCGAGATGCTCATCACCAACTGCAAAACCTTTTTCAGCCGTTGACTGACGTAGTACTTCCTGTTGTACAACAGCGTCCATCGCCTGGTTATTTACCATAGAACTCAGATCAAGCCCCTCAGGCAGGCGCCCGCCAAAAGTCTGCTGGATCTGCATCTGTGACTGAGCTGCGGCGTTCTGAAATGCGTAGACAGAGACCTCCTGTCCATTCACCTTGGCAGCGTAACTCGGCCCGTGGTTGCCGAAATAGGAGCCAATACCAACCAGGGCGAAAGGTATACAGATGATACCCACCAAAATGTATTTGAGCCGTTTGGAATTACGTATACCGTCTCTGAAATCTAATAACATAAGCTACGTACTTGTGCGTGTGGTTTACAGACGACTAAATCGCCAGTGTGATTGCAAAGCTTAGATTTAATATAGCAGCGGACACAAAAAAAGGGTGCCGAGACACCCTTCGTTGTTTGGCGGAGCGGACGGGACTCGAACCCGCGACCCCCGGCGTGACAGGCCGGTATTCTAACCAACTGAACTACCGCTCCAAATATAGTGGTGGGTGCTGAGGGGATCGAACCCCCGACCCTCGCCTTGTAAGGGCGATGCTCTCCCAGCTGAGCTAAGCACCCGAGCTATCCGTACTAGTTTATAGCGTCTTTCAACGCTTTGCCAGGCTTAAATCGCGGAACATTTGAAGCCTTTATGTCAATTTCTTCACCTGTACGCGGATTACGTCCTTTCCGCGCCGCTCTTTCACTTACCAGAAACGTTCCAAAACCGACCAATGTCACCTGATCTTTTGACTTGAGCGCATCACTAATCACTTCTGTCATCGAGTCAACGATTTTAAGGGCATCGGATTTTTGTACGTCAGCTTTATCAGCAACCGCGTCAACGAATTCTGATTTATTCATTCAGAGGTGTCCTCTATAATTATTGCAAATACGGCGCAACGCCCTGCCTGACAACAACAATACTACTCAGCGAATAAATGCTTCAGACTGGCAGCCAGGCTCGAACAATGCGTCACTAAAACCTAACACAGACAAGCGGAAAACCGCCTAAACTGTACGCGTGCAAACTGCACCAAACCCCACCACCTTACCACAAACCGGTGGTTTTATTGAAGCGATTCCCCCTAGTGGTGCCTGACTGATTGGGAAGGTTTTTTCTTCCTGGATGCACTTTTAGACTTGGTATCAGAAACTTCTTCGGGTAGCAGCGGCACTGGCGAGCTTGTGAGCGCCACCACCAGAACATCATCAATCCAGCGAGCTATTTTGACATCCAGCTTTTCCAGAATTTCATCTGGAACGTCCGCCAGGTCTTTCTCATTGTCGTGCGGAATGATGACGGTTTTCAAACCGCCACGGTGCGCTGCAAGCAACTTCTCTTTCAAGCCACCGATCGGCAGCACTTCTCCTCGCAATGTAATTTCACCAGTCATTGCAACGTCAGACTTTACCGGGATACCCGTCATAGCCGACACCAGTGCCGTGCACATTCCAATACCCGCGCTCGGGCCATCTTTTGGTGTAGCCCCTTCGGGAACGTGAATGTGAATGTCTTTCTCAGTATGGAAATCATCTTTTAAACCCAGTGACTGGGCCCGACTTCTGACTACAGTTTTGGCCGCCTGTATTGACTCCTGCATCACATCACCCAGCTGCCCGGTATTGATAAATTTACCCTTACCCGGCATCACAGCTGTTTCTATAGTGAGTAATTCACCACCCACTTGCGTCCAGGCAAGGCCGGTTACCTGACCCACTTTATCTTCCTGATCGGCTTTGCCAATGCGGTACTGCGGAACACCCAGATATTCTGAGAGATTATCAGGTGTGACATCAACAGATTGGGTATCTTTTTCAAGCAGAATTCTGGTGACAATCTTTCTACAAATTTTAGATATCTCGCGTTCAAGTCCACGGACCCCAGCTTCACGCGTGTAGTGACGAATAACATGACGGATGGCATCTTCTGACAAAGTCATTTCGTCTTTGTGTAAACCGTTGTCCTCGAATTTTCGAGGCACCAGATAGTTCAGCGCTATGTGCAACTTTTCAGTTTCTGTGTAACCCGGTATTCTGATCACTTCCATTCGGTCTAACAGCGGCGCAGGTATATCCATGCTGTTAGCGGTCGCGACAAACATAACATCTGACAAGTCATATTCTACTTCCAGGTAGTGATCTGTAAACGTATTGTTCTGCTCTGGATCAAGAACCTCAAGCAGTGCTGACGAAGGATCGCCTCTGAAGTCGGTAGACATCTTGTCTATCTCATCCAGTAACATCAGCGGATTACGTGTCTCTGCTTTAGTGATGTTTTGAATAATCTTGCCGGGCATTGACCCTATATAAGTACGTCTATGACCTCTTATTTCTGCCTCGTCTCTGACACCACCCAGCGCCATGCGGCTGAACTTTCTACCGGTAGAGCGTGCGATAGATTTACCAAGAGATGTCTTACCAACACCCGGAGGCCCCACCAGACAAAGAATGGGCCCTTTTGATTTCTTAACTCTTTTTTGAACAGCGAGGTATTCAAGGATGCGCTCTTTCACCTTATCGAGCCCATAGTGATCAGCTTCGAGAACCTCTTCTGCCTCTGCGAGATTGGACTTAAGCCTGCTGCGTTTTTTCCACGGAACATTGGTAAGTGTTTCGATGTAGTTCCGCACAACCGTCGCCTCTGCAGACATAGGTGACATCATTTTTAGCTTCTGCAACTCAGCAGTAACTTTCTCTTTAGCTTCAGCACCCATGCCGGCAGATTCAATTTTTCCAGCCAGATCTTCGATTTCATTCGGAACGTCATCCATATCTCCGAGTTCTTTCTGGATAGCCTTCATTTGCTCGTTGAGATAGTACTCACGCTGGCTCTTTTCCATTTGTTGCTTAACCCGGCCACGAATTCTTTTCTCAACCTGCAACATATCGAGCTCCCCTTCCATCAAGCTCATTAATTGCTCGAGCCTGTCTGCAGGGTGTTCAATCTCAAGAAGTGTTTGCTTCTCTTCTATCTTCAAAGAAAGATGAGCAGCTACCGTATCTGCAAGCCTGGATGGATTGTCGATACCGCTCAGCGATGTGAGTATTTCCGGTGCAAGCTTTTCTTTAAGTTTGACGTATTGTTCAAACAGCTTAGTGACTGAACGAACCAGCACTTCCATTTCCACTTCGTCGTAGTCCTGGGCTACATCAACCACTTCGGCACGGGCGGCAAAAAAACCATCCGGGGTTTTTTCCACATCTGAAATTCTGGCGCGCTGACTCCCCTCAACCAGTACTTTGATAGTACCGTCCGGTAGCTTCAATAACTGCAGGATATCGGCAAGGGTGCCAAAAGTATTGATGTCTTCCGCGTCAGGATCTTCGATGTCGGCACGCGTTTGAGCAGACAACAAAATCTGCTTATCGCGAGACATAGCCTCATCGAGCGCAAGGATTGATTTCTCTCGACCAACGAACAGCGGAATCACCATATGCGGATATACAACAACGTCCCGCAAAGGTACCAGGGGAATTAAATGATCCGGTAAATTTTTCGAATCCGGCACTGCCTTTTCAAGCGTGCGATCCGCATCTTTGGCTAAATCTTTGCCAGATGCCTTTTTGGGTGCTTTCCTAGGTGACTTGGGATCGTCGGCCATGATGCCTCGCTGTTCCGCACAGACAAAGGCGTCTGAGCTCGAACATTAAGTGTAAGGCCGGGAGGGGATTTTACAAGGCGAACAACGGTGAATTAACGACGCTCAGGTGCGCCGACGCATTGTCGGCGATCCTTATAAGCATCCCAGGCAAAAATAATAGCTACCGTCTGCGCCTACTCGTCAGATGCCGCGCGCTTGAAGCCTTCTTCACCTGTATCTTCAGGCTCATCGTTGCTGGCAAACATCAGGTATGGCTTTGCTTCACCTCTGACTACTGCACCATCGACAACGACTTTCTTAACACCTTCCATTTGAGGCAGGTCATACATCGTGTCGAGAAGTATATTTTCAAGGATAGTACGCAAGCCACGTGCGCCGGTCTTCCGCTCGGTCGCTTTCTCCGCTACGGCATACAGGGCATCTTCACGGAATTCGATTTCGACATTTTCCATGCTCAGCAGTTTTTCGTACTGCTTGGTGATTGCATTTTTAGGCTCGGTAAGAATTCTCACCAGCGCGTCTTCATCGAGTTCTTTAAGTGTTGCGATCACAGGAAGTCGGCCAACAAACTCCGGAATCAAACCATAACGCACCAAGTCATCTGCTTCTACTGTTGCCAATACTTCACCAAGCTTGGCAGTTTCATCTTTGGTTTTAACATCAGCCGCAAAACCAATACCACCCTTGTCTGAACGATCGCGAATGATCTTATCAAGACCGGCAAATGCGCCACCGACAATAAACAGAATATTTTTTGTATCCACCTGCAGGAATTCCTGTTGCGGGTGCTTACGACCACCCTGAGGTGGAACTGAGGCAACGGTGCCTTCGATCAGTTTTAACAGTGCCTGCTGTACACCTTCACCGGAAACATCACGGGTGATAGAAGGGTTGTCAGCCTTGCGCGAAATCTTATCGATTTCATCAATGTAGACAATACCGTTCTGTGCTTTATCGACATCATAGTCACACTTTTGCAGTAGCTTTTGGATGATGTTCTCAACATCCTCACCGACATATCCTGCTTCAGTAAGCGTAGTGGCATCTGCCATTGTAAACGGAACGTTTAGCAGTCGGGCCAGTGTCTCAGCCAGCAGAGTTTTACCGGAACCTGTCGGACCAACAAGCAAGATATTGCTTTTAGCCAATTCGACATCATCTTTGCTCTCGCTTTGGTACTGCAATCGTTTGTAGTGGTTGTACACCGCAACTGCGAGAATTTTCTTGGCACCTTCCTGACCGATCACGTATTGGTCAAGGGTATCTCTGATTTGCTGAGGCTTGAGGAGCTCACCGGTAGCCCCGGCAGCTTTCTCTTGCATCTCTTCAGTAATGATGTCGTTGCAAAGATCGACACATTCATCGCAAATGAACACTGACGGGCCAGCGATCAACTTGCGCACTTCATGCTGGCTCTTGCCGCAGAATGAGCAATAAAGCAGCTTGCTGTCTTCTGTATTTTTGTTATCGCCGTCGCTCATTATCCAGACACCCAGTTTCTATACATCCACCTTGCCGCTTTTCACCAGTTTTTGCAAGGAAACACCCGTCGTTTCAGCATTTGCACGGGGTCCTGGCAAGACAAATCTGGTGTTAAGTGGAGGCAATCTCCGCTTCTCTGCCACGGTTCTCAACAACTCGATCTATCAATCCATACTCCACGCCGTCCTGGGCAGTCATGAAGTTGTCCCGATCGGTATCGTTCTGGATCACTTCAATATCTTTCCCTGTGTGATGCGCAAGCACCTGATTCAGGCGCTGCTTGATAGAGAGAATTTCCTGCGCGTGAATTTCGATATCGGTAGCCTGCCCCTGAAAACCACCCAGAGGCTGATGGATCATCATACGACTGTGAGGCAGCGCAAAGCGTTTGTCCTGCGCGCCACCGGCCAAAAGCAAGGCCCCCATACTTGCAGCCTGACCGACACACAGTGTACTGACGTCTGGCTTGATGAACTGCATCGTGTCATAGATAGCCATTCCTGCCGTAACAGAACCACCCGGGCTGTTAATGTAGAGAGAGATATCTTTATCAGGGTTTTCTGATTCCAGAAACAGCAGCTGGGCCACGACCACATTGGCCATGAAGTCCTCAACTTGCCCAACCAAAAACACCACGCGCTCTTTGAGCATGCGGGAGTAAATGTCGTAACGCATAGAGCCGCGCGGAGTCACTTCCTCCACACTCGGGATATAACCCGTAGCCTGGGGGGCGACCATAAAGGGGTCCAATGGGCTCTTAGTCATGTTCATACTCTCTTAAATAACGCTTTTTGTCAGTTTGACTGATTCTGCTTATCAGGGTTCATCACTTCCTTAAAAGGCATGGCTTCCGCTTTTACTGTTGCTTCTGCCATTGCCCAGTCGGTGACTTGCTGTTCTAGTACCAATCCTTCGATGTTCTGCATATATTCCTGGTTACTATAATAGTAGTCGACAACTTGCTGCGGATCTTCATAAGAGGCTGCCATCGATTCAATCGTAGACCGCACTTTATCCGGATCCGGTTTCATTTCGTGTTTTCTGATGATCTCCGCGACCAGCAACCCGAGTTTCACCCGACGTTCTGCATCTGACTTAAACATTTCGTCGTCAAGCTCAGGCTCAGAACCTTCCGGTACCTGCATCTGATCAATCAACTGCTTTTTCAACCTGCCAATTTCTTCGTTAATAAGACTACCGGGCACAGGAAAATCATTCTTTGCCAGAAGCAGATCCATTACCGCCTGTTTATCCTTATTTTCAAGCGCTTGCCTCAGTTATCTTTCCATGTTCTTTCTGATATCGGCACGAAGTGCATCTACTCCACCCTCTTCAATGCCAAATTCCTTAGCAAACTCGTCATTCACTTGCGGAAGCTCAGACACTTTGACGCCATGCACAGTTATTTGGAATTGCGCTTCTTTTCCTGCGAGGTCTGTCGCACGATAGTCCTCGGGGAAGTTCACATTAATCGTCTTTTCATCACCCTTTGAGACTCCGACCAGCTGATCTTCAAAACCCGGGATCATCGAGTTAGAACCCAGCTCAAGCGGCGCTTCCTTTGCAGACCCACCCGGAAACTCCTCACCGTCAATACTGCCAACAAAATCCATGATGACCTGATCGCCAGTTTCGGAAGCGCGATCGACATCATTCCAGACCTTGCGCTGCTGGCGCAGTGTTTCCATCATTTCATCGAGATCCGATTCTTCGACCGCAGAATCGGTTTTGATGACCGTCTCCCCATTGAGACTTGCAAGCTCAATCTCCGGATAAACTTCAAAAGTTGCGGTGTAAGCGAACTCTTCGGAGTCGTCTTCCATCTTGACCGGCTCAATTGAAGGCATGCCTGCAGGTCTGTAGCTCTCTTGCGTTAGTGCGTTGTGATAACTTTCGTTGATGACGTCGCCCAGAACTTCCTGCCGCACTTGCCCACCAAAACGTTTCTTGACCACCTGAAGTGGCACCTTGCCCGGACGGAATCCGTTGATGCGAACTTCCTTGGCAAGTGATTGCAGCTTTTTGTGGACCGCAGTATCAATATCCGCTGAGGGCACCTGAATTCTTATCGTGCGCTCAAGACCGTTTACGGATTCTTCTGTAACCTGCATATAACCTCACCAGCCGCCTGGCTGTATGGATGTTGTAAATTTGACTTTGAACGCGGAAGATCTTGACTGTAAGCCCTTGTCTCTAGCTAATTTTCACTGGCTATTTCTAAGACAACGGGCTCGCGGTACGGTGCGTCACAGCTGTTGAAGATGGTACGAGAGGGGAGACTTGAACTCCCACGGGTTACCCCACTGGAACCTAAATCCAGCGCGTCTACCAATTCCGCCACTCTCGCAATGATTCCTAGCTCGCCATTATAGCTGAAGCTTGACCGTAACTGCACTTTCCTGCCGGAAATTTATATTCATACAGTTTGCATTTACAGTCGAATTAAAGTGGGGTGGACGATGGGATTTGAACCCACGACCACAGGAATCACAATCCTGCGCTCTACCAACTGAGCTACGCCCACCACTGAACTTTAAACCTGGCACTTTTAACTACCATTCGGCGCCTGAAAAAAACACCGAAATTCTCCGTTACCCGCAGACCGGGTATGGCACGCCCGGCAGGATTCGAACCTGCTACCCTCGGCTTAGAAGGCCGATGCTCTATCCAAATGAGCTACGGGCGCATAACCTGGTTCATGAGTTCCCCTGCAATTCGGTGCTCAGCAAAAGAGCGCCGGAGTTTCAGCAGGTTCTGCACGGATGTTAAAAGTTGGTCGGGGCAGCAGGATTCGAACCTGCGACCCTCTGCTCCCAAAGCAGATGCGCTACCAGGCTGCGCTATGCCCCGAACCGAGCACGCGATACTACGCGCGTGATCCACAATCGTCAAATACTAGCTGCTATTTTTGTTTCTGCACGGCTTTTGAGTACCACTGCCAGCATCAAAGACCAAACTCAATGGGCCTCGGCCGCATCAGTCTTCCTTTTCCTCGATCCATGTCATCTGAATCGCCTCGAGAATCTTCTCATTGGATTTTTCCGGATCATCGTCAAAATCGGGCAGTTCTGTCACCCATCGGTGCAAGTCGGTGAAACGAACCTGCTGTGGATCGACCTCAGTATGGGTATCAACCAGCTCGATCGCGATGTCGAGTGTATCTGTCCACTTAAGTCCCATATCGCACTCCAGTCCTAATGATGGGTTTCAGACACCATATTGATGGTGTATTTCGGAATTTCAATCGTCAGGTCTTCATCTTCAATGATCGACTGACAACTCAACCGCGAATCCGGATCAACGCCCCAGGCTTTATCGAGATAGTCTTCTTCAAGCTCAGTAGCCTCATCCAGTGAATCGATTCCCTCACGCACATAGACGTGACAGGTAGTACAGGCACATGACTTCTCACAGGCGTGCTCAATATGAATATGCTGTGACAACAGCGCATCACACACTGAAGTACCGGAGTTTGCTTCAAACACTTTGCCCTCAGGGCAAATTTCTTCGTGCGGCTTAACTGTAATTTTTGGCATTAGGAAGGATTGTCCTGTTTTTGATAACTATCTATGTTCTTGCCGGTCATTGTCTCACCAACTGATGCATTCATGCGTCGAGCAACATAAACTTCACTCACCGATTCAAGTTCACGTAATGCATTCTTAATTGCCTCTGCATCGTCTGACTTGCCAGATTGCACAACATACTCCCGTGCATCAAGAATCTTTTGTTTTTCAGAAGCTGTTAAAAACTCATCAGCGTCTCGAGACATTGCCGCATCAAGTGCCGCCACTGTTCGCTCTGCCTCGACGCGTTGCTCCTGCAGCATACGCGCTGCAACATCCTGCTCGGCATGAGTCATTGAGTCACGAATCATTGTTTCAATTTCAGCATCCAGCAAGCCATAAGACGGTTTAATCTGTACTTCAGCATGCACTTCACTGATCTTTTCTATTGCAGACACAGTCAACAAACCATCCGCATCAACTTGAAACATCACTTGTATACGAGCCTGCCCGGCGACGGCAGGCACAAAACCACGAAGCTCAAAGCGCCCTAGCGAGCGGCAGTCCCGCACAAGATCGCGTTCACCCTGCACTACATGCAACGCCATGGCAGTTTGACCGTCCTTAAATGTGGTGAATTCCTGAGCACGGGCAACCGGGATAGTCGTATTACGCGGAATAATCTGTTCTACCAGACCACCGTGAGTTTCTATGCCCAGTGAAAGCGGATTCACATCCAGCAACAACATATCACTGTCCGGTTTGTTGCCAGCAAGCACATCCGCTTGCAGAGCTGCCCCTACGGCAACGACTTCATCAGGATTAATATCGGTTAGTACATCCTGATCAAAAAACTCACTAACCATTTGCCGGACTATCGGCACACGAGTGGAACCACCAACCATCACAACATTATCAATGTCGGTCTTTTTAAGCTTAGCCTGCCTCAGTGCACCACGGCACGACTTGAGCGTTCTATCAACCAGCACATGTACTAGCGAGCGGAATGTTTCAAGCGACAAAGACGAACAGTAGCTTTTGTCCTGATACTCAATCTGAAACTGCGCCTCATTCGCATCAGTCAGCTGATGCTTTACAGCACGGGCCTGATCAAGCAAAGAACGTTGAAGTGCTGCATCCTCACCCACTGTGATGTCATGCTCACCAACAAACCAGCTGACGAGCGCTTGATCAATATCATCACCACCCAGTGCGGTATCACCTGCAGTGGATAAAACTTCAAATACACCTCTTTCAAGTTTCAGTATTGAGATATCAAAAGTACCACCGCCAAGGTCATAGACGGCAATCGTGCTGTCCGTTTCCTGACGATCAAGACCATAGGCAATTGCCGCTGCTGTCGGTTCATTAACCAGTCGATACACATTGAGTCCCGCGAGTTTCGCTGCATCCTTGGTAGCTTGCCTTTGCGTATCGTCAAAGTAAGCAGGCACTGTCACTACGACACCGCCAAGTTCACCACCGAGACTTTGCTCTGCGCGGGCTTTCAATGACTTTAATATGTCTGCAGATACTTCAATCGCAGTCTTGGGACCTGCGTCTGTTCTAATTCTTGGTACGGTGGAATCAGTTTCGACCAGCTGAAACATCATACTTGCCGATGACGCTGCAATGTCTTCAGCACTGAGACCAATCAATCGTTTAACAGAAGAGATTGTGTTGTACGGATCTTCTGCCGCCTGCTCACGTGCCTGCCGGCCAATGGCACTGACGCCGTCATTGCCATAACGTACGACTGACGGGAATATCGCTTCACCCTCTTCATCTTCAAGCACAGCAGCAGCACCGCTTCTAACCGTTGCCACCAATGAATTGGTAGTACCCAGATCAATCCCTGCTGCTAATCGATGCTGATGCGGTGCAGTTGCCTCACCCGGTTCTGATATTTGTAATAAGGCCATATCAGCAACGTCCTGTACAGGTATGCCCAGGCATCCAGGTATACTCAGGCATCATCGAGTTGTGCCTCAATAGAATTAGCCTCTTCTGCGAGTTTCTCAAGAAACTGCCAGCGACGAATAGATTCACGCGCCTCATCATACTTTTGCTGCGCTATACATTCGGATGTCTCTGCTTGCGTAGTTTTGATTTGACTATCTATATCTTCGCGTGCCGAGTCCAGAGCCTTGTAAGGATCAGATGCAGAAGATATCTCTTCGAGTGATTCACGCAGCTCCATCTGCTGCATCAAAAACATCGAGTCCATCTTCGCATCGGTTTCAGAGTCTGTACTTAGCCCCGCCAATTGCAAGCAGTACTCTGCACGTTTCAATGGAACGTCAAGTGTCTGGTGGGCACCATTAATATGTGAGGCTATCTGCACAGCACGTCGCCTCTCGGTGCTTGAAGCTGCGGCAAACCGATCCGGATGATACTGCCGTTGCATCTGCATAAAATTTTCACGCAACTTTGCAGCATCAATTTCGCAACTGACCGGAAGATCGAACAGTTCAAAATAGTTCTGTTCGAAATTGAAGTTATCGGTTTCCAAAGGCGTCTGATTCAGAGGGTAGATTGTGGCAGTAAGGCAGGAGAAGAATGCGGCAACAACTAGACGTTAAAACTTTCTCCACAACCACATTCATCCTTGACGTTAGGGTTGTTGAATTTGAAACCTTCGTTCAGCCCTTCTTTACCAAAATCGAGCTCTGTACCGTCCAGATACACAAGACTCTTGGGATCGACCACAACTTTTATATCGTTGTCATCAAACACTACATCACCTTCATCCACTTCATCCGCAAACTCAAGCACGTAAGCCATGCCTGAGCAGCCGGTGGTTCGAACTGCAAGGCGCAGTCCGATACCTTTACCGCGGTTTGCGAGAAAGCCTTTGACGTGATCTGCTGCCGCGTCTGTCAGTGTAATAGCCATTAATATCCAGCCAGCCTGTCTAACAGACTCTTAAGCCGCAGACTCTGCCTTCTTTTCACGCTTGGCTTTAATATCTTCAATTGCTGCTGCAATCGCGTCTTCAGCCAATACAGAGCAGTGAATCTTAACCGGTGGAAGCGCAAGCTCCTCGACGATTTCCATGTTTTTAATCGCAGCGGCCTCGTCAAGCGTCTTACCCTTAACCATCTCTGTTACCAGAGAAGAGGAGGCAATTGCTGATCCACAGCCGTAGGTCTTGAACTTGGCATCTTCAATCACGCCGTTATCATCAACCTGGATTTGCAGACGCATAACGTCACCACATGCAGGTGCGCCAACCATGCCGGTACCGACATTGTCGCTATCGGCGTCAAGCTTGCCAACGTTGCGTGGGTTTTCGTAGTGATCAATTACTTTGTCGCTATAAGCCATGTCTTATTTCCTTGGGTATTTCGAAAATTAAAATCAAATATTATTTGTTAAGCCCTGCTAGTGAGCCGCCCATTGAACAGAATCGAGATCGACGCCGTCTTTGAACATATCCCACAAGGGCGAAAGATCGCGCAGCTTCTCGACCGCCTTACGTACTTCTTTAATAGTGAAATCCACTTCTTCTTCAGTTGTGAACCGACCTAGCGTAAAACGCAATGAACTGTGAGCCAGCTCATCGTTACGCCCTAGTGCACGCAATACGTACGACGGCTCTAAACTGTCACTGGTACATGCCGAGCCACTTGAAACCGCAATATCCTTAAGGGACATCATCAAGCTCTCGCCTTCCACAAAATTGAAGCTGATATTCAGGTTACCTGGTATGCGTTGCTCAAGATCACCATTGACGTAAACCTCTTCCATATCCTTCAAGCCGTCATAAAGTCGATCACGCAACTTTTCTATTCTTGCGTTCTCTGCTTCCATCTCTTCGTGTGCAATACGGAAGGACTCACCCATACCCACAATCTGATGTGTTGCCAGCGTACCGGAACGCATACCACGCTCATGGCCACCACCATGAATTTGCGCTTCAATGCGAACCCGGGGCTTACGACGAACATACAACGCACCGATGCCTTTCGGCCCATAAACCTTGTGTGCGCATAGAGACAGCAAATCTATATTCATTGCGTCTACATCAATCGCCACTTTACCCGGGCTTTGCGCTGCATCAACATGAAGCAGAATTTTCTTTGATCTGGTCAGTGCACCGATTGCCCCGATGTCTTGAATCACGCCGATCTCGTTATTCACATGCATAATCGATACAAGCGTGGTGTCTTCACGAATAGCATCGGCAAGCTTGGTAATATCAACCAGTCCGTTCTCTTCAGGGTCAAGATAAGTCACTTCAAAGCCTTCACTTTCCAACTGTCTGCAAGTATCAAGAACAGCTTTATGCTCAGTCTTTAGGGTAATGATGTGCTTACCTTTACGTGCATTAAAGTGCGCCGCCCCTTTGATTGCAAGGTTGTCGGATTCTGTTGCACCTGAAGTCCAGATGATCTCTTTTGGATTAGCGCCAATCAGTTTCGCCACGTTTTCTCGTGCTTCGGTCACAGCATCTTCAGCTTTCCAGCCAAATACGTGTGAACGAGAAGCCGGGTTACCGAAGTTACCTTGCAATGTCAGGCAGTCCGTCATCGCCTTAGCAACGCGCTCGTCAACTGGTGTTGTTGCGGAGTAATCCAGATATACAGGTATGTTTAGCTTTCCCACTTCAGTCTCTCTGTAGTCAGCTCGCTTGTTCGAGCTACGTTAATTTCCAAATTCACTTTCCCGACTAATCCGTCAATAACCACTTCATCAACATTCAACCGGTAAACAATCAATTGGCACCTTGCCGAACCTGCCCCTGCCTGAAAAGCAACGGGCTTTCAGCTTGACGCTGAGCAACATCGCGTACCTGATCTTTATCTATAAGATCCTGCAGGCTGACGCCACTTAAAAAATTCTCTATCTGCTCGCTCAGGCCTTCCCATAAATCATGAGTAAGACACCTGCCGTGATTGTGGCAATTTTTTTGGCCACCGCACTGTGTTGTGTCTACGGACTCGTTTACCGCACGCACTATGTTTGCAACTGACACCTCAGCCAGGGGCTGAGCGATACGGTATCCCCCACCCGGCCCACGGGTACTCTCGACCAGCCCACTTCTGCGCAAACGTGAAAACAGTTGCTCAAGATAGGACAACGAGATTTCCTGCCTGCCGGAGATATCAGCCAGACTGATAGGCCCCTGG
Organism: uncultured Granulosicoccaceae bacterium; assembly: GCA_938020525.1. GTDB lineage: Bacteria > Pseudomonadota > Gammaproteobacteria > Granulosicoccales > Granulosicoccaceae. The sequence goes on along the minus strand of CALIHW010000103.1, from coordinate 17,614 downwards.
TTCTCGTAAAGAGCAAGGTCAAGCATGGCTGTGACGGCATAGCGGCCCCGTGTTGTCAGCTTCATAAATTCACCCTAGGCAACGCTGCTCAGTTTACATATCCTACAAAAACAGTCAAGTATTATCCCGTTGAATCGAAATAAAAAAACTCAGGCCTTTACCACGCTTTTCGGACCCTGACTGACAGCGGCGCTGTCGTCAGTCAACACCTGATCATCGCCCGCAGTCTCTCCCTTGATTTGCCCGCGACACTCAGCCATCAGTCCGTCGACTTCCAGCGGCTCCATTTTATCGACGTGCTCACCGAGCTTGCGCAGAGCGCAGCGCATCTCTTCAAAACGAGCGTCAGTCTCGTGAATGTGATCGAGCATCTTATCGATCGCTTCAACAACCGGATCGGGTAAATCGTCGGTCACCCCGTAGGCATCGAAACCGATTTTATCCGCAGTTGCTTTGCGCACATCAGCAATTCCTGCCTTCTTACCTACCTGCCGCGCCGGAATACCCACCATAGTCGCACCGGCCGGAACCTCTTTCACTACTACCGCGTTAGATCCGATTCTGGCGTTTTCGCCAACCACAATCGGCCCAAGAATTTTTGCTCCAGCCCCAACCACAACATTATTGTGCACGGTTGGGTGGCGCTTGCCTTTGTTCCACGAAGTGCCACCGAGAGTCACGCCATGGTACAGAGTAACGTCATCACCGATCTCAGCTGTCTCACCAATCACAACTCCAGTGCCGTGATCTATAAAAAAACGCCGCCCGATGGTCGCACCTGGGTGAATTTCAATACCGGTGAACCAGCGACCGATGTAGGAAAACACCCGCGCCAGCCATTTGAGCTTCTTATTCCACAACCAGTGCGCCAATCGATGAATCAGCAGCGCGTGGGTTCCGGGGTAAGTCGTCAGGACTTCTATTACTGTGCGCGACGCGGGATCACGATCAAAAACGCAATAGATGTCCTCTTTAATTTGCGCAAACATGCCAATTACCCGATTAATTTACTCAAGTATTATAAAGCCTATTTTCCGGATTCAAAGAGCTGCTGAACAAAAAACAGAGAGATCGCTCGATGTATTACCGGAACTGCCTGCAAGCCCACTGCAAATTATAGATTTTCATACGTCAGGCTTTAATGTGTCTGGCCATTTTTTCAAGTGACGCGAATAACCCGCGCAACAACTGCACTTCACTGCGATTCAATGATGAACGATTAAACAGCCGCCTGAAACGCGGCATCATCATGCGCGGGTTATCTGGGTTGAGGTAACCGGTATCGAGCATGGTCGATTCCAAGTGAGCATACATTCGCTCAAGCTCTTCATGGTCAGCAGGCAAATCACCGGATTTAACCTTCGCTTCTTCAACTGCGGGAGCACTCGCAGAATCTTGAGCCAGAACCGCCCTGCGCACTTCATACGCCAGCACCTGCACCGCGGCACTGATATTCAGGGAACTAAAATCTGCCACCGAAGGAATCACCACCAGCTGCGAACATAAACCGAGCTCGGCATTGCTTAACCCGCTACGCTCTCTGCCAAATACCACGGCGATTTTTGAACCTTCTGGTGCAGTGCCAAACAGCTCGGTAAAGTCATGCGGATCCAACTGCGGCCAGCTGAGACTTCTCAAGCGAGCACTGGTACCGATCACCTGCGTACAATCCGCTATCGCTTCTTCAAGCGTCTGGCAAACCAGCGCATTATCCAGCACATCAAAAGCACCGGCAGCCCTTGAGTAGCACTCATAGGTTCTGTACTCACAGGGATTAACCAGCGCGAGTTGAGACAAACCCATGGTTTTCATCGCCCGCGCAGCAGCACCGATGTTGCCACCGTTACTGGTCTCTACCAGGACAAATTTTATGTCTTTTGAATCCAACATCGAATCAACTGTTCACTTAAAAATTCCCGAACCTTCCCATATTAATCAGCGCTGAAAGGCCGCAATCCTGTATTCTTAGCCGGCTAACACCATCACTCTCCCAAACCCCAGCCATGGAGTCGCCTCTCAATGCACCCGATGCTTAACATCGCCGTTCGCGCAGCTCGAGCCGGAGGCCGGGTATTGACCAAATACATGGACAGGCTGGACAGCCTGACCGTTGAACTGAAAGGCAAAAACGACTTTGTATCGGAAGTAGACCGGATAACAGAAGCTGAAATCGTCTCCGTCTTACAGCGCTCCTTCCCTGATCATCAATTTATCTGCGAAGAGAGCGGCCTGGTCGGTAATGAGAAAGCCGAATACAAATGGTACATCGATCCGCTCGACGGCACTAAGAACTATCTGCATGGCTATCCATCGTTTTGTGTATCAATTGCGGTTGCGCACAAAGACCGGATGGAACAAGCCGTCATTTACAACCCTGTCAGTCAGGAGCTATTTACCGCCACCCGCGGTGATGGCGCGACGCTTGACGGTAAGCGCCTGCGCGTAAGCAAACGAGCAGGCCTTGAAGACGCGTTGCTCGGAACGGGTTACTCCAATACTGGCAAGGGCGACTATGAGGCCTATCTGAAATCACTGAATTTCTTCACGACCAATGCGTCGGGTATTCGCAGGCATGGGTCAGCAGCCCTTGAACTGGCCTACGTTGCCGCAGGCAGACAGGATGGTTATTGGCAGTACAACTTAAAACCATGGGATGTCGCAGCCGGTGCATTGATAGTGCGCGAGGCGGGAGGTCTAATTGGCGATACCAAAGGTGAGAGTGACTGGATGCAGTCCGGCAACATCATCGCCGCCACACCCAGGATATTTGATCAGATGGTCAGGACATTCAAAGAGCTGAAAGTCTACGAAATATAACCGCGGAAAAATAACAAGCTACGTTCCTTCCCGTTCCCTGCATAACCAGTCTTGAGGAACTTGCCTTGGGTGCCCAGATCGGAGTATCTGGCCTTTAGTATCAGACCTCAGGTAACTGCACAGCGATCACTAACAAGAGCGAATACAACAACTCACCACCCCACCCAATTGACTCAATCAGGCGCCCGAATCAGTGGACTCAGTCAGTCGAATCAATCACGGAATATCATCCAGCTCTGTACCTTCTTTTTCTACCGGCAACATATCTTCACGGGTAAGCCCAAGAGTAAGAACCGCATTACTGGCAACGTAGATAGATGAATACGTTCCCACAATCACCCCAATGATCAACGCGATCGCAAAGCTTCGTATCGATTCACCGCCCAATAGAAACAATGCGAGTAACACCAGCAATGTGGTCAGTGACGTGATAATAGTACGCGATAACGTCTGATTAATAGAGATATTCATCACCTCTATTGGCGCTTTCTTACGTATGCCGATAAAGTTTTCACGAATTCTATCAAACACAACGATGGTATCGTTAAGCGAGTAACCAATTACCGCAAGAATCGCAGCAAGGACACTTAAGTCGAAGTTGATCTGGGTTATAGCAAAAAAGCCAAGCGTGATTATCACGTCATGTACCAGTGCTGCCACCGCGCCTACGGAAAACTTCTTTTCAAAGCGCAGCCAGATATAAATAACAATAAAAAAAAGTGCGATCAGTACCGCCAGGCCACCTTGCTCACGCAACTCTTCACCGACCTGAGGGCCAACAAATTCCACGCGGCGCATCGTAACCTCACCTTGCCCGAGCCCGGCCAATACACGATCAACATCAGTGTTTACTGTGGCGCCGGTGCGCCCTTCCGCAGGTGCGAGTCTCACCAATACTTCAGTGGTCGTGCCGAAATGTTGCACAATGGCATCTTCAAAATCACTACTCGCCAAAGCCTCTCGAATTGCCGGTAATTCAGCCGGTTGCTCAAAGCCCGCCTCAACTATATATCCACCGGTAAAATCGATACCAAAGTTCAAACCACGCAACACGAGTGCAACAATCGAAATCAGTATTAAAGCAGCCGAGATCATTGTTGCTGCATTACGCAACCCCATCACATCAAAGCGCACATCGTAATTCTGTTGTTGTTTCTTAGCCATTGGAACCGGTCTGTTAGAGCTTGATGGGTTGAGTAGTTATCTGCAGCAAATGCACTTAAAAAATCGCCTAGCCTGGATAATTCATGAGGATTCGGCGTGCAGAGGAAATCTGGCTAAACAGGTCGGCCAATCGTCTGAGAAACGTGGCCCGCCACGTGCCGAAGAGGATGGGCCGAGATGTGACGCCAGATTTTTTTCTGCCGTCGAATAGACAAACTGCGATTTTGAAAATGGTGCTAAAAAAGTGGTTTGGAACTGTATACATAGCATTTCGCCAATATTTAACCGTCGCCTGATGAATAATCCAGGCTAGATAGGTAATGTTTCAAGCTTCTTGCCGCCGTAGCGCCAGTTAACAATTGCCCGAGTACCAAAAATCGCTGTGAACATGGAAGTCACAATGCCAATTGAAAGCGTTACTGCAAAACCCTTGATCGGGCCGGTACCAAACACAAACAATACAACTGCCGCAATAAGCGTTGTGACATTTGCATCAGCAATGGTTACAAAGGCTTTTTCGTATCCTGCGTGTATGGCTTCCTGAACACGTTGACCATTGCGGAGTTCTTCTCGGATACGTTCAAAGATCAAAACATTCGCGTCCACGGCCATACCGACCGTCAACACGATGCCTGCAATACCCGGCAACGTTAACGAAGTGGGTAACATGGAAAGCAAAGCCACAATCAACACCAGATTTGTCACCAGTGCAAGATCTGCAATAACACCAAACGCCTTGTAGTAAAAAGCCATGAATATCAAAACTAGTGCAAGACCAATAAGAACAGACATTTTACCGCGATCAATATTCTCCTGACCCAGGCTTGGACCAACAGTTCGCTCTTCAACAATCTCGACTGGCGCTTTCAGCGCACCCGCCCTGAGAAGCAATGAAAGATTGCGCGCTTCGCTAGTATCAAGCCCCGTGGTTTGGAAACGGTGACTTAAAACATCGCGAATAGTCGCAACATTAATCACCTCTTCAACGCGGGTACGCTTCTTTTCGTACTCATCGCCTTTTTTAACCGTAGTCACTTGCGTTTCAATAAACACAACAGCCATCGGATTACCGATATTTTCGGAACTGACATCCTGCATGCGCTTGGCACCAGCACCATCAAGATTTATAAATACCGCTGGCGATCCCGACTGCGTATCGATACCTGAGGAGGCATCCTTGATCTGATCACCTGTCACAATGACCCTTCTCTGCAGCAGTATCGGACTTCCGTCTTCTCTTAAATTATAAAGCTTGGTATTGGCAGGTACCCGGCCGGTTTCCTGAGCAGCGTACCAGTCCGTAGATGAACCGTGCACCATGCGGTATTCAAGCGTTGCAGTAGCGCCGAGAATTTCCTTTGCAATGGTTGTGTCCTGCACACCCGGCAACTGCACGACGATGCGCTCACGACCCTGCTGCTGAACTATCGGCTCTGCTACACCGAGTTCGTTTACACGATTTCGCAGCGTAATAATGTTCTGATCCAGTGCTGATCGTCTTTCGTTTTCACGTGCGATTTCTGTCAGCTTCGCGTTGATATAGAAATCAGTCCCGTCGTCCACAGGGGCCAACTCAAGGTCAATATACTCAGCCCGAATAGCGCTTAGTGCAGCATCACGCCGTTCAGCATCATCAAATCGTACCTGCACTCCATCGCCCGTTTGCCTTGCACCGCGATAGCGAATATCTCTGCCTCGGAGAAAGGTTCTGAAATCATCGATATATTTCGCTTCTGCCTGGGTAATTGCCGCAGCGATATCAACTTCCATAAGAAAGTGAACACCACCGCGAAGATCCAGACCCAGCCCCATGGGCTTGGCAATTGATCTCAACCACGCAGGTGTTGCGGGCACCAGGTTAAGAGCTACGGTATTACGGTCGCTGTGATTCTGCTGAATCAGATCGCGCCCTTTAAGCTGATCATCGCCATCGGCAAAAAGCGCCAACAAGCGGCCATCATCTTCGCGCAGGGTAAAATCTTCTATACCACCGTTTTCAAGTGTCAATCCAACGTTTTGTTCCAGATCTTCAGCAAGCGCGCCATTGCGGGGTGATATTTGAACCGCGGGGTCATCGCCAAACACATTGGGCAACGCAAACAGCAGACCGGCGCCGACCACGACAGCCAGCAGCAGATACTTCCACAGGGGGTATTTATTTATCATGGACTAACCACAGAGGATCGAGCGCTCGTCAAGCAATTGTCAGAAACCGGATTCATCGCCGGCCAGAGTGTTAAATCGTATGCCGAAAAATGCGCTTATTAAACTATTTGACTATTAAAGATAGCCACAATATTCCGGATTAAAAGGCCTTAAGATCAGACTTTTTTCAAAGTCCCTTTCGGCAACAGATTGGCAATTGCATTTTGTTGCACAGTCACTTCAGTATTTTCAGCAATCTTGACCTGAAAGAAACCATCACTGACCTTGGTAATCGTACCGCCGAGACCGCCATTGGTCACAACCTCATCACCCTTTTTGAGGGCGTCAACCATGGCTTTGTGTTCCTTCATTCGCTTCTGCTGCGGACGAATCATCAGGAAATAGAAAATCGGAAGTAACAGGAACGGCAGCAACAGACTGATCATTGATCCCTGGCCGCCAGCTGCTTGGGCGTGCGCATCTGATATGAAAAATGACATCGGACTCTCCGTGGGTCGTTTCAAACCGCGGATTATGCCACAAGCGGCTTGCTTGCTTTAAGTTTTGATTTTGCGGACTTGGGCTGGTTGGGTCTCTGTGCTCTGGCTTGAGCGGTTTGTCGATCTGGCTTGTCGTTTTGGCTATTTGCTCTCACTTGAGTGGCTTGTCGATCTGGAGTGTCGATCTGGCTTGTTGCTCTGGCTTGTTGCTCTGGCTTGTTGCTCTGGCTTGCCATCCATGGCGTTTTTCGAAGCCAGTCCCTGGCTCTACGAGTCACTTTTGCAAAAGCGGCCAAAGTAACCAAAAACGCTTTGCGCACTTCTTTGCCCTTCGGGTGCCTGCGGCATTTTTTTAAATCACCCTCCGTCGGGTCGCGCCAATGGCACATCCCTGTGCCGCTGGCGCTCACGCGCCATCCATGGCGCTTTGACCCGACTCCAGATGATTTAAAAAAACAAAACAGACGCTTGGGAAACTTCTAAACCCGCGAACAGACATTAACTCACTAACAACTCGCTTAAAGTAAGCTAACTTCAGGAAAGGCCCTGGGACTGGAGTTCATAAAATTCAGTAGCGAACTGATCAAAGCGATTGGCTTCGATCGCACTTCGGATGTCTTCCATCAGGCGCAAGTAGAACCTCACGTTGTGAATGGTGTTTAAACGTGAACCCAGGATCTCCCCACACTTACTTAGATGATGCAGATAGGCTCTGGAATAGTTCTTACAGGTGTAGCAGTCGCAAGCGTCATCGAGGGCTGTAGTGTCAGTTCGGAATCTTGCGTTACGTAGCTTCAGGACACCACGGCTGGTGAAAATTGTATCGTTACGGGCGTTGCGGGTTGGCATCACGCAGTCGAACATGTCTACACCGCGTCTTACTGCCTCGATTATGTCTTCAGGCTTACCTACTCCCATTAGATACCTCGGTGCATCCTCCGGCAAAAACGGTACAGATTCTTGCAACATGCGTTCGCGCTCTTCTTTTGGCTCCCCCACCGCCAATCCGCCAATCGCGTATCCGTCAAAACCTATTTCTTTAAGCGCTGCGGAAGACTGTTCACGCAGGTGTGTGTACATACCACCCTGTACGATGCCGAACAATGCGTTGGTGTTGCCCTGTTCATTATGTGCAATACGTCCGCGCTTTGCCCATCGCATGGAAAGTTCCATGGAACTCTGCGCTTCCTTTTCTGTTGCAGGGTAAGCGGTACATTCATCAAAGCTCATGACAATATCTGAGCCCAGCGCATGTTGCACCTGCATGGATACTTCCGGACTAAGCCAGACCTTACTGCCATCTATGGGACTGTTAAATGAAACACCGTCTTCAGTAATCTTGCGCATCTTTGCCAGACTGAATACCTGAAAACCACCGGAGTCGGTAAGAATAGGCCCCTGCCAGTTCATAAAGTCATGCAGGTCTCCGTGTTGTTTAATAATCTCCGTACCAGGACGCAGCATCAAATGAAATGTATTGCCCAGAATAATCTGCGACTTTGCTTCCCATAACTCTTCCGGACTTAACGCCTTTACCGTACCGTAGGTTCCTACAGGCATAAATACCGGTGTTTGAATTGTGCCATGCGCTGTAGTTACAGCAGCACGTCGTGCACTGCCGTCTTTTGTGAGTAGCTCAAACTGCATTGACAGTTATCCGGTTAAAAATAGGTTTCACTGATATATGTTACTTAACAAGCTTTGAGGGTGAGGCCAGTATTCTGGTTAGCATCCAGGCCAGTATTCCGGTTAGTCTTCAGATTAACATTCAGGCCAGATCAACATGGCATCACCATAGCTGAAAAATCTGTACTCGTGCTCAACCGCCGCATTATACGCATCCAGTAATCTTTGCTTACCACCGAATGCACAGACCAGCATCAGTAGCGTTGAACGCGGCAGATGGAAGTTGGTTAGCAAACCATCCACCACCTTAAACTGATCACCGGGTTTAAGAAATAAACGGGTATCGCCTTCATAGGGCTGCAGCACACCACCCAACGCCGCTGTTTCAAGCGCTCTGACAACGGTGGTACCTATGGCAATAACGCGCCCACCCTTTTGTTTTGTCTGTTGTATTTGTTGGCATACCTCATCAGTAACACTTAGCCACTCTGCATGCATAACGTGACTGTCTAAATCATCGCCACGTACAGGCTGAAACGTACCAGCCCCGACATGAAGCGTTACAAACGTTTGCTCAACACCCTTACTCGCACACTGAGATAACAACTCTTTATCAAAGTGCAAACCTGCAGTCGGTGCTGCCACCGCACCCGTGCGATTTGCAAAGACAGTTTGATATCGCTCTAAATCATCACGCTCAACCGGTCTTTCAATATAAGGTGGCAATGGTAGTGACCCATGTTGCTGCAAATACTCAAGCAATGTCGCATCAAGGGTAAACTCTATACGAAACAGATCATGCTCGCGACCTTGCACAACAGCACTGCCACCACTATCAAAAACCAGCTCAACACCTGCCTTTGGGGACTTACTGGCTTTACAGAGACAAAGCGCAGTGTTCTCATCAAGAATATTCTCTACCAGCAATTCAACCTTGCCACCGGTAGCTTTCCTGCCGTTTAACCGTGCAGGATAGACACGGGTATCATTCATCACCAGCAAGTCACCCGCACGCAACCGCGAAGGAAAATCTGCAATCTGCAAATGATCAAGCTTGCCATCACCAAGACATAGCAGCCTGCCGCCGCTTCTGTGCTCCGGTGGATGTTGCGCTATCAGTGCTTCCGGCAAGTCGTAGTCAAAATCACTGGCTTGCATCAGGCAACACCTTGCAGGTCACACATGGTGCTCTCGATACTCATGGTGCTCTCGATACTGGCGCCATATTTCCATAAATCCACTGGTCAGATCATGCTGATCGATACTGATCGATGACAGCCTATGGAGCCAGTTGTCCACTTCTTCAAACGAATACCACTTTAGTTCATCTATCTCATCGACAGCAGGTGTAAACGGCCCAGCATGTTCTATTGTATAAACCAGCGCGAATTCCTGACCATTATCTTTGGTCGGATGCATCTTAAACAGTTGATGCAGCGGACCATCAATACCAAGCTCTTCCTGCAATTCCCGGGGAGCGGTTTCTGCATAGCTGTGACCGGACTCGACATGTCCGGCACAAGAGGTGTCCCACATTCCGGCACACTGATCTTTCTGCATTGAACGCTTTTGCAACAACACGCGACCTTTGCCATCCAACACAATAATATGCACTGAGCGATGCATCAGCGCCTGCTGATGAATTTCACCACGCGTCGCGGAACCGATCACCTGATCTTCGTCGTCGACAATATCAAGCAGTTCTGTGGAAACAGTTTTCAAGCGGTGGGCATCGGATAATAATAGGAGGCAATTGTAACCAATCCCACACCTGTAACGCTACATCAAACGTATTGAATTATTATTAAAGGAAATCAGATATCGTAAAGAGACTGCGTCAATTACGAGTTTTTTTGCTACCTGCTTCTCGACATTTGCCGTTGCCTTCACCAGAGATCCCACCGGGTTACCCAGCATGCCTGCCCCCAGTGGCGCGCAATTTCCGCTACATAATCACATGAGTTCATTAATCAGGATACTAATATGCTGTTCGCGAAATACTCCTGTACTACAAAGTGCATAAAAAAAGAGCATTCACGAATGAATGCTCTTCAATTGACGCTCCACTTCAGTTGCAAACTACCATTATCCACTAATTATTATTAGCAACTAACCACTGTCAATTAATCATTATCAACTGACGATTATCAACTGACGATTATCAACTAATCGACTGCAATAGCCTGGGCGCACTTAAACGTTCGATCGCCCTTTTTGGATAAGGCCGAGTATGAACAGCAATACGCATGCACCAACAACCGCTGTGATGATAGACATAATAGAAAGGCCACCGGTAGCAGACGCAACACCAATCTTGCTGGCAATCCAGCCACCAAGGAATGCACCAACAATACCCACAATAATGTTTGTTACAATATTACCTGAGCCTGTTTTCATAATCATACCGGCCAACCAACCTGCGACTGCACCAAGTACCAACCAAATTACCAAACTCATTACATCCATAAAATTCTCCACATAAAATTAAATAAAATTACTGCAACAACAGCTATTAACTCTACATCAAAAATTTATAGTCGCTTGATTGTGTTACGGTTTTTAACCATAGTTATCGTGATTTTTACCGCCGTAAATACACGCGGAGAAACATACGGATAACTCATACAAGCCAGCATAAATGTCTTTTATAAAGCAGATAAAAGATTCAGGATGAAGCAACTTTCTTTTTTGGATCATAGAACGGATAGTCGACAATCTTTGCTCTTGTATTCCCGAAGCTCGCGTCAACATCAACTTCATTACCCGTTGCAGCAACATCGGAAGAGACCATAGCAAGAGCAATGTTCTGTTTTAACCGTGGCGAATAGACCGCCGAGGTTACCTTACCGATATCACGCCCCTGAATTTTAACCGGCCAGAATGTTGTGTTAGGTCCTTTCAATGGAGCACCTTCAACTACCAGTCCCACTTGCATGCGCGCAACACCTTCTTTATAAATACGTTGCAAGGCAGATTTACCAATAAAATCTGCAGTCATGTCAAGATCTACCAATCGATCAAACCTCAACTCAAAGGGATTGGTATTGATATCCGCATCGGCATGATAAGAGAGCATGCCACCCTCTATACGACGAATCGAAGACGTGTGCCCTGGCTTCAATCCCAACGGTTCACCCACCGCCATAATCTTATCCCACAGCTCATTGCCTCGAGACCCGTCTTTTAGATATATTTCATAGCCAAGTTCACTTGACCAGCCGGTACGTGATACAAGCAACGGGATACCGTCTAGTTGATATTCACGCAACCAGTAGTAGCGCAAATCATTAATACCTTCACCAAACAGAGCCTGCATCACTTGGCCAGACTTAGGACCCTGCAATTGTAGGGGAGATACATCAGGCTCGCGTATATTGACATCAAAGCCAGAATGCACAGCTACTCCCTGAGCCCAAAGCAAGATGTCACTATCTGCCAGTGAAATCCAGAAGTGATCTTCCGCAAGCTTGAGCAACACCGGGTCATTCAATAGGCCACCATCTGCATTGGTGATAAGAATGTACTTACACTGCCCCACTGCCATGGCAGAAAGGTTCCTCGGTGTTAAGAACTGTACAAACTGTGCCGCGTCAGGGCCTGTTATTTCGACTTGCCGCTCTACAGCAACATCACAAAGGATGGCATCGTTAACCAGATTCCAGAAGTTTTGCTCAGGGTCACCGAAGTCACGCGGAATATACATATGGTTGTACACAGAAAAATCCCTCGCGCCCCAACGAACAGTGGCGTCAAAGAAGGGAGATTTACGTATCTGCGTACCAAACCCAAAGTTATCAGAATTCATTTTTATTAACTCTCACAGCAGTAGTGTCCAGGGGTAATGCATTACGGGTTATAGCAATAAGCCAGTGACGGGACTTAGTCCCTGGTAGTACTGCCAGTGGCAGAGCCATAAGAATTGGCAGAGTCAGCCCAGCCAAAGCGCGCAGACAAGTCTTCACCCATATCAACAAGCTGACTGCCTAGTTGAACCCGAAATGAGGGAGTAAACACGCGGGTTGACCCGGTTGCACCAATAGCAAGCGTTCTACCCAGTTCACTTTGACCAATCGGTGATGCTACAGAGCACATACCACGTTCAATCTCTTCCACACACTCTGCATAGCCGCGCTTACGTATGGCTTCGAGCTCTGCTTTTAAATCAGTCACTTTGGTTAATGTAAATTCAGTGTAGGCCTTTAAGCGTCCCTTGAGCTTTTTTTCAAGCATTAACTCAGGTGAAAATGCCGCCACCACTTTGGAACAGGAACAGGCGTGCAAGGGACGCTTACCCAAACCCGGGTGCAAAAATGAGACACCATTGCCTGGTGTTTCCACATGAATTATTTCTACAGAAGTACCGCAAAGTCTTGAGAGAAAAAATGCCGCACCATAAGCCTCCGCAGCATCTTTAAGAGCTGGAGCTATCAACTCAAGCAATGCTCGATCAGATTGATCATTGTCCGTAATTCGCTTTAATCGAACACCAATAGAAAAGCAGCCTTTGGACACAGGCTCAAGCAAGCCTGCAGAAACCAAATCCTGAACTAACCGGTAAACCGTAGGTTTTGGCAGGGTCGAGGCGGCACAAATTTCGGCAACTGTCGCTTCACTGTGTTTTCCGACAATCTCCAGAATTGTAGTAAGTCTTTCAAGATGCATGGGTTTTCAATGTTTGCTCGTAATTTCGTTCACCTCACCCTGAACTACTGATTCACGTCCACCAGTGTGGTTCGACGGATAATACCATTATTATCAATTTGTGATAATAGTGTTATCATTATACGATAATACAGATTCCGCGATGACGAGAGATCTATGACGGCAACAACCTGCTGCGGCCCCGGCTACGCCAACCCGTCAGAAGCAATGGCGGCACCTAGAGAGAAACTCCTCTACACCATCGCAATCTATACCGGCACCGGGATACAGAAACCGGACTATCTCGCAACAGTAGATGCTGACCCTGATAGTCCGACCTACTCCGAAGTCATTCACCGCCTGGAGATGCCTGGTATCGGTGATGAATTGCACCACATGGGCTGGAACGCCTGCTCTTCGTGCCATGATGATTCCTCTATGTCGCGTAAATACTTATTGGTTCCAGGCGTTCGGTCTAACAATATTCATATTGTAGATACAGCGACCAACCCACGCGCGCCCGCCTTACACAAGGTTATTGACGGCGCAGAGATAAAAACCAAAGCCAATCTTTCCGGCCCACATACAGTTCATTGTCTGGGCTCGGAGATAATTATCTCCTTCCTCGGTGATGCCAAAGGAGAAGCGCCGGGCGGCTACCTGCACCTGAATAAAGACTTTGAAATTATCGGCCGCTGGGAGAACTCAATGGGAGACATCCCGTTCAGCTATGATTTCTGGTATCAACCACGCCACAACATAATGGTCAGCTCCGAGTGGGCTGCTCCCAATACTTTTATGCCCGGCTTCGATCTTGAAGAGGTTGGCCACTTAAAATACGGCAGACGCCTGCATCTTTGGGATTTCGAAAAACGTGAGCCATTTGAAACACTGTACCTTGGTGAGGACGGACTCATACCGCTGGAAGTAAAGTTTCACCACAACCCTGATAGCACCCATGGCTTTTGTGGCGCTGCCCTTAGCGCTAATGTTATCCACTTCTGGAAATCAGAGACTAGTAAATGGGAGTGGGAAAAAATCATTGATGTGGATAACGAACCCCATCCGGAATGGCCAATACCCATACCAGGAGTAATGTCCGCCATCCTGGTATCTATGGATGACAAATACCTTTATTTGAATAACTGGCTACATGGCGACATGCGTCAGTACGATATCACTGATCCTCATAACCCGAAGCTTACTGGCCAGGTCTGGATGGGCGGGCTGCTTGGTAAAGCACCACAGGTTAACGGTGTTGATGTAGCCGGCGGGCCACAGATGTATCAACTATCCCTTGATGGTAAGCGGCTCTACGTCACCACCTCTCTCTTTTCTACCTGGGATAACCAATTTTATCCAGAGATTCGCACCAAAGGCGGCGTCATGTTGATGATCGACTGCGATGTAGAGAATGGGGGCATGCAAATCAACCAGGACTTTATAGTCAACTTTGGCAATGAACCCAACGGGCCTAGCCGCTGCCATGAGACTCGCTATCCTGGTGGCGATTGCACCAGCGACATCTGGCTTTAGGAAGCCCCGCCTCATATGAGTGACCTAAAAACTATTACCATCGCCAATCGTGGCGCTGCTACCTATCAGGTAAACCCGCGCAGGCCGTTGCTTGAAACTCTGCGCAAACAGGGTGTCGACTTACCTTATGGTTGCAAGTACGGCGGATGCATTACCTGCGCTGCAAAACTAGTTGAAGGTGAGGTTGATCAGCGCAAACAAGTCGCACTCAATAACCGACAAATCAATGATGGCTATATTGTGCTATGTGTTGCACACCCGGTTTCCGATTGCACTATAGACATCGGCATTGAAAGCCACGACAAACTCTATCGCAACCCGTTTCTTGATCCGCTTGAACCCCACGAGCTAAAAGCAGATATTGCCACCCCAAAGGAGAACTGAATGCCAACCGCAGAAGTTCAAAGTCCGTATAACTACGACTCCGAGTATCTAACAGAGATACTACGCTCGGTTAAAACCATTGCTATGGTGGGTGCCAGCGGCGATAAAACAAAATTCAGCTATGGCGTACTGCGTGTATTGCACGAAACTGGCTATGACATGATCCCCATTAACCCGAGCCCGAAGCTAACCGAGATTCGTGGTATTAAAGTTTATAACTCTCTGGCTGAAGTTGATCGACCAGTTGATATGGTAGAAGTGTTCCGTCGATCCGAAGAACTCTATAGCATCGCTCAACAGGCAATAGAAATTAAAGCCAAGGTGCTTTGGGGCCAGATAGGTGTGTACGATGACCGCGCTGCCAAGCTCGCAAAAGACGCTGGATTAAAAGTCGTAATGGACCGCTGCCCGAAGATCGAACTTTTCCGCCCTTTCTGGAAACCCAGGCTTGATCTCAAGATATAGACTCGCTTAAATCTCATCCACCCGTTCGGCAAAACGATTAATTTCATCTAACGAATTAAAGTAATGCACTGACGCCCGGGTTATATCGGTCAGGTTGCGCCGCGCAAAGTCCAATCGGGCAGAATTGAAAGACGATACTGAAACATTCATATTGTGTTGAGATAACTTCTCTTTCATATCAGCAACCGACACACCAGCCTTATTGAAGGTAACAATGCCGCAGCGACGCTCCCCCTGATCCAGTGTGCTAACACCGTTTATGGAATCCAGTGTCGATCGCAATTGACTCCCAAGCGCACAGACTCGCTTTTCAATTGATGCCAGGCCAAGCTGATTTGCATACCTTACGGCCTGCATTAAGCCGATACGACCTGCATAGAAAGACTCCCAGTTTTCAAACCTGGTAGCGTTCGGCTGAAACTCAAATCCGTCATCGTGGGTCCAGGTGGCGGAGTGCAGATCAACAAAAGGTGGATCAAGCTGCTCCAGAAATTGCTTTCGAACGTAGAGAAAACCTGTGCCTCGCGGACCACGCAAAAATTTTCGTCCCGTACCGGACAACAAATCACATTGAATTTTTTTCACATCAAGTTGAATTTGCCCTGCCGACTGGCAGGCATCAAGCAGGTATATCAATCCCTCGCGCTTCGCAATTTCCCCGACCGCCTCAACTGGATTCACCAAACCACCTTGTGTGGGAATATGCGTGAGAGCGATCACGCGGGTTCGGTCGGTTATTCTATTCTGTAGCTCAACCAAATCTATCTGACCGTGCTCATCAGAAGGTACGAGATCAATGCGTAGCTTACGACGCTCCGCCTGCTGCAACAGCGCCAGATAGTTTGAAACATACTCAGACTCATGCGTTAATATTCGATCACCCGGTTGCAGTGGCAACGAGTAAAAAGCCATATCCCACGCGCGCGTGGCATTTTCTATGAATGCGATCTCATCTGCAGATGCATTCAACAAAGATCCAAATTCTTTGTAAAAAGCGTCAATATCCTCCATCACCTGCGCATGCGCTTCATAGCCGCCAACTTCCTGCTCCAGCTGCAAATGGCGAATCACAGAATCGAAAACCGGTGTTGGCATAAGAGAAGAGCCGGCATTATTAAAGTGCACCAGGTTTCTGCAAGTCGGGGTGTCAGCTCGGGCTTTATCAATATCTATATCGCTTTCCATATTCAAATCAGTGACACTTTCATTCATTGGAATTCCAATCTCTAATTTCGCGATCAACGGTTTTGTCTAAGGATATACGCTGTCACAGATACGTGCGCACGTAACCCGGCCATCTGTGACAACATCACTACGGTTGCCCTACCAGGTTCTAAAACAATGCGGAACTCGCAGTGCACCGATAAATTCAACCACCAACACAAATGGAGGCTTCCGGAAGGTCATCAGCACTGTTTTCCAGGACCGTTCTCCAGAGCATGGGCGGGAACCAGACGAGGCCGATAACTACTATAAATTTCTCATCTCCTTGTTGAGTATTTTCCACCTGTCTGATTGCCATCTTGTCGCAATCCAGTGACAGTCACGATTAGCCCAAATTCCGGTTGCTGTTTAAGCAAGATCGAGGTAGTTTGGGCCCGGGCGGGGCTCTCTCTACGGAACCATTCTGTGGCGAAGTAGCCCTTGTCTTGCGGGGGTTTTACCTCCGTATTTTGCAACTGTCGCATCTTGGGCAAACCCCAATCCCGGGGTCTGCTGAAAGAAGCAACTAGGAGGCTAAATGCGTTTACGCATTTTTAAGTGGGGCGCTGTAATGCTCCTGGCACTTGGCTCGTTTACAGCCAATGCCAAGGAAGTAATGCCCATGTTAGGTGGTGTTATTATCGATGGTTACGATTTCGGCACAGATATCGGACCCAAAGGTAGCATCGCTTTTGACGCTGAAAAAGGGCAATTCAAAGGTGCGTACAACGCACTGAAGATGCCGCCTGGTCGTCGGGCTATTTTTGCCTGGGTTCACGACACAGTTAACCAGACATCCGAATACATCGGACCAGTCGGTTGGCTGAAAGCTGGTACTGCCGGTAAAGAGAAAGGTAAGTTCGCGATCGATGTGCCTGCAAAATTTCGTAACGGAGATTTTGGCACAAACGAGATCATCGCCTTCAGCTCTGAAGAAACCGGATACCTCAATGCTCAAGGCCAGGTTTTAACCCAGCCTGGTGAGCCATCGGGTAGTGCCATACAGGCTGCTCACAAGCCGGCGTTTTATCTATACGCTGCATTACCAGGAGCTGACACTGATCTGCATTACTGCGGACATGGTCAGGACTTCTTCTATGCAAAAGCGCCTGAAAAGCAAGTCTGCTACGACT
>CALIHW010000102.1 GCA_938020525.1 uncultured Granulosicoccaceae bacterium | reverse complement strand
GCTTTTCTGCCACAGTTTACAAACGCTTCAGCGAATCTAAATTGGCAGCTGTGGGTGCTTGCAGTCACCTTTGTCGTACTCGCCACTTTAAATGCGGCGATATATGCGTATTTTGCAGAAACAGTTCGTGGAGTATTATCTGGCAGTAAGGCACAGAAAACATTTAATTTTGGCGGTGGATCATTGCTGGCTGCTGCCGGTATTTGGGCATTGACCACAAGAACGTCTTCATGAGCCAACCTACTTGACAACCTACTTAAGGAACAGAGTGTGAGTACTAACACTGACGACGCGTACCACAAGATAAGGGCACCGGCACGTGCAAAACCTTCCGGTTGTCCGATCGATCACGACTTTACAACTTTCGATGACGACTACCTGACCAATCCTTATCCGGATCTTGCCCGAGTCAGAGAAGAGCATCCGATATTCTATTCAGAAAAACTGGGCTTCCTTGTGGTTACCCGTATGCAGGATCTGCTGGAGATATTCGGTAATCATGAAGTCTATTCCTCAGAGAATGTACAGGACCCGGTTTTCCCGGTATGCGAGCGAGCGGCAGAAATACTTGCGGCGGAGGATTTTAATCCGGTTGCTGTAATGTCAAACAAACAGCAACCCGATCATTCTCGAATTAAAAAGTACACCATGCGCGGGTTTTCTGCGCGACGTATGAAAATGCTGGAGCCTTACGTTAAAAAACGCAGTCATGAACTGGTTGATGCAATGATGGCTAATGGCACACAAGCCGAGTTTGTCAGTAGCTTTGGTCATCCTCTGCCGGGTCAAACAATTTTCAGATTTATCGGCTTTCCAGAGGCCGATGATGAAAAACTCATCAGCTGGACTTCTAATCGACTCGCGTTTACCTGGGGCAACCCGGATGAAGAAGAGCAAGCAGATATTGCCAACAAAATGTTGCGTTACTGGCGCTACTGCAGAGAGTTTGTTGCCAAAAGAAAAACCGACCGTGCTGATGACCTGACCTCCGAGTTACTTGATGCGCACGATGCTAATCCTGAAGAGCTGGCTTACCGTGAAGTCGAGTCCATCATCTACGGTTTGTCTTTTGCCGGGCATGAAATCGTTAGTAACTACATGAGTAACTCATTGCTTTGTCTGCTACCGCGTCGTGATGACTGGGATGCGATTCGCGCTGATAAGTCTTTAATTCCCAACGCTTTGGAAGAGGTATTGCGTTTTGAATCGCCACAAACAAGCTGGAGAAGGGTAACCAATGTAGATACAGAGGTTGCTGGTATCAAAGTGCCGGAGGGTACTCAGGTGTTTCTAAGTCTCGGTGCTGCCAATCATGAGCCGGAGTTATTTCCGTCGCCGGAGAAATTTGATATCCATCGGGACAATGCTAAGAAACATATCTCGTTCGGTTACGGAATTCACTTTTGTCTTGGTGCGCGTCTGGCACGGCTTGAGGGTGAGATAGCAATACAGACATTATCAGAACGACTGCCGGACTTACGATTGGTAGACGGTCAGAATCTAAGTTACTCGCCTAACATCACATTCCGTGGACCAGAGCAGTTATTCGTGGAGTGGGGTGGATAACCAACTGATTGATACAGCGCACTGTGTGATCGGTTCTGGAAGATATATTCTTGGCCTATCGGTGTACATTGATTTTGGCCAGCGCATCGAATAATAATACAGCGACTCGAAGGAGAGCCCACTTGAGCGACAATGTGCGCATAGAGCGAGAAGACAACATTGGTTTGATTTGCCTTAACAAACCACCTGTAAATGCCCTCGGTGTAGCACTGCGTACATCTATCTACAATGCTTTTTCCGAATTACTGTCGGATGATCAGGTTAAAGCGATCGTTCTTTACGGTGAGGGACGATTCTTTTCAGCCGGTGCAGATATAAAAGACTTTGCCCGCGCTGCGGAAAAACCAACCCTGCCGGAGTTATTAAAAACGCTGAACGATAGCCCCAAACCGGTTATCGCGGCACTGCATGGCGTTGCATTTGGTGGGGCGCTGGAATTGGCGTTGTCCGCACATTTGCGTGTTGCCACACACGGGCTAAAAGTCGCGTTACCTGAAGTAAAACTCGGTTTGTTGCCAGGTGCCGGTGGTACACAGCGACTCACACGTCTAACTGGAATTGCTGCGGCAATCGATGTGATTTGTTCCGGGCGCCATTTGTCAGATAAAGAAGCCTTGTCGCTCGGTATCGTTACACGGGTGGTCGATGGCACGGTACGAGATGCGGGTATTACCGCCGCAAAAGAGGTGCTGACAGGTGAACTAAAAACAGTACCGACTGACAGTTTGCGGGTTGAGCTGGATGATGCAGCCCTGAGTGCAGCACAAGATAAATTATCAAAAGGCCTTACGGCACCGCAAAGAGCACTGGAAGCCATCCGTGCTGCTACCTTACCAATAGATGAGGGCCTTGCCAAAGAAAGAGCGCTGTTTATGGAATTGATGCAAGGCGAGGAACGTGCAGGATTAGTGCATGCTTTTTTTGCAGAACGTGCTACATCAAAAATTCCTGAAGCTTCCAATGCAACCAGAACCATTGTGCGTGTTGGTGTTGTAGGTGGCGGAACCATGGGTACGGGTATTGCTGCAGCGTTTTGCATTGCGGGTTTTCCAGTCAGTCTTATTGAAACCGATGCAAAATGTGTAACAAACGCACGTGCGACGGTTGAAAAAACACTGGCGGGTGCGCTTAAGCGTGGCAAATTAAGTGAGCAGGATCATGCAGACGCACTTGAGCAGTTAATTACCAGTATAGAGCTTCGCGAGCTTGCCAGTGTTGATTTGGTGATAGAAGCCGTCTTTGAAGACATGGTTGTTAAACAAGAGTTGTTTCAAAAGCTCGATACCTTATGTAAGCCGAATACAATTCTGGCAACTAATACGTCTTATCTAGATATTAATCAGATCGCAGCTGCCACTAACCGCCCCGATGATGTAATCGGCCTGCACTTCTTTTCGCCTGCTCACATTATGCGTTTACTGGAAGTGGTGGTTGCAGATAAGACGGCACCTGAAGTAGTAGCAACGTCATTTGAGATAGCGCGTCGTATAAGCAAGATACCCGTGCGCTCCGGTGTATGCGACGGCTTTATTGGCAACCGTATCCTGACGAGTTATCGAAAAGTTTGTGAGTACCTGGTGCTGGACGGTGCAGACTTCCAGCAGGTTGATCATGCGTTAACAGACTTCGGCTTTGCCATGGGGCCGTTCGCTGTGGGTGATCTAGCAGGGCTCGATATTGCTCGTGCTTCGCGTGTGAGAACGGCTGTCACCCGTCCACCAGAGGAACGGTATTCCCGGGTAGCAGATCTTATCTGTGATCAAGGCTGGTTTGGAAGTAAAACGGGTAGCGGCTATTACCTTTACTCAGACGATAAGCTGACAGGACCCAACCCGCAAGTGCAGGCAATTGTCGAGAACGAACGGGCTGCGCTATCGATTGCCGCCAAATCGTTTGATGATGGCGAGATTGTCGCCCGTTGTGTCACTGCGATGATCCAGGAAGCGGTGAAGGTGCTGGAGGAGGGCATTGCACTACGTCCAATCGATATTGATGCGGTTAAGCTGTTTGGTTACGGATTTCCAAAACATCGTGGTGGACCGTTGCATCTGGCCGATCAGATAGGTATCGATACAGTGATCGCAAGAATTGAAGACTACAGCGCTGAAGACAGTTATTTCTGGCAGGTGCCCCGGTTGTTGCGCGATATGGTAAAGCGCAAACAAACCTTCAGTGACTTAAACGCTCAATACGACGCGACAGGTAAAAATGATGGAAGTAAAGCGTAAGTATATCCGATAGCCTAAGTGAGGTTAATGAGTCGCACCGTTTTTATCTTGCTGCACTAAATCGATACCGCAAAATATATTGGCGGGTTTGGCGATAAGCTATCTATTCTGTGCAAGCGTAAAAATAAAAGCCTGAACAGCTGGAAATCTCAACAGCTGGAAATCAGGGCAGCTGGATATTTGAATTATTTTTTCACCTGTGGCTTCATACTTACATGGTACACCGGGCTCTGATGACGCAGTGAGTTCTATCATTTGAGTAATCAGTTAAACCAATAGCTAGTGGGCCGCTTGATAAATAGGGTGACTAAGTTTTCACAGCCACAGGCGTCAGAGCAAGGCAAAAAAACGCAGGCATAGCAGGGCCTACGTCGAGTTTTTTTAACGCAGCTATGGCGTCTGTGGCGAAGAAAACTGTTA
>CALIHW010000101.1 GCA_938020525.1 uncultured Granulosicoccaceae bacterium | reverse complement strand
TTCCTGCGTGCGCGGTGACCGGGGATTGTTGAAAAATTCATCCGGCTCACTTTCTTCAATGATTTCACCACCATCCATAAAGATCACCCGGTTCGCCACTTTTTTTGCAAAACCCATTTCGTGAGTTACGCAAAGCATCGTCATGCCATCGTGGGCCAGCTCAACCATTACATCCAGCACCTCGGCAATCATTTCAGGGTCAAGTGCAGAAGTCGGCTCATCAAACAACATGATTTTAGGATTCATACACAAGCTACGGGCGATTGCCACACGTTGCTGCTGACCACCGGACAACTGCCCTGGAAACTTCTCAGCCTGCTCGGGGATTTTTACTCGTTCAAGAAATCCCATAGCAATTTCTTCTGCCTCACGCTTTGGCATCTTGCGAACCCAGATAGGTGCCAATGTGCAATTCTCAAGCACAGTTAAATGCGGGAACAAATTAAAGTGCTGGAACACCATGCCGACTTCACGACGGATCTGCTCTATGTGCTTAAGATCACTGGTAAGCTCAACGCCGTCTACGATGATGTCACCTTTTTGGTGTTCCTCAAGCCGGTTCATGCAACGAATTAATGTTGATTTACCAGAACCCGATGGCCCACAGATAACAATCCGCTCGCCGGAATTCACATTAAGGTTTATATCTTTTAATACGTGAAACTGACCGTACCATTTGTGCATGTTAGTGATTCGGATCATCTCCTGATCACTAACTTGCATATTTGAACTTGCTACGTGCTCTTGATCATTCATGGTTCGGTTATATCCTTCGCGGAGTTAACTCTGCGGATATTAAATAATTTAGTGATTAGTTTCTGTGGCCAGTGTGTAGCTTGTTCTCCAGATAGATTGAATATCTGGACATGCCAAAACAACACAAAAAGAAAAACAGTGCGATAAACACATACACTTCGGTAGACAAACCCTGCCATGTAGCATCTGACAACGATGCTCGACCAATGCCAAGCGGATCGAGCAAACCGATAACAATCACCAGCGTTGAGTCTTTAAATAAACCGATAAAAGTATTCACAATACCAGGTATCGAAATCTTCAATGCCTGCGGCAAAACAATTAAACGCATCGATGCCCAGTACTTAAGACCCATAGCGTCTGCCGCTTCGTGCTGACCCTTGGGAATGGCCTGCAATCCACCACGCACCACCTCAGCAAGGTAAGCCGCAGAGAACAAGGACACCATGATCAACACGCGCAGCAACAGATCGAAAGTTGAACCGGGAGGCAAAAAGTAATTCAGCATTGTCGATGCTACAAACAACAGCGTAATTAGCGGCACACCACGAAAGAATTCAATAAAGCCGGTACATAGCCAACGTATAAAATGAAGATTGGATTGCCTGCCAAGTGCAAGCAAAATACCCAGAGGTAATGAAACCACAATACCGGTGACTCCAATCACCATGGTCAGCATGAAACCACCGAACTTGTCAGTCGCAACCGGCTCCAGGCCAAAACCACCAAGCAATAACCACGCTGCCAGAAATGGAAACGCTAACGAAAACCACAACAAATTTCGACGCCAGGGCATCTTGTCCCAAAGCACAGGCAGTGTTGCAACAATAAACAAAACAAAGGCTAGATTTACACGCCACCTTTCTTCTATCGGATAAAAACCATAGGTAAATTGCCCAAGACGCTTACCAATAAACCCCCAGCAAGCCCCCGTACCCAGCTCCCGACAATGAGCTCGTGAGTCAGCAACAAATACAGAGTCGACAAACAACCATTTGACCAGCGGAGGAATGATCAAATACAGAAAATATAGCGTCGCAAGTGTAAGAACGACGTTGAAGGTCGAAGAGAAAAAATTCTTTCTCAACCAGAGAAGCAAACCGGTTTGACCGATAGGAGGCTTTAAGTCAGGATGCTCACCTGGTGTGTACTTTTGAACGGTATCCATCGTGTGCTAGCGCTCCACCAGCGCGATGCGCTTGTTGTACCAGTTCATGATCATCGAAATAGTAAGTGAAAATAGAAGATACAAACTCAGGACGATAATCATGCACTCCATCTCGCGTCCGGTTTGATTCAAGGAGATACCGCCAATGGTTGCAACTATATCCATATAACCAATCGCAATTGCCAATGACGAGTTCTTGGTGATGTTCAAATACTGACTGGTAAGCGGCGGAATTATCACTCGCAAGGCCTGGGGAATCACCACAAGATTCATGGTCTTCTCACGCGGCAAGCCCAAAGCAAGCGCAGCTTCAGACTGCCCCTTGTTAACCGCCATTATTCCTGCACGTACAATCTCTGCAATAAATGCTGCTGTATACAACGAAAGAGCAAGCCAAAGTGCTATAAATTCAGGCTTGATTGCCATACCACCTTTGAGATTAAACTTACCCTGCTGCGGCACCTGCCATTCGATTGGTAAGCCTGTTAGGAGATAAGCAAGTATCGGCAAACCGACAATTGATGCAAGCATTACCCAGAAGACGGGAGACTGTTCACCAGTTGCTGCTTGCTTAATACGTGCTGTACGCCGGTACCAGAACGCGAAAACAATGCCGAATACAAAAGCTGCGACAACCAACCAGAACAAGGGTTGAAACAACGGCTGCGGCATGGTGAAGCCGCGATTCGATAAGAAAAACTTGTCTGCAACACTAATTGCCTGTTTCGGATGCGGCAGCGAATGCACAAGTATGCCGTGTACCAATAAAATGTGGACAAGTACAGGCACGTTGCGCACGAATTCTATGTAGCAATACGCAAGCTTATTCACCAGCCAGTTAGGCGAAAGCCGAAGCACGCCAAGTATAAAGCCCAATATCGTCGCGAGAATAATCCCGCAAAAGGCGATCAGCAACGTATTCAAAATACCAACCACAGCCGCGCGCCCATGAGAGCTCTGGGAGTTGTAGTCGATAAGAGTCTGGTTGATATCGTAGTTCGACGGCTGATTAAGAAAATCAAAGCCGAAAGGCTTGCCGAGCTTTTGAAAGTTACCAACAACGTTGCTGGCAAGATAAAACAGGATGGCGCAGAAAATCGCCATCGCTATTACTTGAATTATTACCCCTCGAGACTTTTTGTCTGTCCAGATTTTTCCAATGGAAAAACCCGACTTGGGAGGGCCGCTATGATCTAGTGTAGTCGCCAAAGCATTTGGTCCGGTAGGTTCGCAAACGAATCATGATCTGCGCAGAGACACAACCGTAAAACTCGCGTTGTTCAACAAAGCTTCACCTAAATACACCCAGACTGCGTAAATGAAGCAGATAAAAAAAAGGGTGCGCAGTGCGCACCCTTCTCAAACCGACTAGCGGAATGGAGGTGAATACAGAAGGCCACCGTCAGTCCACTGAGCGTTGATTCCACGCTCAAGACCGATTGGCGTATCCGCGCCAATGTATCGATCAAATATTTCACCGTAGTTGCCCACAGCTTTAATAGCGCGCCATGCCCAGGCTTTATCAAGACCGATCATCGCTCCCAGATCACCTTCACTACCTAGAAGACGATTGATTTCAGGGTTGTCTGTTCCTGTAGCCATCTGATCTACGTTGTCAGAAGTAAGTCCCAGCTCTTCAGCAGCAATGAGTGCATTCAAAGTCCAGCGCACTACATCAGCCCATTCGCTGTCACCATGACGTACCAGCGGTCCGAGTGGTTCTTTTGAAATGATCTCAGGCATCAATACGTGAGCACTTGGGTCATCGAATGATGAACGGGTTGCCGCAAGACCAGAGGCGTCAGTTGTGTAGACGTCACAACGACCTGCTTCGTAGTTAGTACGTGCTTCGTCATTAGTCTCGATAGGCACTGCTTCATAAGAGATACCGTTTACACGGAAGAAATCTGCCAGATTAAGCTCGGTGGTAGTACCTGTCTGAATACATACAGATGCACCGTCAAGTTCTTTGGCACTTGAAACACCCAGATCAACAGGTGCCATAAAACCCTGACCGTCGTAGTAGTTAACACCAACGAAATCAAGTTTCAGATCGGTATCACGACTGAAAGTCCAAGTAGTGTTACGAGCAAGCATATCTACTTCACCCGAAGACAATGCAGTAAAGCGAGTCTTACCAGTGGTAGTGGTGTACTTAACCTTGGAGGTGTCACCCAAGACAGCAGCCGCAACTGCCTGACATACAGCCGGATCGAAACCCTGCCAATCGCCAGCGTCGTTCGTAAATGCGAACCCAGGAACACCTGTCGAGATTCCACACTTAAGTTCACCAGCAGACTTGATATCGTCAAGTGTGGCGGCGTTTGCCTGTACTGAAATGCCCAGGGCGAGAGTCGTAGCAGCAGTGGCTGCATACTTAAACAAGTTCATATAGAACCTCCATAACTTTAGAATTGACCGCAACTACGTTCGCTGACGCTACGTGCGGGGGGACCGTTAAAACGTGGCGGACCGTATCACATGGCCTCCTTGCATCCAACTACCTCGACTCTCCTTACTAAATGGGGGCCGCCATGTCGCTACTATAACTCGATTCCAGCGCTCGAAAACAGCAAATTCGCTACGTTGACCGCTACAATACTGTGTGATTTCATTATGTGTGTATTGTGTCGCGATTTACATCCAGCATGATAGAATCCACGGTCAGAAGCAGTCCGTCACCGCTTCAAACTAACATAAATCCAGAACAGTATGCCCCGTTTCCTGATCTCACTGGTCGTATGCGCAGTGCTTTGGCTCCTGTGGAGCGGCATGTTCAAACCGCTCATGCTGGCCTTCGGCGTCGCCTCCTGCCTACTTGCCGCCTGGATCAACAGTCGATTACAGGTAGTGGATTCCAGCGAAAGACCACTACTAATCTTCCTGCGCATGATCCCTTACATACCATGGCTGATTTGGCAAGTTGTTAAGTCAAACATAGACGTAGCAAAGCGAATCTGGCAGAAAGATATGCCGATCTCCCCGACCATAGTGACAATCCCGGCGAGCCAAAAAACCGCACTTGGGTTGGTTATACACGCGAATTCAATCACTATGACGCCCGGCACTCTCTCTATCGACGTCGAGCCTGGGGAAATCGAAGTCCATGCGCTCGCGCAGGAGACCCTGGCGGATCTCCAGGGCGGAGAGATGGACCGACGGGTCAGAAAGCTGGAGGGCGCGTAGTGGAAGCTTTGATGTTCGGTATCGCCATGTTCGCTATTCTGGTCACGATGCTAATGGCGCTTGCACGAAGTTTCATGGGCCCGAGTCTCTACGATCGAATTCTGGCCATCAACACAGCCGGTACCGCCACTGTACTTTTCATTGCGGTACTAGGCTTTCTAATGGGACGTCCCGACTTCCTCGATATCGCCCTCGCCTATGCACTGATCAACTTCATCGGCACCATCGCTGTACTGAAGTTCTTCAAGTTTGGCAATCTGGGTACAGCTGATCCTGCAGACGCAGAGTCAGCTAGCAACCAAAGCCCGACTCAATGAACATGGCACTTGATATCGCGAGCCTTGTACTTCTTGTTGTTGGCAGCTTCTTCTGTATAACTGCAGGAGTGGGCCTTATAAGAATGCCTGACTTTTTTACCAGAGCGCACTCGGCAAGCATCCTCGACTCCATGGGTGCCGGGTTGATCTTACTTGGCCTCGCCTTACAAGCACCGGACTATCTGGTAGTGGTCAAGCTCTTCTTTATCTTTTTCTTCTTATTGGTCACGAGCCTTGCAGCAGTACATGCACTTGCTCAGGCTGTTAACCTTTTAGGCATAAACCCGCGGCTTGCAAAAATTGTCCAACGACTGGAAAAGAATCAAACTGATACCGAAACACCAAATACAGCGGGACCAAAACAAGTGGGCCAGAAAACTAATGAGGAATGAAGCATCGAATTCCTGATTAACGCATTGCTACTGTTGATGTTGGTCGCAACGGTATTCGCAATAGTCAAACTTGATCACTTAATGACGGCAGTCATGCTGATGGGTTTTTTCAGCCTGCTGAGCTCATGTATCTTCATGATTCTCGATGCCGTGGACGTTGCATTCACAGAGGCCGCAGTCGGTGCAGGTGCCTCGACAATATTCATACTTGCAGCCCTGGCCATTGTTGGTCGCACAAGTAAAAAGAAGCGCCGTGAAAAAACAATTGTGCCACTCATCATCGTGACCTGTACCGGTGCAATGCTACTCTATGCAACACTCGACATGCCTTACTTCGGAACACCGGACGCACCAGTTCATACCCACGTTGCACCGCGTTACCTACTAGAGTCAGGCGAAGAAGTGGGTCCACCAAACATCGTCACATCAGTACTCGCAAGCTACCGTGGTTACGACACCTTCGGTGAGGCCGGTGTAGTCTTTACAGCCTTTATTGGAGTGATGATATTACTCGGGGCTGGTACCAGAAAATCAGGCCTGGAGCGCGAGGCCCCGCCGAATGTCAAAGTAGAGTCGATGCGTCAGAAAATTGTTTTAAGAGAAGTTGCAGACCTGCTGATTGCACCGGTGCTTGTTTTTGCTCTGTATGTGCAATGGCATGGCGACTTCGGACCAGGTGGCGGCTTTCAGGCGGGTGTAATTTTCGCCAGCGCCATCATTCTTTACGCCTTGATTTACGGCATTGTACCGGCACAAAAAATTCTGCCACCGCGAAAGCTTGCCTACTTCCCGGGCATCGGCTTACTGCTGTATGCACTGGTCGGTGTAGTCGCGATGTTCAAAGGTGGAAACTTCCTCGCCTACGGCGCTCTTATGGCAGACCCACATGATGGACAACACTACGGCATTCTTGCTATCGAACTTGGCATTGGCATTACTGTGGCCGCTGTGATGATAAACATCTTCTTCTCGTTATCAGAGAGGTCGTTATGATCGTCGGTCTTTTCAACTACTGGATTGTTATCATCCTGATGATGGCCGGCTTGTACATCGTGATGTCGAGCGGACATCTGGTTAAGAAGATAATTGGCTTAAACGTTTTTCAAACGTCTGTGTTTATATTTTTTATCTCCATGGGTACTGTCGATGGCGGCACAGCACCGATTCTAAAAGATGGTTTTACCGTCTTCAGTAACCCGCTACCTCATGTACTCATACTGACTGCCATCGTTGTCGGCGTAGCGACCACAGCTCTCGGACTGGCTATCTCTGTTCGCGTCTTTGAAGCCTACGGCACCGTAGAAGAAGACGAGATAACAGCCATAGACAGAGACAATCGGAAACGTGAAATCTCTGTAAGCACAGTGGTTACCGAGTCAGCGCAAAAAGAACGTGACCAATAGCAAATGTCGCAAATACCTTCGCAACTGGTAGAACAGCTACCTGCAGTACAGCTACTGCTAACACTGCTGGCAGCACCGATTTGCTCAATGTTTCGCAACGGCGACTTATCATGGCGGATCGCGACGGTTGCCAGCTGGGCATCAGTCGCCTGTGCTTTCGCATTATTGCATCAGGTATGGGGTGGCGGCAGCATTAGTTATGAGATGGGTGGCTGGCCTCCCCCATGGGGCATTGAAGTCGTAATCGATGAGCTAACAGCAATCGTTCTTTTACTGGTCACTTTGTTCGGCGCACTGGTGATGACCGCGCTGCGGAAATCCCTCAGCAGCATCATGCGTCATCAACGACAAAGCCTTTACTACACCACCTTTTTGTTGTGCATGGCGTCACTAATAGGAATAACCATTACCGGAGATGCATTCAACGTTTTAGTCTTTCTGGAAATATCATCCCTTGCCACCTACACACTAATCGCACGCGGACGTGACAGACGCGCACTGACAGCAGCTTTTCGTTACCTGATTATGGGCACCATCGGTGCGACGTTTATTCTGATCGCCATCGGCTTCATGTATATGCTGACCGGCACACTAAATATGGCAGATCTATCCGAACGTTTGCCGGAGCACTACGACAACAAAGTTCTGCATGCATCATTCGCCTTTTTCACGATAGGCATTGCACTCAAAGTTGCAATGTTTCCACTGCACTACTGGCTACCAAACGCCTACACTTACTCACCGAAGGCAACAACAGCCTTTTTGGCAGCCACTGCCACCAAGGTTTCTTTGTATGTGATGATTCGGTTTATCTTCGACGTCTACGGCGTCGAGTTTGCTTTTGGTCAAATGCAACTCGGTACATTACTGGTGCCTTTAAGCATTGCCGGTATTCTGGTGGCTTCACTCACCGCAGTATTCCAGGATGATGCAAAGCGACTTCTCGCCTGGTCAAGTGTTGCCCAGCTCGGTTACATGGCACTTGGCATGGCATTGCTGAATGCAAACGGCCTCACATCCGCCGTCACCCACATGTTTAATCACGCGATGATGAAAGCCGGACTGTTTCTGGCACTCGCGACCATGATTTATCGCACCCAGTCCAGCAGCCTGGCAGCCCTTAGTGGCATCGGCCGCACTATGCCATGGACCACAGGAGCGTTTGCCATACTGGGCATTGGCTTGATCGGCGTACCGTTTACTGCAGGCTTTGTCAGCAAATGGTACCTGGTGAGCGGTGCACTCGATAAAGACTGGTTACCAGTGGCAATCTTACTGATCATTTCATCGCTCATGGCGATTGCCTACATCGGCAAAATGCTGGATGTCATGTACTTCAAGCCGGCACCTGCAGAGTTTGCCGACATCAAAGAAGGCCCGAAGTCGATGCTTATCCCGTGCTGGATATTCGCACTTCTAACAATATACTTTGGCATTGACACCCGCCTTACTGCAGGACTCGCAGGACGAGTTGCTTCCAACTTACTGGGAGCCTCGTGATGACTGACATACTTCTTTACGCAAGCTTTCTGGTGCCGCTGACAGGCGGTCTGTTACTACTCACTCAAAAAGACTCCGAGAATACTCGGGACGTCATCAGCATCATCACGGCGACGATACTTTTTTTAATCATCCTGAGTTTCTACCCGACCGTACTTGCAGGTAACACACCGTCGGTTACTCTGGCCGAGCCGATCAAAGGGCTGGGTATTGTCTTCACAGTAGAGCCGCTCGGACTGTTGTTCGCAACAGTCGCATCCGGCCTGTGGATACTGACAACTATCTATGCAGTCGGCTACATGCGTGGTGCCAATGAATCAAATCAGACACGCTTCTTTTTATGTTTTGCTATATCAATTGCAGCGGCTATCGGCATTGCATTCGCAGGCAATCTGCTAACGCTTTTCATGTTTTATGAAATGCTGACGCTGGCCACCTATCCGTTAGTTACACATAAGGGCAACGAAGCCGCTCGTCAGGGTGGACGGGTATACCTCGGCATACTAATGTTCACATCGATTGGCTTTTTATTGTTTGCCATACTCTGGACTTACAGCCTTACAGGCACTGTTGAATTCAAACCCGGCGGAATACTGCGGGGCCATGCCAGCCCGACTGTCGCTCTTATTCTTCTAACTTTGTTTGCTTTCGGCACCGGTAAAGCGGCACTTATGCCCTTCCATCGATGGCTACCTTCAGCCATGGTCGCACCCACTCCCGTTAGTGCGCTGCTGCATGCAGTAGCGGTTGTAAAAGCCGGTGTTTTCACTGTACTAAAAATCACCGTTTACGTGTTCGGCATCGACTTTATCGCCGAGACCGGCGCAGGCACCATCATCTTGTGGGTGGCAGCTTTTACATTGACAGCAGCTTCAATAATCGCACTTACCAAAGACAACCTGAAAGCCAGACTCGCCTACTCTACCGTCGGCCAATTGAGTTACGTGATTGTCGGCGCAATGCTTGCAAATGCCGCCGGCATTATCGGCGGTGCGATGCAAATTGCGATGCATGCGATGGGCAAAATAACGCTGTTCTTCTGCGCTGGTGCCATTTATGTGGCTACCAAAAAAACCGAAATCAGTCAGCTTGACGGTCTGGGCCACCGCATGCCATTTACGTTTGCGGCATTCTTCGTCGGTTCACTGAGTATCATCGGCCTTCCACCGATGGGTGGGGCATGGAGCAAATGGTTTTTGTTAATTGGCTCAGCTGATGCTGAACAATGGATACTCCTAGGCTTGTTGCTGCTCTCATCACTACTCAATGTGGTGTACCTGCTTTCTATCGTCGGGCGGGCATTCTTCCTGCCGCTACCGACCGACTCTGCCACACCACTACCCGCAGAGAACATACAGGAAGCACCACTGAATTGCGTTGTTCCGTTGTGTCTGACTGCCACAGGATGCGTCGTACTGTTTCTGTTTGGTGATGCTTTATACGACTTCCTGCTGCCAATTCTTCCCAAAACTGAACCGTAGGACCGAACCGTGAAAGAAAAACCTGAGAACACATGGTTCGATAAGCCGGCCAACGTAAAAAAAATTATATTTGCGTTGTGCGTAATTTGCGCCTTGCTGTTGGTTGCTGAGTTTTTCTACCACAAACACGCTTATTTTGCGGTCGAAGAATGGTTTGGCTTTTACGCTTTTTACGGTTTTATCATGTGCGTATTGCTGGTGCTGGCTGCCAAAGTTATGCGAGTATTTTTAATGCGTGACGAGGATTACTATGATTGAGGGACTTAATCCAGCACTGATCCTCATCATAGGGGCATTGCTGGTACCACTATTCCCACAGCCATGGCGTCGGGTCTATGTGATTGCCCTGCCATTGGTTTCAATGCTGCAACTGGTACTGCATCCGTTTGGTACATTTGCCGAAGCGTCGATGTACGACGTGACACTCGAAACATTCCGTATTGATAACCTGAGCTTTATCTTCGGCCTGATTTTTCATATTGCAGCCGTACTGGGTGTGATTTACGCAATACACGATGATGATCCCATTCATCCAACCGCAGGCCTTATCTATGCTGGTGCTGCGATTGGCGCTGCGTTCGCTGGCGACCTGATAACACTGTTTGTCTACTGGGAACTTACCGCCGCATCGTCAGTATTTTTGATATGGGCGCGCCGTACAGAATCCGCCTTCAAAGCAGGTATGCGATATCTGGTAATTCAAATAGGCTCAGGTGTCATTCTGTTAGCCGGTGTCGTACTGCACTATCGAGAGACCGGATTCATTTCATTTAACGAAATGAATCTGGAGTCTATTGGCGGCAAGCTTATCTTTCTTGCTTTTGGCATTAAATGCGCGTTTCCGTTTTTACACAACTGGCTTCAAGACTCCTACCCGGAAGCCACCGCAAGTGGCACCGTGTTGTTGTCTGCGTTTACCACTAAGCTCGCAGTCTACGCTCTGGCGCGCGGGTATGCAGGCACAGACATGCTGATCTGGATCGGTGCACTGATGACAGCGTTCCCGATTTTCTTCGCTGTGATTGAAAACGACCTGCGCCGAGTACTCGCCTACAGTTTGAACAATCAGCTTGGCTTCATGGTCGTGGCCGTAGGTATCGGCACACCACTGGCGCTCAATGGTGCGGCAGCACATGCGTTCTGCCACATTCTCTACAAAGCGCTTCTGTTTATGAGTATGGGTGCAGTACTGCTGCGCACTGGAACCTGCAAAGGATCAGAACTGGGCGGGCTATATAAATCAATGCCCTTCACTACGGTTTGCTGCATCATCGGTGCCGCATCTATTTCAGCGTTCCCGCTATTCAGCGGTTTTGTATCGAAATCAATGATCGTCTCCGCTGTCGCTGGTGAACACCTCACCTTTGTCTGGCTGATGTTGATTTTTGCTTCAGCAGGTGTATTTCATCACTCAGGCATTAAGATTCCGTACTTTGCTTTCTTTGCCCACGACAGTGGCATCAGATGCGAGGAAGCACCGCTAAGTATGCGTGTAGCAATGGGTATATCAGCCGCGCTCTGCATCGGTATTGGCGTCTTCCCAGGTGCGCTCTACGCCATACTGCCGTACCCGGTTGACTATGTGCCTTACACGGCAGCCCACGTCATAACCCAGTTGCAGCTACTGATGTATTCAGCGCTGGCTTTCACCGTCATGATGTTATGGAAGATCTATCCGCCAGAACTCAGGTCAACCAATCTCGACACGGACTGGCTCTACCGAAAGGGCGCAACCGAAGCCCTGCTGCCTGTAACAGCACTTGCAAGCCAAACGACAAAAGATTTGTTTACCACTCTTGCAAAGCTAAAGGAAAAAACTCTTGGGTTGTTCGAGAAAACCGTAGGGCCTGGTGCGTGGTTATCACGCAGTGTTGACTCATCCGGCATGGTTGCACTTACGATGGGATCGCTACTAGTGTTTTTGCTTTTGTACTTACTGTAGGTTACGAATCGTAATGTAGCTACTCAAGTAATGATACTGTAGCAACAAACCAACACGCGGCACGCTCAATCATTGCCAACCTGAAAAGTAACATGTGTCTTGCCACCCAGTAACGCACGCTTTGCTGGCCTCAGTGCTGTTTGCGATATAGTCCTGTTGTGTAAAACATACAACAAAAGTGAAGACTCCCCAGGGAGTTATACGCACACAACATTTTAAAACTGCCCTACCCCCATTGGAGTACCTAAAACAATGAACCTATCAAAAACTCTGATCGCCGCTGCAGTTGCATCGGCACCGTTAATGGCAAATGCCTTACAGCTGGAAGACTATCTGATTGCCAACAGCTCTTATGACCAGGCATTTATTTCAGGTAACCTGACTGCATTAGAACCTGCCGGCGACGACGATAATGACCAGGTTAGCTACAACTATACGGTCGATGCTGATTATCAAAAGGTCTTCAGTACCCTGCCGAGAAGCTGGGGCTACACACTTGGCTTAAAAGCAAACGGCAGCAAGCCCGGCACCAAAACAGAACTGGTAGATGACCCGGATTTTATACCAGACCCAAACTTTGTACCTGACGCGTTGAATCCGACGGAACAGATTCCTCAAGTTGAGCGGGATACAGAATCTACCGAAGACTGGTCAGTGACTGCCGAGGGCGTCGTCGATACTTACTTTCACGAATCTCAGTATCCAAAAGCATTCTGGTTTGGACAGGGAAATTACCGGAGCACGGGCAGCCTGCCTTCGGATGATATCTCGGCCACAATCGGTCTCGGATATGGCCGTGTCTATAACGCAACCCCGTTAGCAAAGGTTATACGCATTGTCGAAGAACTGAATGAAGAAGGCTTGCTGACTGGTCCCATCCCGGACTCTGTGGC
This sequence comes from uncultured Granulosicoccaceae bacterium, assembly GCA_938020525.1. GTDB lineage: Bacteria > Pseudomonadota > Gammaproteobacteria > Granulosicoccales > Granulosicoccaceae. The sequence continues at coordinate 14,797 of CALIHW010000101.1, read as the reverse complement.
TCTTGAAACTGCAGAGATAATTGATCGGGAAGAGGAATTCAAAAGCCGGTTTGGTGAAGATGAATACCGACCTGACTACTATGCAGCTATCGAGACCGCGTTGGCCCGAAGCGGCGCACTGCGCGATGGAAAATTTGGAGCGCTAGGCGCACTGACTGTCGACAATGTTCTTGAAGATGAACCGATCAGCACTCGCAGACACGGCTGGGTTGTACGTTTGGGTGCAGGCTTTCAAGCCAGTGATTTAACAGGTCTGACCGACAACGACCCTAAACTACTGGCACAGTTTGAATACGCAAAACCTTATGGCTATAAAGGTCAGTTCATTAACCTCTTCACGTTTGAGCCTGTATTTAGTGACGAGACACTGACTGCGTTCAGAAACGACATGAGCTACACACACGAAGTCACAGATATGATCGACTGGATCAACACCTGGACCATGACTTACTCTGATGGTGAAGATGCGGACGGCAATCCGCTGGAAATCACCACACACGCGGTCAGCTCAATCTACTCTTTTGATCTGGGCAATAGCCTTGACTACACCGTTGGCTTACAGCTCAACCAGACTGACGAAGATCCTAACGGGCCTAATTCAATCGGTGATTCTCCGGAAATCACCTTCAGAGCTGGCTTCAACTATCGCCTGAAATAAAGGATTGAAATAAACCAATCACATCGGTGATGAACAACGGGAGCTTCGGCTCCCGTTTTTCGTTGTATTCTGTGTTTATTCCAGTTGATTGAATCAAGCATGAATACCACAAACAAAAACTCCGATATTTCCATAGGCGTGTTGAAACTCAACACAAATTTTCCACGCCTTAATGGTGACATCGGCAACCCGGCCTCATTTGATTTTCCCGTTCGTTATATCACCGTGAATAGTGCAGTACCTGCGAATATTACAGTATCGGGCATCCTCCCTGATGTATTGCAAAACGAGTTTATCGATGCAGCTGAAACGTTAATAGAAAATCAAGTGTCTGTGATCACAACAACATGTGGATTTCTTTCAACCATGCAGTCTAAACTCGCAAAGCTCAGCAACGTACCAGTTATCTGTTCAGCGCTTGCGCTACTACCGCTTTTATCGTCAATACACGGAGGTGCGCATCAAGTCGCTGTGCTCACCTTCAACAAAAACACATTGAATGAGAAACACACTTCCGGAGTAACGCCGGGTGCCATTGAAGGGCTATTGCCTGCAGATCACTTGAGAAAAGTCATTAGCGAAGATCTCGATGCACTGGATGAAAAGCTCGCACTCGAAAACGTCACTTCGGCATGTGCAAGGCTGTTGGCCTCCAAACCCGGGCTAAGCGCAATACTGCTCGAATGCACCAATCTCTCACCATACAAACACAACATAAAGGCTCAGACTGGCTTACCGGTCTACGATGTTGTTGATGCGGTTCATTGGCTGCTGGGTGCTCAAATCCCCAGAGCGCTTTTAAGTTAGTTGCAGTACCTACAAATCAGAGCATTTCAAACAAGTTTAAGCTAAGCTGCAAAGCGAAATCTCTACTGAGCCGGTTGCCGTGAAAGACTGGATAATGCGTCGTTCCCAAACGCGCGCTTCTACCAAAACCAGATTCAATGCTGGCACTATCGAGAGCCACTTTCAACGCGACCGTGCACGGGTTATTCACAGCGCATGGTTTCGTGCCTTACAGTCAAAAACACAAGTATTAGGACTGGGTGAAAGCGATTTTTATCGCACACGATTAACCCACTCACTTGAAGTAGCTCAAATAGGTACCGGGATTTGCGAGCACTTACGCCGCAATGCCACCGACGAGCAAACTGAATGGCTTGCCCCAGGCAGCTTGATGGACGCTGCCTGTCTCGCACACGATATCGGCCACTCGCCTTTTGGCCACGGTGGTGAGGTATCACTTAACTTTATGATGCGCGATCATGGCGGCTTTGAGGCGAATGGCCAAACCTTAAGAATTCTTGCACGCTTAGGTGAATACTCTGAGGACAGTGGTCTTGACCTTACTCGCCGCAGCACCCTGGGCATTATCAAATACCCGGGCTTTTGTGATGAATTGGCACGCTATAAGGACAATGCAGAATCTAGGGCACCGTTAAATCTTGACGACTGGCACCCGCCTAAAGGCATTTATAGCGATGAACGTGATGTTCTTGAATGGGCACTCGAACCATTCAGCAACTCTGATAAAGATATTTTTACATCTACACATGCACCAGAAAAATACGCACCAGATAAAAGCGGACATCTTAAAACACGTTACAAGAGCTTTGATACTTCCATCATGGAGCTTGCTGATGATATCGCCTACGGTGTCCATGATCTTGAAGATGCCGTTGCTATGTCATTGCTGTCACCCAGTCAATGGCATCAGCAGTTTCTAAATCAACTTGCCACAATTGCATCTAACCCGGTGAGTAAAAACACAGACTTTTACACTGACAATTTGTTCAGCGGTAAAAACAAAAATAGAAAACACGCCATCAGCAAACTAGTTGGCTGGTTCATCGATGAAATATCCATCACTGAACTGGACGAGTTTGAACATCCCTTGTTGCGCTACCAGGCAACCATGAGTCCATCGGCCACCGCGCTGTTAAAGCTTCTGAAGAAATTTGTCATGGACGAAGTCATCCTCCGCCCTGAGTTACAGGCGCTTCAGTATCGCGGCCAAAAAGTCATTCTTAAAATCTTCGAGATCTATCTTCACAATGGCGAGCGGCTGCTTCCGACTCAGGTATGGGAAGAAACACAGGAAACCGGCAATCCTCACCGGGTCTTGTGCGACTACATCTCAGCACTTACCGACGCATCTGCGACGAGAATCTACAACCGCCTTTCAACACCCAGTGCAGGCTCAATTTTCGACCGGGTGTAGTGAGCAGGAAGACGTCTTTTCGTTTCACTACCCACAGTTGCCACCGCGGCTACAGGGCAACACCTCTTCTGCGTATACCACACTGCTAAAAACTCAGCGCGAACCGCACGATATTCGGTCTCATTCGGGCAAATAGACTGCACAATCCACCCTGTTTGCTTGATATCATGGTGGTAATGTCACATGCTGTGGCAGTCGCCAATTGACCAGAGGATTACCATGAAACTCACAACCCGCTTAATCCGTAACCTACTCGCAGGCTCGGCAGCACTTGCGCTGACCACCGCCGCGAACGCCGCCGATATCGAACCCGCAGTGGTTTTTGATATGGGTGGAAAATTCGACAAATCTTTCAACCAGGGCGTATATGACGGCGTCGAGCAATTTAAGAAAGAAACTGGCCTCAGCTATAGAGAATTTGAAGTCACGAATGAAGCACAGCGCGAGCAGGCACTGCGTCGCATGGCTCAACGAGGTGCCAACCCGGTCCTGGGTATCGGCTTCGCACAAGCCCCCGCTCTTGAAAAAGTGGCAAAAGAATTCCCTGATACAAATTTCGCAATCATTGATATGGTCGTCGATCTGCCGAATGTACGTTCAATCGTATTCAAAGAGCACGAAGGTTCATTTTTAGTTGGTGCAATGGCAGCATTGGCGTCAGAGTCAGGCAAAGTCGGCTTTGTCGGTGGTATGGACATTCCACTGATTCGTCGATTCGCTTGTGGATACGAGCAAGGTGCCAAGCACATCAACGCCGATGCTGAAGTCATTCAAAACATGACAGGCACCACTCCTGCAGCGTGGAATGATCCCGGTCGTGGTGGTGAGTTAACAAAGAGCCAGTTCGAGCGCGGCGTAGATGTTGTCTATGCAGCCGCTGGTGGCACCGGTGTTGGTGTTTATCAGGCTGCCAAAGATGCTGGCAAGCTTGCTATTGGCGTAGACTCCAACCAGAACTATATACAGCCAGGCACCATGCTGACCTCAATGCTCAAGCGAGTTGACGTTGCTGCATACAATGTATTTATGGATGCAAAAAACGATTCCTTTACACCTGGTATCCAAGTACTTGGTCTTGCCGAAGAAGGTGTTGGCTGGTCTCTTGACGAGCACAACGAGTCACTGGTCTCCGATGAGATGAAAGCAAAAGTTGAAGAGCTCACCAGTATGATTAAATCTGGTGAGATTACTGTTCATGACTACATGAGCGACAACGATTGTAAAGTAGCCGGCTAAGGCAACTTTGCTCGTCATCAGTAAACATATTCGATAACTGATGCAACATCAGCACTCAAAGGGGAAGGCAAAAGCCTTCCCCTTTCTACGAAAGAAAGTCAGTCCGTGATCAATCAGCCCTTGGCTAATCAACCATTATCCATCGAGCTTAGAAAAATATCTAAACGGTTTGGTAGGGTTCAGGCCAACAAAGATATCGATCTAAAAGTTCAGCGCGGCACAATTCATGGCATTGTTGGTGAAAACGGCGCTGGCAAATCAACCTTAATGAGTATCCTTTACGGCTTCTATCAAGCCGATAAGGGAGAAATACTAATCAATGGCAAACCCGTTAAAATTAAAAGCTCACGCGATGCTATTTCATCCGGCATAGGCATGGTGCACCAGCATTTCATGTTGGTGGACACATTTACCGTACTTGAAAACGTTATTCTCGGTGCAGAACAGAGCGCGCTATTAAAAGCCAGTGAGGTAAACGCACGCGAAGCTTTACAACATCTGTCTGATGAATATCAAATGAGTGTGCCGCTGGACGCTCTGGTGGGCGAACTGCCAGTCGGCCAGCAACAACGCACTGAAATATTAAAAGCGCTGTACCGAAACGCTGAAATTCTAATTCTGGATGAGCCCACCGGTGTACTGACACCTCAGGAAGCCGACCAGCTTTTCAGAGTACTTCAGGCACTCAAAGAACGCGGTGTGACCGTCATCCTGATCACACACAAGCTGCGTGAAATAATGGACATTACAGACAATGTCTCAGTACTGCGTTTGGGAGAAATAGTATCGACTCATCGAACCGCAGATACCAGCACTGCCGAACTTGCAGAGCTAATGGTCGGTCGGAAGCTGCAAACTCAGCAATTCAATAAAATTGATAACCCGACAACTGACAACGGTATTGAAGTACGCAACCTGACCGTTACAGATGAACGCGGCCTGACCCGGTTGGATAACGTCAGCTTTGAGGTAAAGCGCGGTGAGATCGTCGGTATTGCCGGTGTTGCCGGCAATGGTCAGAGCACACTCCTGGAAGTACTGGCAGGCATTCAATCCCCTGGCAGCGGTAGCTTCACCATCAATGATTATCAGGTAGATGCAAATTCACCAATAACCCCGAAGGAGATGCGTGAGATCGGTGTACAACACGTACCGGAAGATCGCTTAAGACTCGGATTGGTAAAGTCATTTAGTGCCGCCGAATCCTCTGTACTCGGTTATCAGAACCGCAAACGATTCAACTGGCGGCTGTTTCTAAATATTCGAAAAATCCGTGCAGCCTGTAAAAAACTCATGCAGGCATTTGATGTACGACCTCCGGACCCGAAGCTTAAGTCGTCAAGCTTTTCAGGAGGTAATCAACAGAAACTGATTCTCGCAAGAGAGCTTGATAAATCTCCTGCTGTGCTGCTGGTTGGCCAACCGACCCGTGGGGTAGATATTGGTGCAATCGAACTAATTCATCAAAAAATAATAGACATACGCGATGACAACTGTGCCGTGTTGCTGGTATCAGTTGAACTTGATGAAATCATGACACTCAGTGATCACATCATCGTCATGTTTGAAGGCCACATCGTCGGCACAATGAAAGGCAGCGACGCTGATAAAACAACACTTGGTTTAATGATGGCCAATGCCATGGATGACGCCGCATGAGCCACTTCCTTTCATGAGTACTAGCAACATAGAGTTGCCAGCGTGGATTGAGATTTTACTTATCCCGATCCTGAACATCTGCATGGCACTGTTCTTCGCGGGATTGATTATATTCGCGATCGGCGAAAACCCAATTGACGCAGTGCGCATCATGTTAACCGGTGCTTTTGGTTACGACGAAGGCGTCGGCTATACGCTCTACTACACCACCAACTTTATCTTTACCGGTCTCGCCGTCGCAATCGCTTTTCACGCAAGGCTGTTCAATATCGGTGGTGAAGGTCAGGCCTACTTTGCAGGCTTAGGAATTGGACTAACATTTCTTTTACTTGATGGAATGTTACCTGCCATTCTATTGATCCCCATTGGGATTCTTGCGGCGGCATTGTTTGGTGCTTTGTGGGCATTGATTCCAGCATGGTTACAAGCCTACCGTGGCAGCCACATTGTTATCACCACCATTATGTTCAATTTCATCGCATCATCACTAATGGTATATCTGTTGGTGAATGTGCTAATTAAGCCCGGCAGCATGTCACCTGAGACGCGAGAGTTCAGCGAACAATCATGGTTACCGTTTATGCATGATGTGCTGAGCAATTTTGGAATTGAAGTCACTCGCACACCACTAAATATGTCTTTTGTTTTAGCACTGGTGTGCTGCTTAGTGGTCTGGATATACATCTGGAAAACACGCTGGGGCTATGCCCTCAGAACAGCAGGGCAAAGTGAAGCTGCAGCCGTCTACGCCGGTATAAAGCCCAAACGAATCATCATTATAACGATGTGCATATCCGGTGCACTGGCCGGTCTGGTAGCGGTTAACGAAATAATGGGAGTGCATCATCGTCTTATCCTGAACTTCACAGCGGGCTACGGATTTACTGGTATTGCTGTTGCGTTAATGGGTCGCAATCACCCGCTGGGTATCATCATGGCGAGCCTGTTATTCGGAGTGTTGTATCAGGGCGGTGCGGAGCTGGCTTTCGAAATGCCCAAGATCACCCGTGAAATGGTTGTCGCGATTCAGGGTTTGATTATACTGTTCTCTGGTGCTTTGGCCCTTATGCTGCGCCCGGCGATTGTTAAGATCTGGCTTGCAATCAGACCCATACCATCGACTCCTGACATGGGTGGGCAACATGGATAGTCTGCTAAACGCGCAAACTGTGTTGTCGACACTTGATGCAACATTGCGTGTATCGACACCTCTTATACTCTGTGCAATGGCTGGCTTGTTTTCTGAGCGATCAGGCATTATTGACATCAGCCTTGAAGGCAAGATGCTGTCTGCAGCATTCGCATCAGGCGCACTTGCGGCAGTCACCGGATCTGCATGGATCGCACTTGCCGGCGCGATCATTACCAGTATCCTGCTATCACTGCTGCATGGATTTGCCTGCATCACCAATCGCGGTGATCAGGTAGTCAGTGGACTTGCCATCAATGTACTAGCATCCGGACTTACCATTGTTCTTGGCATAGCATGGTTTTCACAAGGCGGACAGACACCGGCCCTTGCATCTGAAGCGCGCTTTATGCCGTTTGAATTACCATTGATAGAATCTATAGCGCACATACCATTTATAGGGCCTTTTATGCAAAGCGTAATCAGTGGCCACAATCTTCTGGTCTACGTTGCACTGCTTGCTGTCCCACTTACCTGGTGGATCGTTTATAAAACCCGCTTCGGACTACAACTTCGTGCTGTAGGTGAAAATCCACTGGCTGTTGATACAGCTGGCATATCTGTCAGCCAGCTGCGCTACAAATCTGTGATGATTGCCGGTATTCTATGTGGCATTGCAGGTACTTATCTTGCCATTGCGCAGAATGCCGCGTTCGCGCGAGAGATGACAGCGGGTCAGGGTTATATTGCACTCGCCGCAATGATATTTGGCAAATGGCGACCGGTACCTGCATTACTTGCCTGTTTGATGTTCGGCTTTCTCGATGCAGTATCTATCCGCCTTCAAGGTGTTGCACTACCAGGCATTGGTGAAGTACCGGTGCAACTGATTCAAGCGCTGCCCTACGTGCTAACAGTAGTTCTACTCGCTGGCTTTATCGGCAAAGCTGTCGCACCCAAAGCGATAGGTGTACCTTTTGTCAAAGAACGATAACAACCTGCCAATGCAACAACAAAAGACATTGATAGCTGCTGCAATCGCTGCAATGGACAAAGCCTACGCACCCTATTCAAAATTCCACGTGGGTGCTGCAATACTGGCAGCGGATGGCAAAATACACAGTGGTTGCAATGTAGAGAACGCTGCCTACCCAGTCGGCAATTGCGCCGAAGCAAGTGCAATAAGCGCCATGGTATTAGCAGGTCAGTCAAAAATACTGGCAATTGCAGTAGCAGGCGCTGGTGATGAACTATGCACACCCTGCGGCGGCTGCCGCCAGAGAATCAGAGAGTTTGCGGAACCCGAAACACCCATTCTAATCTGCGACACCAAAGGACTACGCTATACAACCACTCTGGCGGAACTACTACCACTGTCTTTTGGACCGGATAACCTTTCATAAAGCGTCGACGAATATTGATCAGGCAGCGGTTTCTACAGTATCGCAGAGAAGTCCCGATAATTAGGAAACATACCGGGCAACGGCAGAATTTCAATGAAAGGTGTTGTATTCAACTACCTCGCAGAGATGGTGGAAGAAGGGTTTGGACTGGAAGCGTGGGATTCCATTCTTCAAACGACAGGTTTGACAGGCAACTATATTGCGTCTGAGACTTATCCAGACGAAGAGCTGATGACACTGGTTGATGCAGCCCATGATAAAACCGGAATTGATAAAAAAGAGCTAATCCGCTCATTCGGTCGGTTTATCCTGCCCAATTTTCGAGAGCAGAGTCCGCAGTTTTTCGAAGCACATAATGACCTTAAGTCTTTTCTACTTTCAGTAGATCGGATGATCCACATTGAAGTACGTAAGCTACATCCCGATGCGGCACTGCCGGAGTTCGACTACGATGATGAATTAAGCTCCGAGCTGACCATGTACTACACCTCACCCAGAAAACTTTGTTTTCTTGCAGAGGGCCTAATTGACGCTTCTGCCGAACACTACAAAACAAAATACGAACTCGATCACAAAGAGTGCATGCACGAAGGCGCTGAAAGATGCACACTGCATATCCGGTTTCTAGACTAACTCCATGGATAGCGAAGTTGTAAAGCGCGCGTATGAAAGAGAAAAAGAGCGACGCAAGCAGGCAGAGGCACTACTAGAGGAGAAATCGCGTGAGCTGTACTTGAGCTACGAGAAGCTCAAAGAATCACACGAGCAGCTACAACACACCCTCGATATGCACAACAAGCAAAAAGAGGAGATGACAAAACTAGTCACAACATATACGTCTGTAAAAGATGATCTGCAAATCGCTGCTCGCCTGCAAGCTGATCTATTGCCAGAGCCGATTGAAACCACCACTCACGCTGCACATGGATTTTTTCAGCCAGCGCAGTTTGTGGCAGGTGATTCATTTGACTACTTCATGCTCCCCGGAAGTGTCTTCGCGTTTTACATTATTGATGTAGAAGGGCATGGTACCGCTTCCGCGATGACTTCCTTTGCAATTAACAGCCAACTTACCCCTAAGAAAGATGGGATCTGCAGCAGGAATCTTCGCGAGCAAGACAATCACGCTGCTGCTGTTTGCGCGACAGTCAATGACATAAATAACAATTTTTACAACCCTGACTCCAAAAACAAATACTTCACAATGATCTACGGCTTGCTGGATCTACAATCAGGCAAGCTCACCTGGTGTCAGGCCGGCCATCCGGCGCTGACTCTTTATAGTAACAACAAAAAAATAGAACTCGGCAGCGGCGGGTTTCCCGTCGGCGTACTTAGTGAGCCGGGCTTTGAAGCTGCAGAATACAAAATAGAAGCCGGTGATAGGCTGGCCATTTATTCAGATGGCATAACTGAGTGCCACAACCAACAGAATGGCTTCTTCGGTAAAGACAGGCTCACCGATATTTTGCTGCAGTACAGCACCGTAACACCCGAGCAATGCATTTCAAGAGTTAGACAAGAACTGCAAGCCTGGAACGTCAATGACCACTTTGCAGACGACGTGACGTTGTTACTTATCGACTACAAAAAGCCAGCCTGACGAGACTAAACTGCGGCAAACTAATGTCTGAATGCACGTAGTGATCCTGTCATATTTTCGTAGGGGGGGGATAAGCTTGCGCATCCACCGAAGGTATCTTTCGATTTTTTGGTGCATGAAATACCTGATTCATGAGCGGCATTGGTGGATGCGCTGTTGAGATTTTACATGTATAGATATCGTACTTGGGCTGAAGCTTGGTTGGTATGTTTAAATTAAAGCTAAGCTTATCCTCCCTACGGCGACGCTCCAAACCAAATAGATACACAAGCAACCAGCACTATGATCGGCATTCACTATCATATCGAATACCGACTTTTACATCTTCCCTATGCTAACCATAGGCCCATGTTCAATGTACCGAAGTGACTCAAGCACTATAGCGTTAGTATTTGAGGTAAGCGCTTTGTTTATTTCACCGTCCTCTTCATAAATTCCAGCGTAATATCCCTTACCTTCTGCAAAATTCCCCTGCACCTTATCAAAAAGCTTCTGGGTATAGGGCGTATCATATAATGCATACCAGCCAAGAGATGCTTTGGTACTTAGTGTTCTATAAGGAGAAGCATCTTCGCCCTTTTCAGTAACAGTATTCCATGCCTTGCCATCCGCAAACACTGTATTGTAAACAAAGTATGGAGCCTGATCGATATTATCCTCGCTTACAGCCGTCAGCGTTCCGGTTCTGTTATATCTCTCTTCCTGCGCAAGATAAACAGAATAGGCAAGTGACTTGGAGTAACGATCCCATCCGAATTCTATACCATCCAGAATGTACGGCTCTGATACCACAAAGTTCACAGCATCGAACTTATCCGGTGTCCTTAAATCTGTACCGACCTTGACCCCGTCAATCTCAACATACTCAAAGTAACGCTCGTAACTAATCGCTTCAGATAAGTCTAATCCGGCCAGCACCAGCGACTTGGCAGCATACTCTTCATACCCTAACCTGCCCTCTTGCAGGTAGATGGTATTATTCTGATCATCAATATCAGCCCCGATCATCTCGGCATTGCGAATAATTGCCTGCATGTCCCAGTTAGAGAGCACTTTGTCAACACCTGCAGTGAACTCCGGATACCTCCACACCAATGCATTGAAAGGGACCATTATTCGCCCTATATCGATCGCGGACCATCCCACCCCACGGCTGGTTGGCTGATTCTCATAGGTTGTCATCGTACCTGAGACCGCGCTATAGACTTTATTTGGCAATTTCCCTTCGAATAAAGGTACTTCAGCAAGTGTATTCAGAACACGGGTTAACCGGTTTTCAAATTCAGTATGATTTATAATTTCAAGATCACGAGCAGACAATAGGCCTAACAGGTACGATGCGGTATCCCACAAAGTCGCTGACGTGTAACCATCAACAGAGTTAACCAAGCCTGTTTTTTCATCGGTGTTGTTTTCAAAATATGACCAGGCCACATGCGCCATCTCCATTTCTTTCGAGGTCAATGGCCGTGCAGCACGCATTGGCAATGATTGATTATTTACAAATTCAACCGGGCTGCTTGTCATCCTTAACGAGCTTTCCTGAGGCTGCCATTTTTCAAGGCCAACCACAGTGCCAAATGCCAGTGTAAGACCAACTACGAATGTAATGCTACCGCGGGCTTTCGCCAGATTTTGCTTGAATTGACTCATGCTGCCCTCTGTTGGTCTAACTCAACACCAAAATGTTGAGTATCATCAGCTTGAACCTGTGCAGCTGGCATCGGTAGTTCCGGTGGCATCCAAATCGACGAATACACCATTCCACTCATAGCGATTATGTTGATCACGCCCCAAAAAGTATTCAGAAACAGACCATCAAACCCGTAGCTGAAGCTGCCAGAAAAATGCTTTGTCCAAGCAAAAACAATAGCGAACAATGTTAGAACCATCACCATAAGCTGCGGCCAGACCAGGTGAAGGAAAAACCCGTCCTGTCTGGTTTTTGGCGTGACCGGAAAGCTGATTTTTTTACCACGCAATACTGTCCAAAGTGCTTTCAGGTTAACCGGGAAAAACGCCAGATAATTAAACTTGCTACTGGTTGTAGAAAGCCCCCACAAGATGAACATAGTGCCTAGCTCGGTGGCTATCAGAAAAGGAAAGATATGCTTGTAAAAATCCATTGAGTAAGCACTTACAGGTGCCACCGCAAAAAGCAGATAGATTATTGGAGCTGTCAGAAAAACTACATTCCAGATTGCACCAAAATACGACCAAATCGTTGATCCATAGAGCAGCCTCTGCGAAAGGCTCAGTCCCTTTCTAAACAGGAAGCTGTCGTTCATTGCAATATCAAGCGTTCCACCCGCATATTTAAAACGCTGTACAGTCCAGGTGAGTAAATCCTGAGGCGATAACATCTTTGATTCAACCTCTGGATGCATCACAGACTTCCAGTTCCGGGTGGTATCAGAGTGCAGCTCTATCGATGTGTAAATATCTTCAGACACATGAAACTTATACGGCGTGAATTCCTGCTCTATCAAAGTTTGCTGAGCAATATGACTCATCATTGCAGCATCAGTCTCGGATTCACCGGTAATTTTTCTTAACTTCGCACTTCGCTTTTCAACTTCACTGCTGACCGACGAGCCGTAGTTGATCAGCGCCGTTCGCATAGTGGCTTCGCGACGATGTATTGAGCCCGCACCACAACAGAAAGAAGCATTGGCCCAGTTACGGCGACGTTGAATAACGTCGTAGAACATCTTTGGGTCATTGACATACGGATCATCGCCAAACTTCACTTCACCGAACATTTTTTCAAAAGCTCGACCTGCTCCACGACCAATTTTGCCAAAGCGCGACAACACCGAAGATACCGGCTGGGAATCAGGCAAATCAAAGAACCATTGCGGTGTTTGCACCCATGCAACGTCAGGATCTTTGAAATAACCCAGCGTGTTTTCGAGAATACTCGGAAACGGTCGCGTATCTGCATCACAGATAACGATAAAATCGCCTACGGTTTGTTCCATTGCATTGCGCAAGTTACCAGCTTTAAAGCCAATATTGTTATCCCGCGTGAGGTAGTTACAACCGAGTTCAACAGCCAGCTGTTTCATCTCTGGCCTGTTACCGTCATCCAACACATGAATGCGGACATCTATTTCATGTGGATAACGAATTTTTCCAGCATCCTCCAGACTTAGGCGAACCAGTGAAACGTCTTCATCGTAAGTCGGGAAAAACACATCTACCGATATTGGTCTCTTTACAACTGATACATCATCAGATTGACACTCACTAATACATACCGGTGCAGATTTTTTTGGCGTGTCCCGCACATGCCAAACATTAAACACGTACAGTAAAAGCCCGATGTACGCACCAGTCTCGGCAACCACCAGTGGAACGGCAAACCAGAGCGCTTCCAGATTCAGTGAATTTGTCCAGCGCCAATGCAGATACCATGCACCTGTGACCACCGCAATGATCAACAGTATCTGACCAACTGCGTGAACAGTTGCATTTATCTGAAGCGGCGCAGGCGGTCTTCTATCTTCGAATTTTTCGAAGTAAGGAGCAGTTTTATCGATCTGTTCTTCAGTCACGACACTGCCATAGAGAGATCAAAAACCATTGTGTATTCGTTACACAACCCGTTTCGTTTATAGGAGAGATGATCACAAGCTGACTTAATCAGCTGAATTCCCCAGCCATTCACTGGCAGTGAATCAATTCCTTCACCTAGAACAGGCATACTCACCGTATCATCGAGGTAGTTTTTTCTTTGTTCAGTCGAGAGCTCCAATCCATTATCAGTAATCTCAACGGTTAATACTTCACTTTCAATCCGGCAATTCACATTTACCTCTGACTCTGGTTTGAGGCTTCCGTGATCAATGATATTGGTTAATAACTCAACAACAGCAAGCTCAATTTTATTTAGAGACGGATGATCGCCAGCACTTTCAATCATACATAGATTACGCACTGCCTGGCTTACTGCAGGTATCTGACGTCGATCATTATCGATGGTAATCTTGATTTTCATTGGAATTAACGCCTAAACAACTTGTTTACGCTGCCTGCTTTTGCAGACATGTATCAAAATCATCGTCAATATCAAAAATACGATCCATATGCGTCAGGGTAAACACCTCTTTAACATCATCGTGTATGTTACAAAGCACCACTCCACCGCTAGTCTGTGTGGACTTGTAACAACTAATAATAGCCCCCAAACCGCTGCTATCCATAAAACTCACATTGATCAGATCGAGAACAACTAATGTGTTTTTTTCAATAGCCAACTCGATGACATGGCGTCTGAACTCGGGGGCTACAATTGAATCCAGCCTGTCAAACTCCGGGCGTATCACGAAAAAACCATTATGAGTTTCATTTTCGAAGCTGATCATGTTCTTACCGGTAGTATTCAGTGGGCGCATTAACGGCAAAAAGAACCAAATCTTAAGCGATATTCCAATACTTATAAGTAGTTACAATTCAACAAGCAGAAGGAATAGATCAGTTTGGGTTCGATCAAAAGTGGATTGGAACAAGACCGATCGTGAACCCGGTCACTTATATGATCGCGTTGGTAGCGGGAACGGTATCAACGATGCGGCCTAGTCTGTGGACGCTTTCAAACTGTAACCGGACCATGGGGCCGACAAGACAGCGACTGGTTTATTCAGTCGCTGTCAGCATTTCAACAACCAGGGTCCTGTTGAGTTTCCACCACATAGCTTTGAGAAAAAATTGCCTGATATATCGACGTGTATTTTTGATTTTTCTGGAATCGGGTAGGAGGTGATGTTACCACCACCTCCTCCCACACCACCGTGCGTACGGTTCCGTACACGGCGGTTCAAGCAGAACATTCACGAAGTCTGGAGTAAGTTTGAAAGAGGGACACAAGCCTTAAAGCATGGAAGAA